>JBCCCZ010000166.1:0-5890 GCA_039033255.1 Pseudomonadota bacterium
AACAATTGTAGTAGTCTTTATACCAATCCACGAAGGCGCGAATACCATCCCGGACATCCGTCGCAGGCTTGTACCCCGTCAGGCGCTTAAGCAACTCCGCATCCGCCCATGTGGCGGGCACATCGCCCTTTTGCATGTCCATCATGTTGCGCGTCACAGGCACGCCCAACGCCTCTTCAATCGCATCCACGAAATCCGTCAGCCGCACCGAGGTGGAATTGCCGATATTCACGATGCGATAGGGCGCAACCGGCGACAGGCTATCGCCCTCTTCCATGTCATCCTCACTGTCCGGCCGCACCGGCACCGCATCCATCAACAACCGGATGCCCCGCACCAGATCGTCGATATAGGTGAAATCGCGATACATCTCTCCGTGGTTGTAGACGTCGATGGCGCGGCCCTCCAGCGTCGCCTCCACAAACTTGAACAGCGCCATATCAGGCCGTCCCCACGGGCCGTAGACCGTGAAGAACCGGAACATGGTCGTGGGCAGGTTCCACAGATGAGCATAGGAATGGCCCATCGCCTCGGTCGCCTTCTTGGTGGCCGCATAAATGGTCATCTGCGTATCGGCCTTCATCGTCTCTCGATAGGGCATCTGCGTGCCCGCCCCATAGGCCGAAGAGGTCGACGCCATCAGCAGATGTTCCACTTCATGACGACGTGCAGCCTCCATCACATTGAACGTGCCCACCACATTGGCGTCCACATAGGCGCGCGGATTTTCGAGGGAATAGCGCACGCCCGCCTGTGCGGCGAGATGGATGATGATCTGGGGCTCAAACGCGTCCGCCATGGCATCGAACGCAGCCGTATCTTCCAGCATCGCCTCGGTCTTGGAAAACCCTTCATGCTGCATCAGCATCTGGTGACGCCGCGCTTTCAAGGAGACGTCATAGTAATCCGTCATCCCGTCAAACCCATGCACGCGGAAACCGTCCTTCAGCAGCAGCTGGGCCAGATGAAACCCGATGAACCCCGCCGTCCCAGTAACAAGCACGCGCCGGGGGGTTTGGGGGTCGTTTGGCATGGCGCTCTCCGGCATTTCGGTTCGGCTGCGACGCTAAAGCATATCCTGCGAAGATTACAATCTTCGCATGCCCCTTCACAGTGACGCGATGGGGCAAGGAATGTATTGCACTGCCCCCTATCTGTCCGCCATGACGGTTGAACGCGCAGAAGCGAAAGGTTGGGTGATGGGTAAGATATCCCGAAGAATGATGATCGGCGGCGGCATCTGCGCGTTGGCCGCGAGCGGCGGTGCGGCGGCCTATCTGGCACCCACGGCGGCCGAAGGAGTGATGACCCCGCCCGAGGCGCTGGAAGCTGCGCGCGCGGGTGACATCCTTTTGGTCGACATCCGCAGGCCCGATGAATGGTCCGCGACCGGCGTGCCAGAGGGCGCGGTGCCGATCGACCTGCGCCGCGATGATTTTGCGCAAGCCGTAAGCGCCGCGCGCGCCTCAGACGATCAGCCGGTCGCGTTGATTTGCGCCCGCGGGGTGCGGTCACGGCGGACAACCGTCTCGCTGGATGAGGCCGGCATCACGCCTATCATCGACATCCCCGAGGGCATGCTGGGCTCCTTCGCCGGGCCGGGATGGTTGGAACGAGATCTGCCCGTGGTGGCGTGGAATGCATAAGTCTCTCGCGGCAATCGCCCTTGGTATCGCGGCCCTGCCGGGTGCGGCTGTGGCCTGTTCAGACACCACGCCCTGTGAGGTCGAGGGTGGCGAGTACTACATCGCCCTGCCTGAGGCGTCCGACAGCCCGCCCCCTGCGATCCTCTACATCCACGGCTATGGCGGCAGCCCGGACGGTGCGCTTCAAAATGAACGCATGATGGTGCCCTTCCTGGAACGCGGCTATGCCGTCATCGCACCCCAAGGCCTGCCCTTCCCCGGCGGCACGGTGACCGGATGGTCGTTTCACCCCGACTACGAAAAACGCCGTGATGAGGTGTCATTTCTACAAGAGGTGCGGCGCGAGGCGGTTGAGGCCCATGGGCTCGACCCCGATCGCATCATCCTCACCGGGTTTTCCATCGGCGGGTCAATGACCTCCTATCTGGCCTGCGCCGCACCAGATGCATTCACGGCCTACGCCCCGCTCGGCGGCAGCTTCTGGCGCGAGCACCCGCAGGGGTGCGAAGGTCCCGTCCGACTGCTGCACACCCATGGCTGGCGCGACGGCACGGTCCCGCTCGAAGGGCGCAATGTGCGCGGCGGCGAAATTGGCGACCCGGAAGGATTTTCCCAAGGTGATGTGTTTCACGCGATGGAGATCTGGCGCCGCGCCAATGGCTGTGTCTTCGGCAAGGCCGACAGTTTTGATACCGAAGGCCCGTTCTGGATCCGCAAATGGGAGCGCTGCACGGATGGCTCCGCCCTCGAATTCGCGCTCTTCCCCGGTGGACATATCGTGCCGGAAGGATGGGCGGATCTGATGCTGGACTGGTTTGAGGCGCTCTAACCGCACCGACGTGATACCGACGCAATACCGACGCGGATTTTTGAGGGTTTTGAGGGCCTAAGACCGCTTCTTCTTCCAAGGCTGGGATTTGAACCACCCTGCACCATAGGCGATGACAATGATCAGTGCAAAGCCCAGCAAATTGACCCAAAGCATGGTGAAATGCGTGCGCCCCACCTGATCGAACAAGGCCCCAAGCAAGCGCGCCAAATACATGGACGTGATGAAAACAGCCAGCGATTGCTGCCCCACTTTCATGATCCATTTTAGGATCACCGTCCAAACCCTTGAACCAATGCCATCACCCCTCGGCTGGATGTTATCCCCCTTGGGACCCACCAGCACCCAGGCCACATAGGCCACCGCCAGGAAGTGGATGTAACGCAGGATACCGAAATCGGTCTTGGTGAACAGGAACCGATACTCCGTCCGCCATTCCCCGATCCATTCGACTTCGCGGTGAATGCGGAAATAAGCTAGCGGCACGATGATCAGGACAACCGCCACCGCCGTCCAAAAGAGCCGCCGATCCACAGGCGGCGGGCGGAACCAGCCCGCCATGAAGGCAAAGCCCGTGTAAAACACCAGCTGCCAGCCCAGTGGATTGAAGAACCATTTGCGATCCGACCAAGGCTCTGCCGGGAAATTCACATTACCCCAATTGCCCAACAGCCAAACGCCGAGAGAGGCCGCAACCACCAATAAAACATGGATGCGGGCAAGGAAAATCATCAGCGGCATCATCAAGAGCACGATGATGTACATGGGCAGAATGTCGAAATAATTCGGCACGTAGGTGAGCGTCAGAAGCCCCGGCAATTGCTCCATCGGGCGTTCAAAGAAGGGATAAAGATTGAGCTGCCCCACGTAGTCGCGCGAGTCTTCACCCGGGAACAGCAGGTTGAGCGCCACCATCGTCGTCGCAATCGCGATGAACAGCGCCACATGCGCCCAATAGACCTGCCACACGCGGAACCCCACGCGGGCCGAACCCATCGCAAGCCCCTGTTCGCGGAACACCCGCCCAAAGGCGATGGCCGAGGCCATTCCAGAGCAGAAAACGAAAATCTCTGTGGCGTCCGAGAAGCCGAACCGCGCCGGGATCCAAAGCGTCAGCCAGTTGCCCGGCGTGTGGGCAATCAGGATGATGAACATCGCGATCCCACGGAAAAAATCGAGCCGCGGGTCGCGGATGCCCACCGCATAGCCTGCGGCAGGCGAGGCGGGTTTGGCCGTCATGGATGGATCAGCAACAGACATAAGCCGCTTTCGTAAATCCGGTTTGGGCGCGTTTTACTCTGCCGCGACGCTGGCCTTCAAGGCACGAGCATCCTCAACCTGCTGCATACGCGTGTCTGCAAAGGCATCAACGGCACCATTCCGCTTATTGGTACGTTCAGCGATCAAGGCCGCCGTTTCATCCAGCTTGCCCGCGCGCAGACCCGCATCAATCGTCACGCGTTCAAAAACGTCGCGCTGCGCGTGGCTGCCGCCCATGATTTGGAACGCAGGCTGGGCCGCGCGCAGACAGGCAAAGGCCAGATCATACTGCCCTTCGCCAAAAGCCGCGAGGCCCTCAGCCGCGGCAAGGCCGGGGTTCTTCATGACCAAGCCCTGGTCGTTGTCTTCTTTAGCCGACTGCGCCACGCGCGCCGTCAGACGCGCAGCGGCGTCGGGGCGGTTGTCGCCAGCCAGCGCCAGCATGTAGTGGAGATCAGCGAAGACCAGGCATCCATCGCCGGACCGGCTTTCGGCCAGATCAGCCAGCTCTGCCCAGCGTGTGCCCACATCCACACCCTCAAGCTCAAGCCTGAGCAGCAGCGAGCTGGCATTGGAGAAATCGCGGTAATCGTCTGTTTTCTCTTCACGAATCTGAGTGTCATAAAGGTTCAGGACCAGATCAAATTCGCGCTGATCGAGCAGCAGAAGCGCCTTGTGCCACCACACATGGTAGCGGAAATTGTTGCAATGCCCCCAGGCGCCAGGGTTGTTTTCAATGAGGTCAATTCCGGCCTTTGTCCGGTGGGTCATGTCATAGACATGGGTGACCGAATGCATGCCCCACGCGTCGTCAGGGGCAAACCGCAGCGCCTCAATCCCTGAGGCCTCGGCCAAATGGTAATCGCCCGTTTCTTCCTGTGCGAAAGACAAACAGCCCATCGCGTAGCCACGCAGCGCGTGATCTTCATCATGGGCGTCAATCACCCGCTCCACCGACCGGCGCATGCCGTGATTGTCCCCCACCATAAAGCGGATCGCGTGGGAAACCTTCATGCTCATCGTGTCTGCGGGGTTGTCGCGCAGGGCGGCCTCAATGCACGCAATGGCCTGCAGCGGGCGGCCATCGATCCAGCACTCAAGCGCGGCACACCAGCTTTGTTCGCGGATTGTGGCACCGCCTAACGCGAGGGCCTTTTGCGCGTTGTCATGGGCTTCTTTCGCGGTCGCATAAAGTTCCCGCTTGCCCATCATCATGGAAAAGAGACCCTTGGCCGCGTGGGCCATGGCGTAATCGGGCGACATCTCCAACAGGCGCTTCAGGCAGCCGGGCACCGTTTTGGAATGGGACAGAAAGCCCAGGATCATACCGTTCCACTCGGCAACAGATGCCGCGTCGGTGAGAGAGACGTGACAATTGCAAACGTCCATGTGCATGGATGATCCTTTCGTACCGCTCGTGCTTCGCCGGAACATAGACATTCCCGGCTGGAAACTCACATCACGGTTTTGCCAACGCACGGATTCGTGACCAAAAAACGCGGGTTTTCGCCGGTTTAGTCTTCGTCTGCCCCGGATGATGCTGAAATATCAAACATTTTCATGATCGCTTGCGTGTCTTGACCGAAGCGCGGGGGTGGTCTGCGATACGTCACCGGCGTTGCAGAAAACTTGAGCGGATTGCCAAGAAGTGCCACCTCGCCGGCGGTGGCGTCGGGGTGAGCCATGCGCTGGACCATGCCGCGCGCGACGGCCTGCTCGGTGCTGAGCGCCTGGTCGATGGTGTGGATCGGGCCGCAGGGGACGCCCACCGCTTGCAGCTTGTCCAGCAAATCCACCGTGGGGAAGGACCCGAAAAGTGCGGCGATCTCTTCCGTCAGCGCGTCGCGGTTGGTGATGCGCAGGGGGTTTGTTTGGAACCGGGCATCGTCGGCGAGGTCGGGGCGATCAAAGGCATGCATCATGCGATTGAACTGCCCGTCATTGCCGCAAGCGAGGATGATGTGGCCGTCGCTGCCTGCAAAGACATCATAGGGCACAATGTTGGGATGCGCATTGCCGCGCCGGATGGGCGGCTTGCCAGAGGTCAGGGTATTGGTGCCTTCATTGATCAGCCACGCCATCTGCGCATCCACCAGCGCGAGGTCGATATGCTGCCCCTCACCCGTCTGGTCGCGGTGGCGCAGGGCGGCGAGGA
>JBCCCZ010000167.1:0-5846 GCA_039033255.1 Pseudomonadota bacterium
CAGTCTGAGGAGTTCTGGGTCTATTTTGAGACCTTCGCCATGCCCGTGGTGATCTTCGTCTTCTTCATGGCGCAGTCGCGGCTCTTCGCGACCTACGCCACCATGAACCCTTCCAAAAAGTAATCGAACCCGTCTCGGCGCGGAATCAAGCGCGTAGCGCGCCGCGCCTTCGCCTGGCCCCACCCAGGGCCTGGCGAAATTGCAACTGCAGGCTACAGCTCGAATGTCGTCCGGGAACCCAATTATAAAGCGCTGCCATTCGCAGCTTCGGATCGCCAGACCGGGGCCAGTCGAAGCCGCTGTGTCAGGTCATGATTGACACACTCTGCGCTTCGGCGTAGTCAAATCCCGTGGCGATTTGTTACCGGATTGCGGGCCACGTAAAAAACTTCCGCTAAAAGGTCAGGATGAAAGGCCCCTTTCGCTTGACCGCGATGAGGGGCTTTTTCATTGGGAGACACGCAGATGTCCAAAACCTGGAACAAACGCACCAAACTGGTCCATGAAGGCGCGCGCCGCAGCCAATATGGCGAGGTGAGTGAGGCGATTTTCCTCACTCAAGGCTTCGTCTATGACAGCGCCGAGGCCGCCGAGGCGCGTTTTATCGAGTCCGGCCCAGACGAATTCATCTACGCCCGCTACGGCAACCCCACGGTGGCCATGTTCGAAGACCGCATGGCCGCCATCGAGGGCACAGAAGACGCCTTCGCCACCGCCAGCGGTATGGCGGCTGTCTCCGGCGCGCTGACCTCCATGCTGAAGGCCGGCGATCATGTGGTGTCGGCCCGCGCGCTGTTTGGATCATGTCTCTATGTGCTCGAAGAGGTGCTCACCCGCTACGGGGTGGAGGTCACCTTCGTCGACGGCACCGATCTCGACGCCTGGCGCGCGGCCATCCGCCCCGATACCAGCGTCGTCTTTCTGGAAACCATCGCCAACCCCACGCTTGAGGTGATCGACCTGCGCGCCGTCGCAGACATCGCGCACGGGGTGGGCGCAAAAGTCGTGATCGACAACGTCTTCGCCACCCCGGTCTACACGAACGCGGTCGAACAAGGCGCTGATGTCATTGTCTATTCCGCCACCAAACATGTCGACGGGCAGGGCCGGGCGCTGGGCGGTGTCATCCTCGGCACCCGTGACTACATTCGCAAAACGGTGGAACCTTACATGAAGCACACCGGCGGCTCCATGTCGCCTTTCACGGCCTGGGTGATGCTGAAGGGGATGGAGACGATGGACCTGCGCGTGCGGGCGCAGGTGGCCTCTGCCACGGCCCTGATAGAGGCGCTGCATGGGCATGCAAAACTCGCCCGTGCGATCTATCCCGGCCATAAAAGCCACCCCCAACATGCGCTTGCGATGAATGAAATGGGGGCAGGCGGCACCGTGATCGCGCTGGATCTGGCAGGCGGGAAGGAGGCGGCCTTTCGGTTCCTCAACGCGCTGGAGATCGTGAAGATTTCCAACAATCTGGGCGACGCGAAATCCATCGCCACGCATCCGGCGACAACCACCCATCAACGGCTGAGCGATGACCAAAAAGACGCGTTGGGCATTACCCCGGGTCTGATCCGCTTTTCAGTGGGGATTGAGGACGCGGATGATCTGATCGCCGACGTGATGCAGGCGCTGGATCAGGCGTAAAGCATGTTGCGCAAAAGTGGGCACCGGTTTTGCGCTCTTCGAACGTGCGAAATCTAAGACGCCCGTCCGTAAAACCCGATCCGCTCTTCGTCAGAAAACGCCACCCCGGGACGGTCGTAAAACGAAAAGACCGAAATCATCCGCGCCGTGCCGCCCTCAACAGGCGTCACCCGATGCGCCGTGTTGCGGCCTTTGAAGACATTCAGCGTCCCGGCCGCCAGCGTGATGCGCTTCACGTGGGCGTCCTCACCCCGCAACATGGCGGCCACGCCATCATAGTTGGGGTCGTCCTCTGATCGCAGCGAGGTGCGATACTCAAATTCCCCCCCAACTTCAGGCGCTTGCAACAGCAGCGTGGTGGTGAATTCCGAACGATCAAAATGCCAGTTCAGCGCCTGACCCGCGCGATACTGAGAATGTCGGAAATAGCCATCATGACCAGAACCATCACACGTTCCCTGTTTTCGCGCAATGGTCCGAACACTGGCGCGGAATCAAGGGCTTTAGCCCGCCGCGCCTTCGCCCGGCCCCCACCAGGGCCTGGCGAATTGGCAACGACAGGCTAAAGCTCGCATCTTCAGCGGCTGTGAACGATAAAGCTCTGCTGATATGCGGTCAGGATCGCCAGACCGGGGCCAGCCGAAGCCGCTCTGTTGCGCCGAAAAGCCCACTTTCCGCCGATTTAGCGGGCACTCGGCAATCCCCGAAAAATAAAAATAAAACCCTTTTGGCCATATTTACAAAGCCTTGCCCGCAGACTTTCATGTTACAAACGCGTTACACCGCGCAAGTAAATTAGAAATTCCACCACCCCCACATTATATGCTACCCCCTGTTTAGGGATAAGGACTGACCCTCATGAATATCCATCATCCAGATCTTGATAAGCTTGATCGTGACGATGCAAAAGCAGCGCTCAATGTGCTGCGCGCGTGGGCGGCCACCGCCTCACCCGAAGAGGTTGCCGATCTCGACCCGGCCGTGGCGCGGCTTTTGCCCGCAACCGAGGTGTCAAACTACCCGGCTCTGTCCCGTGACTACCCCCACGATTTCACGCCCGATGCAGCCTACAAGGCCACCATGCCCGATCTGCAAAACGGGCCGTCCTCTTTAATCAAAGGGGCCAAGAAACAGCTCCAGCATGTGGGCATCTCCAACTTCCGCCTTCCGATCCGCTATCGCACCCGCGAAAACGGCGCGATCACGCTGGAAACCTCTGTGACCGGCTCCGTCAGTCTGGAGGCGGAGAAGAAGGGCATCAACATGTCCCGCATCATGCGCAGCTTCTACAAACATGCTGAAAAGACCATGTCTTTCAGCGTGGTAGACGCCGCATTGCGCGACTACATCTCCGATCTCGACAGCCTGGATGCGCGCATCCAGATGGCATTCTCCTACCCGATGAAGATCGCATCCCTCCGCTCCGGCCTCGAAGGGTTCCAGTACTACGACATCGCGCTCGAACTGACGGAGAATGAGGGCGGACGTAAGAAATACATGCATCTCGATTACGTCTATTCCTCAACCTGCCCCTGTTCTCTGGAGCTCAGCGAACATGCCCGCCAGACGCGCGGTCAGCTCGCGACGCCGCACTCACAACGCTCCGTCGCGCGCATCTCGGTTGAGATCGACGACAGCGCGCCCGACACGCTGTGGTTCGAAGATCTGATCGAAATGGCCCGCGTTGCCGTTCCGACAGAGACGCAGGTGATGGTCAAGCGCGAAGACGAACAGGCCTTCGCCGAACTCAACGCCGCGAACCCGATTTTCGTCGAAGACGCCGCGCGGCTCTTTTGTGAACAGCTGCAGAAAGACCCGCGCATCGGCGATTTCCGCGTAATTGCCAGCCACCAGGAAAGCCTGCACAGCCATGACGCGATCAGCGTCGTGACCGAAGGCGATACCTTCGCCGCAGGCTCGCTCGACCCCAAGCTCTTCAAGACGCTCTATCACGTCGGATAAGCCAAAACTCTTTACGAACCGCACAAAAAGGCGGCGCTCCGCTCGGGGCGCCGCCTTTTTCGTACATTTTGTCGCCAAAGCAGCGGTCTGATGTCACACGGGTGTTAAACCGACATGCTTTGCTACCTACCGTAGAGTGACAGGGCGCGCGTAGCCCTCATGTGCCAAAACGGGAGGAGCATCATGTACTTGACCGATCCATTTCAATTTTCCGCCGCAGGCTACCGTCTGATGGGCATCATGGTGGAACAACAGATGCGCGTTGTGAAAGTGCTGGGCGACGCGGCCATGGCCTCTCATCCGCTGATGGCGTCCCCGGTGCCCCGGCGGGATGCCGCGCCGGTTAAAGCCAAGGCGACGATCAAAGCCGTGACACATGCAGCACTGCCCGCAAAACGCCCCTCACCAACCGCTTCGAAACGCCCGCGCCAACCCTCCCCGCCACGTGCATTCCCGCAGGCCCCGGCCAATGGAACCCCGGCGCATCCGGCGGAGTAAACGCGCACATCAGGTTGCACCAGACGCAAAGCGGGTATCCCGTTTTGCGTCTTCTTTTTTGGGCGCAAATCTTTAACTAAAGGGTCAGGGAGGAAACCACTTAACCAGAGGTTTCTCAATGGCTTACATTTCACAACACCCGTCCTCCATCGGTGCATTTCTGGCCCGTGTCCTGCACGCCATTGCATCGTCGCCTGACCGCATCGTCGAAGACCGCCAGCGCGCCGCAACGCGCCTGATGGACAAATCCGATGAAGAGCTGACTGCGCTGGGCTTGTCCCGTGCCCATGTCATGGAAGATGTGCATCGCCACCTCTACTAATGCTGAGGCGCCGCACGCATCCGCTTGACAGGCTAACGCGCCACGGCCAAGGCTGCGGCCATGCAAGACTATCGTCCTGTCGGTTATGTCGTGGGCCTTATGGTCATGGCGCTTGGCGTGGCCATGTGCCTGCCCATGTTCGTGGACATAGCGGAAGGCGCTGAAAACTGGCTGGTCTTCGCCAAAAGCGCCGCCATCACTTTGGGGATCGGCGGCGCTGTCGTCTTCGCGTGCTCCAAGGGCGACCATGATCAGCTGAGCGTCCAACAGACCTTTCTTCTGACCTTCGGCGTCTGGGTCACGCTGCCGTTCTTTGCCGCCATCCCCTACATGTTCGGTGTCACGCAACTGGGCGCGACCGATGCGTTTTTTGAGGCGATGTCCGGCCTCACCACCACCGGCGCCACGGTGATTACCGGGCTCGATGATCTGCCCAAGGGGCTGCTTATGTGGCGCGGTCTCACGCAGTGGCTGGGGGGTATCGGGATCATTGTTGTGGCGATGGTGTTCCTGCCCGAACTGCGCGTGGGCGGGATGCAGATCTTCCGCTCCGAAAGCTTTGATACCTTTGGAAAAATCCTGCCCCGCGCAACAGAAATTTCCTCGCGCATATCGGTCATCTACATCACCCTCACTCTGGTCTGCGCGGGCAGCTACCTGCTGTCCGGCATGGACGTGTTTGACGCCACCGTCCACGCCATGACCACCGTCGCCACCGGCGGGTTCGCCAATTACGACAATTCCTTTGCCGCCTTCACCCCCGCCGCACAGTATTTCGCGGTTGTGTTCATGATGCTGGCCGCCCTGCCATTCGTGCGTTTCGTGCAACTGACCGCTGGCACCGCGCAACCGCTCCTGAAAGACCGGCAGGTACAGGGGTTCTTCCTCACCGCCTTCAACCTCGTGCTGATCCTCACGCTCTGGCAATGGCAGAATCAGGGCGATCTGACGGAACCGGCCTTCCGCCGCGTTCTCTTCAACACCGTGTCGATCCTGACCGGTACAGGCTACGCCAATGCCGATTACATGACATGGGGCAGCTTCCCGGTGGCCATGCTCTTCTTCATCGGCCTCATCGGCGGCTGCGCGGGGTCGACCTCCTGCTCCATCAAGGTCTTCCGCTATCAACTGCTCTTTGCCTCCGTGAAGGTGCAACTCCAACGCATCTACTCTCCCCACGGGATCTTCACCCCTCGCTATCAGGGCCGTCCCGTCGTGGACGACGTGCTGACCTCGGTCATGTCCTTTTTCGTCTTCTTCGTGGTCACCCTCGGCGTCATGTCCGTTGCACTGGGCCTCACGGGGCTCGATTTCGTGACCTCTGTGTCCGGCGCGTCCGCCGCCCTTGCCAATATCGGCCCGGGCTTGGGCGACACGATCGGGCCTGCGGGCAACTACGCGCCTCTCAATGACGCGG
>JBCCCZ010000168.1:0-5837 GCA_039033255.1 Pseudomonadota bacterium
CCATGATCCACCGCATTCCGTCCTCGGAGACCGTGGGTCTGAAGGACGATTATAACGGCCCCATTTGCTATACGCCGGACGGTAACCCGCTGGTCGGTCCCGCGCCGGGCTTGCGCAACATGTGGCTCGCCGAGGGCTTCTCTTTTGGCATCACGGCAGCCGGTGGCACGGGCTACTACCTTGCCCAGATGATGGTGGAAGGGGAGGCCGAGATCGACATGGCGTCCCTCGACCCCAAACGCTATTCGCAGAACTGGATGACGACGGAATACGCGGCCCGCAAGAATGAGGAATGCTATTCCCACGTCTATATCCTGCACCACCCCGATGAGGAACGCGAAGCCTGCCGCCCGCTGCGGACAGCGCCCGCCTATGACCGGCAAAAGGCCCGTGGTGCGCAGTTTGGGTTCGTGAACGGCTGGGAACGGCCCAACTACTACGGCCCCCTCGACGCACCAGACAATTTCGACCACGATGCGCGGTCCTTCCGGCGCGGTGGCTGGTGGCAATACGCGGTGGACGAGGCGCTTGCGATCCGCGAAGGCGTGGGCCTGATTGATGCCACTGCCTTCACCAAGCACAAGGTGTTCGGGGCAGGGGCCACGGCGTTTCTGGATTGGTTCACCTGCAACAAATTGCCCAAAGTGGGGCGCATCAACCTGACCTACGCGCTGACCGCCCATGGCACGACGCGCACCGAATACACCATCGTGCGCCTGTCAGAGAACGAATACTACCTCGTCTCCGCCGGGGCCTGGTCGGAATATGATGCCGATTATCTGCTCAAATCCATCGAGGATTGGAGCACGGGCAGCACCAATGATTGGGTCGGCGTGCAGGACGTGACCACCCAATGGGGCGTTTTCGCCATTGCCGGGCCGAAATCCCGCGATGTGCTGAATGAGGTGATCAAGGACTCAGATCCTGCCACCGCGCTCAGCAACAAGCGTTTCCCATGGCTGTCAGCCCGTCAGATTGAGCTGGGCATGTGCCCGGTGAATGCCATCCGCGTGGCCTATACCGGCGAACTGGGTTGGGAACTGCATCACCCGATGGAAATGCAGAACTACCTCTTTGATCTGCTGGAAGAGGCGGGCAAGAAGCACGGCATGAAACTGGTGGGCGCGCGGGCGCAGAACTGGCTGCGTCAGGAAAAATCCTACCGCGCCTTTGGCACCGAACTTGGCCGCGATGCGAACCCGCTTGAGGCCGATCTGCCGCGTTTTGTGGATCTGGAAAAGGACTTCCACGGCAAGGACAAGATGGTCGAGACCGGTGTGCGCGTGAAATGCTGCACGCTGCTCATTGACGGGCCAGACGATGCTGACCCCTGGGGCCGTGAGGCGCTTTACACGGAAGACGGCACCCGCGTGGGTCGTCTGACCTCAGGCGGCTATTCGGTGCATTTCGGCCAGTCCATTGGCATGGGCTATGTCACGCCGGATCTGGCCGTTGAGGGCACCAAGCTGCGCGTCAAAATGCAGAACAAGCTCTGGGATGCGACCGTCACCTGTGACAGCCCCTATGACCCCAAGAATGAGACCATCCGCCAGGACGGCTAACAAAAAGGGGCGGCCCACCGGCTGCCCTTTTTCCTTTTACCAAAGGCACCCATGCACCTCTCACTCAAATTCCTGTCACTCAAAGGGGTGCCCGTCCTCTTCTGGAGCTCCGCCAAACCGCTGACCTTGCGACCGCGCCCGGTATCCCTGCTGTTCCTGGTTGTGGGCCTCATCCTCTTCGGCCTGGGCGAGGCGCTTCTGCTTGCCGCAGGGATCGGGGTCAGCCCATGGACGGTGCTGGCCGAAGGCATAACAAATGTCACAGATTGGACTGTGGGTTTCGCCACCTTCGTCATCAGCGCAAGCGTGCTGATCTGCTGGATCCCGCTGAAGCGAGTGCCCGGGATCGGCACCATCCTCAATGCCATAATCATCGCACTGGTGCTGGAGTACGCCCTGCCGTACCTGCCGTCTGTCAGCCATCCTACGCTGCAACTGGGCCAGGCCGCGCTGGGCGTGTTGGTCACGGGCTTTGGGGCCGCGCTTTACCTCATTGCCAATCTCGGTCCCGGCCCGCGCGACGGGTTGATGACCGGGCTGCAGGGCGTCACGCAGGCCCCCATGGCCTGGGTCCGCGCGGCGTTGGAGATATCGGTGGTCATCGCGGGCTGGTTCTTGGGCGGGACCGTGGGCGTGGGCACCGTGCTCTTCGCACTGGGCATCGGACCGGCTGTCGCGGGCAGCATGTACGGGCTGCACGCCATATTCGGTCAGCCTGTCAAAAGCTGACGCCGGTGCCACGATCAAATCACGATTTCAACAAAGACTTACACGTTTTGCGTGCATCAATGGCCCTCACACTGAGGAGGCCGCAATGCAAAGCTCGTCCAACTTCTTTCTCGCTATAGCGGGCCTTTTGGGCCTGCCCATGGCCGTCTTGGCACTATCACTGACAACGGGAAATGATGCAGCCTGGATGATTTTCGGCGTGTTCTTTTTCACAATTGGCATCCCCGTGTTCGGCGTGTTTTTGACCTGCCTCTTCATCGGCGTCGCGTTGCGGTTCAAAATCGAAGACGCGCGTCGGATCAGGGTTGAAGAGGAAAACCCGAACCGGCAAGCGGCACCGTTTCCGTTGCGCAAGGTCTTTGATCGCATCGTTTTGGCAGTGGGGCTGTACCTGCTCTGCCAATCTTTGATCTATCTCTATAAATTCGGATACGTGTCCAATTTTATGACCTATGGCATCGGAACGGAGACGGATTTTCCAGTCCTCGTCGCCATCGCGTATCTGATCGTGCCTTTTGCGAACCCGATCCTTCCGCTGGGTCTGGTGGCGACGGTCTATGGCTTGGTGATGTTGCGAAAGCCGCGCGTTAATTGATCGTGCCATCCGCCTTCAGTGCGGTCGTGCAGGCGATCAAAACGCGCCCGGTTTCGCCTCGCGCGCCATGTGATCCAGCACGGCGTTGACGAATTTGGGCTCTTTACCCTCGGGGTAGAAACTGTTCGCGATGTCCACGAATTCCACGATCACCACCTTGGGCGGCGCATCGCCTTCCAGCATCTCCGCCCCCGCCGCCCGGAAAAGCGCGCGCAGGGTGGGGTCAATCCGGTCAATCGGCCATTTGGCCACCAGCGCCCGGTCGGTCATCTGGTCGATCTTGGCCTGCCAATTCACGGCGTCTTCCAGCAGCTTGCGGAAAAAATCCACATCGCCTTCGTTCATCTCCACGCCTTCATCGACCTCTGCCCCGAAGCGGTGCGTCAGAAACTCCTCCGTGACGGCCTCCGCACTTTGGGCGGAATGCTCCATCTGAAACAGCGCCTGCACGGCGTAAAGCCTTGAGGCCGAACGCATTTTACGTCGGGCATTGCCGGAAAGGGCAGGGGTTTCACTCATGCTGTCGTTGCGCCTTTTCCGTCACCCGCCAGCCGGTATTCTTCCAGCTCTGGCTTGAAGCCGATACCGCCTTTGGGCTTGCCCCATTTCCGCGAGAGCGCGATCAAATGCAACGCCGCCGCCGCCGCACCCGCGCCTTTGTTCATCTGCTTCGGATCCGCCCGCGCCACCGCCTGATCGCGGTTTTCCACCGTCAGGATTCCGTTACCCACCAACGTCCCCGTCAGCCCCAACATGGTCAGACCGCGCGAGCTGTCATTGCACACGGTCTCATAATGCGTCGTCTCCCCCCGGATCACGCAACCCAGAGCGACAAACCCGTCGAAATTGGTCATTCGGTCGGCCATGGCGATCGCGGTGGGGACTTCCAGCGCGCCGGGGACTTCGACCAGTTCATGGGTGCCGCCCGCCGCCTCAATCTCGGCCAGTGCGCCGTCTATCATCATATCGGCGATGTCGCGATAAAACGGGGCCACCACCACGAGCAGTTTCACCGGATCGGTAAATTCCGGGCGGGGCAGGGTGTATTCTGTTCCAGCCATGGTTTTATCCTTCGCTGAGGGGCCGTGTGCCCACAATGGAAATCCCGTAGGCATCCAGGCCCAGATAGCGCGTGTCGGGGTTATCTGTAAGAAGGACCAACTGTTTTACGCCCATCGTCACCATGATCTGACTGCCCAGCCCGGTCTGTTTGACGGTGCGCGGCCCTTCGTCATCGGCATGTTCCTTGGCCAGGGTGGGGCGTGGCTGACGGTAAAGAAACACCGCCCCGCGCCCTTCTTCAGCGATGATGTCCATGGCACGTTGCAGCTTGCCAGTGGGCACGCCGTCGGCACTATCAAGCGAAATGCCCAGCACATCCTCCAGCGCGTTGAGCGCATGCGTGCGCGCCAGAACCGGCTCACCATCCTGCACATCGCCCTTGGTCAGCGCCAGATGTTCGGTGCCCGTTTCATCGACGAACACACGCATGTCCCACGCCCCGCCATGGGAGGAAATGACCCGCTCATGCCGCACTTCGCGCACCAGATTGTCGTGCTTGTGGCGATAGGCGATGAGATCCGAAATGGTGCCGATTTTCATGCCGTGTTGTTGGGCGAAGGCGATCAGATCGGGCAGCCGAGCCATGGTGCCGTCTTCTTTCATGATCTCACAAATCACGCCAGATGGGTGCAACCCGGCAAGCCGCGAAATATCAACCGCCGCCTCTGTGTGTCCGGCCCGCACCAGAACACCGCCTGCCTTGGCGCGCAGGGGGAACACATGGCCCGGCGTGGCAATCGCGGCCATAGTGTTTTGATCGTTGATCGCCGTGGCGATGGTCAGCGCGCGGTCGCCTGCCGAAATCCCGGTGCTCACGCCTTCACGCGCTTCAATAGAGACAGTGAACGCGGTTTCGTGGCGGGACGAATTGTTCACCGCCATCATCGGCAGGCCCAGCCGGTCAATCCGTTCCGCTGTCATCGGCAGGCAAATGAGCCCACGCCCGTGGGTTGCCATAAAATTCACGGCAGCGGCATCGGCAAACTCGGCTGCAATCACCAGATCGCCTTCATTCTCGCGATCCTCATGATCGACCAGAATGTACATCTCCCCGGCGCGCGCGGCCGCAATGATCTCTTCGGTGGACGAGATCGCGTCGCGCAGTTCGGCCTCAACGGGCCCCGGTTTCTCATAGGCGGTCCTGGACATGCAAATCCCCTGCGTGGTGCAGACCGGAGGGATAGCGCAGGGGCCCGCCAATGACCAGAGCCGTTGATGTGCCACATGCACCTGCGTCAATTAGGATCAGAGAAAATTTGCCATTCGTGGGATGTTTACTTGAGCGTCAGGAATCATGTGCTACTCTTGAAGTGTTGACATAGAAAGGTGGATCACATGTCCAACCAAGGCCAAATGTCTCGAAAGAACGTCTATGTCGGTTTCGGCCTCTCGGCTGTGTTCTTGTCCATGACGATGTGGTTCAACATTGCAGGGTTGATGACATATATCGCGGAAACGACGATGGGCTGGCTTGTGGCGCTGCTGATGTGGTTGGTGAATGGCATGGTATTCGCCCGGGTTCAGACCTTGCTGACAAGCGCGTCCGTGGATGACGACGACGAAGATGATCATCACGGCGGTCGACGCATGCGCGACATGGAACATGACCATGCGGTTGTTCGTATTCCCGTGGAAAAACGGCGCGGACCATTCTGAAAAACGTATTCTGTGACAGGATGCGGCCAAAACCTTCTAAAGATTTCGTGCCCCTGAACTCAATTCGACTGGCTGGCGTAAAGGTGTGACGAGCCCGCACGCAACCGTTTGGTTCTCTCATTCCCGAGGACCTGTATGTACAGGTGGGCGCCAGGTAACCAGGCCAGGGCCAGGACAGAGCCAGCTCCCTCGGAATTGTTTAAGGCCACCGGAATGCAACCGTTCACGAGAAG
>JBCCCZ010000169.1:0-5746 GCA_039033255.1 Pseudomonadota bacterium
ATTGGGGAAACCGAGGCGCTTCAGGTCGATGATATCATGTCGGTCACGGAAACGGCCGGGCATCTGATCGACGGGTTCGGCACGCGCAGCCGGGCTTATGTGCAGGTTCAGAATGGGTGTGACCATCGCTGTACGTTCTGCATTATTCCCTATGGTCGCGGCAATTCGCGGTCGGTGCCGGCGGGTGTGGTCGTGGACCAGATCAAGCGGCTGTTGGATCGGGGTTACAATGAGGTTGTGCTGACGGGGGTTGATCTGACCAGTTGGGGGGCGGATTTGCCGATGACGCCGAAGCTGGGGGATCTGGTGATGCGGATCCTGAAGCTGGTGCCGGATCTGCCGCGGCTGCGCATTTCGTCGATTGATTCCATCGAGGTGGATGAAAACCTGATGCAGGCCATCGCGACGGAGCCGCGCCTGATGCCGCATCTGCATCTGAGTCTGCAGCATGGGGACAACATGATCCTCAAGCGTATGAAACGGCGGCACTTGCGTGATGATGCGATTGCGTTTTGTGAAGAGGCCAAGCGGCTTCGGCCAAAGATGACCTTTGGCGCGGACATCATCGCGGGCTTCCCCACGGAAACAGAGGCGATGTATGAAAATTCGCTTCGGTTGGTGGAAGAGTGCGATCTGACGTGGCTGCATGTGTTTCCTTATAGCCCACGGCCCGGCACGCCCGCTGCGCGTATGCCGCAGGTGCACGGGGCGGATATCAAAGCCCGTGCGGCGCGGCTGCGCGCGTTGGGCTCGGCTCGGGTGGCGGCGCACCTGGAAAAGCAGCAGGGGCGGACGCATCGGGTGCTGATGGAAAGCCCCCGCATGGGGCGGACGGAACAATTTGCCGAGACTGTCTTTGAAAGCGACCGCCCGGAAGGCGATATCGTGACGGCTCAGGTAACTGGCGCGCGACAAGGGCAACTTTTGGCGGCCTGACTGACATCGCTCAAAGATGCAGGCCCCTTGTTTCATCTTGCTGGAAATACTCCGGGGGTATGGTGGCTGGCCCCCATTTGGCGCTACCTGTGGGTTTGAACTGGCCCTAACCACCTCGGCGGACCCGTTAGATGATCAGGGGCCAGCACCGGAGGTCAGCCATGCATCCCAATCGCGCGTTTCGCACATCGTCTGAGGACCGCAATATCGCCTTTGCCCGGGAACAGGGGTTTGGGCTTTTGTGTGTAAATGGGGACGATGGGCCGTTGGTCAGTCACATTCCATTTTTGTTGTCAGAAGATGGCACTCAGGTGGATTTTCATTTGGTGAAATCGAACCCGATTGCGCGGGTGCTCTCCGCTCCCGTGCGGGCGCGGCTCGCGGTGCAAGGGCCGCACTCTTATGTCTCGCCAGACTGGTATGGGGTGATCGATCAGGTCCCAACGTGGAATTACGTGGCCGTGCATTTGCAAGGTGAGATGGAATTGCGCCCGCAGGAGGAGATGCTGGAACTGCTCGACCGGCAGTCGGAACTCTTTGAGACGCGCCTTGCGCCGAAGCGGCCCTGGACCTCCGGCAAGATGAGCGAGGGTGTGATGGACGCCATGATGCGCCAGATCGTGCCGTGTCGCATCGCGGTGGACAAGATAGACGCCACGTGGAAGCTTAACCAGAATAAGCCAGATGATGTGCGGCTGCGCGCGGCGGACGCCGTCGAGGTGGTCGGCATGGGCCGGGATGTGGATCTGGTGGCCGCTTTGATGCGCGACCCGGATGAATAAGGGAGAACGATCATGATGAAGCTGATGGGGGCGATACCGTCGCCCTTCGTACGCAAGGTTCGGGTGCTGATCCAGGAAACGGGGCAGGGCGACGACGTGGAGATCATTTTCATCATGCCCACGCCCGTGGCACCCGATGATCAGGCCATGGCCGCCAACCCCACCGGCAAAATCCCCAGCCTCGTGCGTGAGGATGGTCCGTCGCTTTATGACAGTCGGGTGATCACGCGCTATCTGGACGCGCGAGCGAATGCGGAGATGTACCCCGACGCGCGGCTGTGGGAAACGCTGACGCTGGAGGCGACGGCGGATGCGATTATGGATGCAGGCGTCTTGATGGTCTATGAGCACCGCGTGCGGCCCGAAGAGAAGGTATTTGCACCTTGGGTGGAGGCACAGTGGGGCAAGATTGAACGCGCTGTTGCCGCGATCAATGACCGTTGGATGAGCCATCTGCACGGGCCGATGGATATGTCCCATATCGCGGTGGGTTGCGCGCTGGGGTATCTGGATTTCCGGCAGCCGAACCGGGATTGGCGGGCCGCGTCACCAGAGTTGGCGGAGTGGTTCGCGGAGTTCGAGCAGCGCCCGTCGATGCAGGCGACCAAGCCCGAGTGACGACGCTTAGACACATCGAGGCCTGTGTGCTTGATATCGGGTATTTTGAGGCCGGTCCTGCAGATGGGCCGGTTGTGATGTTGATGCATGGGTGGCCTTATGATGCGCATTGCTACCTCGATGTGATGGAGCTGCTGGCCGCAAAGGGCGTTCGGTCTGTCGCGCCATTCCTGCGCGGCTTCGGTCCCACGCGGTTTTTGTCCGATGCGACGATGCGATCGGGGGAACAGGCTGCGATCGGGGCGGATGTGTTGGCGTTGATGGATGCGCTTTCGATTGAGACGGCCACACTTGCAGGGTTTGATTGGGGCGGGCGTGCGGCATGTATTGCGACCGCCGTGGCGCCAGGGCGGGTGACAGGCCTGGTCAGTTGCGGGGTGGGTTACAATATTCAGAACATCGCCTGCGCCAATGATCCGGGCCCGGTGGAGGAAGAGGCACGCTATTGGTACATCTATATGTTCCATACCGAGCGGGGCCGCGTTCAACTGACCAGCGATCCGCACCGGTTTGGAAGGTTCATTTGGCAGCTTTGGTCGCCCAATTGGGCTTTTGACGATGCGACCTACGATCTGACGGCGGCGTCCTTTGAGAACCCGGATTACGTGGATATCGTCATCCATTCCTACCGGCATCGCTTTGGTGGTGTGCCGGGCGATCCGGGTGTCGCGCATATCGAAGAGACGCTGGCAAGGCAGCCGAACATCACGGTGCCCACTGTGATTCTGCAAGGCGAGGATGACACGGTTGATCCCCCGTCGGTGGGAGAGCCGTTCCGTTCAAAGTTCACGTCACATTATGAATGTCGGGTGCTGTCCCGCGTCGGACACAACCCGCCACAGGAAGACCCGGCCGCCTTCGCCGCCGCGGTTCTGGACGTTATCGCGTTTCAGAAACTGTAGCTGATGCCGATATTGATGGCGTGGGTTACAATCTCGGTCGAAAGGCTGCCCGGCGTTTGACCGGGCGCGGGATCGATCGTGAGATCATTGTCGGACCACGTGAACTGATACTCGCCAAACACCGCCCAGCTCTCCGTGATGTTGTATTTCAGGCCGGCAAGACCGCGAAGGGCAGGGCCTGTGACTTCAAAATCATAGGTGCGCACGGGCGAGCCCAGCTGTTGGGCATCCACGTGTGGCATGGCAAACCCGACGCCGCCGCCCACGTAAGGGGTCCAGCGGTCCGATGTGCCAAGCGCGCCGGGCCAGCGTTTCATCGCATTGATCGTGAAAATGTTGTGCCCGTCCGACAGCTCCAAGCGGCCAACACCAAGAGCGGCTCGGTCTGCCGCCGGCGCATAAGCCTTGGCATGGGTGCCTTCCACGCCGAAGCCCCAATTCGACTGCGTCCACCAGATGGCGCGGCCGCCGTAATAGTAGGGATTATCAAAACTGTCGCCCCGCCAGCTGACGCTTCTGCTGACCGCTGTGCCGCCGGGCAGCGTGCCGCTGATTGTGCTGGAATTGGTCTCTTGCCAACCGGTATAGAAGCTTAGCTCAAGCTCTGCTGCGGCTGGCGCTGCGGAGATAACGACAGCGGCAATGGCGGTTTTAAGAGTGCGTAGCATGGCTTGATCCAATGAAATGGGCTTTGTCGGTGAATACACCTGGGAGCCATGGGCCACAAGCGCGACAGATGCGCACTCTTATAAAATAGTGCCTTTGTTGCACTGGACCGAATGAAAATGTCTGCTAGATACCTTCCTGATGCGCAGACCGGGAACAGGGTGCTGCGTGCCGAACCGGAAAAGTCAGCCCACGGGAGAGGGCCAGCAAAACGGAGTACTACGCAGTGTCGCACACTGATGACAATCAAGACTCGCACCAGGAAACGCGGCGAGACTTTCTATACTACGCAACTGGCGGAGCAGGCGCAGTAACAGCTGGGGCTGCGATTTGGCCTCTTGTCCATCAAATGAACCCTTCTGCGGACGTTCAGGCCCTCAGCTCGATTCGCGTCGACGTGGCCGATGTGGCGGAAGGCACGCAGCTGACGGTGAAATGGCTGGGTAAGCCTGTGTTCATTCGTCGTCGCAGCGCGGAAGAGATTGAAGCGGCGCGGTCCGTCGATCTGGCCGACCTTCCGGATAATGATGCGCGAAACGCCAACAATCCGGGTGCGGATGGGTCTGACGAAAACCGGTCCATGGACGAAGCCGGTGAATGGCTGGTTCAGATGGGTGTGTGCACGCATCTGGGCTGTGTTCCGCTGGGCGATGCGGGTGATTTTGGCGGCTGGTTCTGCCCCTGCCACGGGTCGCATTACGACACGTCGGGACGCATCCGTAAGGGGCCTGCACCGTCGAACCTGCCGATTCCGACGGCAGAATTTGTCGACGAAACAACGATTCAACTGGGATAAGGAAGCACGCTATGGGTGGTATCCCTCACGATCATTACGAACCGAAATCGAAAATCGAAAAGTGGCTTCACGTGCGCCTGCCCGTTGTCGGGTTGATGTATGACACGCTGATGATCCCCACAACGAAGAACCTGAACTGGATGTGGATCTGGGGCATTGTTCTGACCTTCTGTCTGGCGCTGCAGATCATCACCGGTATCGTGCTTGTGATGCACTACACGCCGCATGTGGATTACGCGTTTGCATCCATTGAGCACATCATGCGCAACGTGAATGGCGGGCATATGATCCGCTATCTACATATGAACGGCGCCTCTCTGATGTTCTTTGCGGTCTATCTGCACATTTTCCGCGGCCTCTATTATGGGTCCTACAAGGCCCCGCGTGAGATTACGTGGATCATCGGCATGCTGATTTACCTGCTGATGATGGGCACGGCCTTCATGGGCTACGTTCTGCCCTGGGGTCAGATGTCGTTCTGGGGTGCAACGGTGATTACCGGCCTCTTCGGCGCGATCCCCTTCATTGGGGAGCCGATCCAGACATGGCTTCTGGGTGGTCCGGCGGTGGATAATGCCACGCTGAACCGCTTCTTCTCGCTCCATTACCTGCTGCCGTTTGTGATTGCGGCTCTGGTCGCGCTGCATATCTGGGCCTTCCACACGACGGGCAACAACAACCCCACGGGTGTTGAGGTGCGTCGCGGCTCCAAGGCGGAGGCCGAGAAGGACACGGTGCCCTTCTGGCCCTACTTTGTGATCAAGGACCTGTTTGCGCTGGCGCTTATCATGGCGGTGTTCTTTGCCATCGTGGGCTTTATGCCGAACTACCTGGGTCACCCGGACAACTACATCGAGGCCAACCCGCTCGCCACGCCAGCCCATATCGTCCCCGAATGGTACTTCCTGCCGTTCTACGCGATCTTGCGGGCCTTCACGGCTGACGTCTGGATCGTGATGTTCACCGACTTCATCACCGGTGGGATCGTGGATGCGAAGTTCTTCGGGGTTGTCGCCATGTTCGGCGCGATCGCTGTGATGGCCATG
>JBCCCZ010000170.1:0-5742 GCA_039033255.1 Pseudomonadota bacterium
CTACATGTCCAAATGGCTGCATCATTCGGGCGGCACGGTCTGTGAGCCGACGGATGTGGCCGTGAACAAGCGCCATCTGGATATGCTGCGCGCGCATATGGTCTATTCCGACAAGCCGTTCATGGGGTCGGTCACCGATCCGTCCCGTGCGCAGGATAGCGTGGAGATGTGCGAGATCCTCTTTGGCAAGGCGTTCGTGCAGGACAATACGGTGATGACCTCGCTCATCAACATCAACTCCCCCATGACATTCGATGATGTGATGATGGGTGCGTTGGAGGTCTATGCGCAGAACAATCAGGCCGCGATCGTATCTCCCTTTATCGTTGGAGGCGCGATGGCGCCGGTGTCTGTTGCCGGAACCCTGACGCAGGTGATGGCCGAGGTGTTGGCGGGGATCGCCTATTCCCAGCTTTGCCGTAAGGGCGCGCCGGTGATCATGGGGGCGTTTGTCACCTCGATTGATATGAACTCAGGCGCGCCCACTTTTGGCACGCCAGAGGCCAGCCATATCACCTATGGCGCGGGGCAGCTGGCGCGGCGGCTGGGGCTGCCATATCGGTCGGCGGGGTCCTTCACCGGGTCCAAACTGCCCGATGCGCAGGCGGCCTATGAGACGGCCAATTCGCTCAATATGGGGCTGCTGGCGGGGGTGAACTTCATGCTGCATTCCTGCGGCTGGCTGGAAGGCGGCCTGGTGTCGTCGTTGGAAAAATTCGTGCTGGATGCCGATCAGCTAGGTGTTCTGCATCATCTGGCGAAGGGTGTTGAAACGGACGAGAACGGCCAAGCGATGGATGCGATCCGAGAGGTGGGGCCGGGCGGCCACTACCTTGGCTGCGCCCATACGCAGGCCAATTTCAAGACGGCGTTCTGGCGGTCCAATGTGCTGGATTACAAACCCTTTGAGACCTGGGCAGAAGAAGGCGGGCGCGATTCGATGACGCTGGCCAACGAGAAGATGAAGCAGATGTTGGCGACCTATCAGGAACCAGTAATGGACCCCGGCATTCGTGAGGCATTGGATGCCTATGTGGCGGAAAAGAAGGCCTCCATGCCAGACGCATTTACCTGATGCGGTGACCTGACGCCCAACCCGAGCGAGGCGCGCCCGTCAGGGAGCGATGAGCGGCCCGGTTGAGGCGCGTCACACGCGCGCGGCGCGCAGGATATCGGCCTCGCTCATCAGCGCGATCATCACATCCACGTGCCGCATGGGCGAATAGCTGGCCGAATTGGTTTCGCGGTTATCATTCATTTCCGATTCCATCTCCATCAGGGCCAGAACGACGGGCGCTGTGTCTGTGGGATGGTTGAACCCCAAAAGCCGCCGCAAAGAGGCATCGCGTCGATAGTCGCGCATGCCGATTCGCGCGGCCCGGATCAGGGTTTTGGGGCGTTTGAGCCCGGCGAGCATGGTCAGCAGATCAGTCATTTTCACCTCCAGCGTGGTCATTCTGCTTCTGGCGTAAAACAACTTAAGAGTGTGTTGCGTGAGTTTTTGGCAGCGTACGCCCTTGTCCACTTTTGTTTACAAATCCGCAACAATCTTAACTTAACGGCCGATAGTTAACGATCCGGTAACAATTGGCACCCACTGTGGATAAGTCTGTGGATTAACGGGATCTGCAGATATATATCCCAAGCAAGGCTGGAGGGCCTCTACATGTCTGACGTAATCGCGCCGGCGGACATTTCTGCACGCATACCCCCTTGGGTTCCCAAGGAAACTTATTCTTATCTTGCACATACGGAAGGCGGCACATCGCTTCGCGCTCTTGCGCGAAATGCTGGCGTGCATGCGTCCACGATCCTGCGGCAGGTCCGCAGCGTGGAGGCGCGGCGCGAAGACGTGTTGGTCGATTTGCTGCTGCAACGCTGGGGCAGGCGGGTGCAAACCGAAGGGGACGCGCCGTATCAAGAGATTGACGATGACCTGTCTGGAGAACAACTTAAACGAGAAGCTTGTCGCGTGCTTGGCCACCTGACCGATCCAGCCGCCGTGCTGGCCGTGGTGGCCGATATGGAAAAGGCCGTGATCGTGCATGAAAACGCCGATGGCGATACGACGCGGCGTGCCACGCTTGATCGCACGGTGGCTGAGGCGCTCGCTTTCAAGGGATGGATCGGCTGCGACACGCCGGGCAAGGTCCTCAAATACCGCATCACAGCGACGGGCCGCGCGGCGCTTGGCAAGATCATGGCGCAGTCGGAAATGCGCGCGCTTGAGCGGTCGATGGGCCAATCAATGCGTGAGATCAGAGGCCTGGGGGAAGATCAATCCGCGTTTCGTCATGACCGGTTCGGGGATGAAATGGACGGGTCGGACGCGCCTGCGGGCCGTCAGACCCGGTTCCAATCCACAGAGACCCCGCTTGCGCTTCTGGCGCGACGGCGGGACAAGGACGGCAATCTCTTTTTGGGGCAGGACCTTGTGGTCGTGGGGGAGCGGATGCACGAGGATTTCGTGCTAACCGGAATGACCCACCGTCGCGATGAGACATGGGATCAGTTCCTGTGCCGCGCGCAGGATGCCCCAGCGGGCAGCCCGCAATCGCGACGTGCGCAGGATAGGTTGATTGGCGCGCTGCGGGATCTGGGCCCTGGTTTGGGGGATGCGGTGCTGCGCTGTTGCTGCTGTCTTGAGGGGTTGGAGCTGACGGAAAAGCGCATGGGGTGGTCGGCGCGGTCAGGCAAGATTGTCCTGCGCATCGCGCTGCAGCGGCTCAAGCGTCATTATGCCGCTTTGGGCGATGCCGGCGCGCTCGTGGGCTGAAATCCCAAGAAAATAGGGCGGTGGGCCACGGTAAATGCCGGTGGACACTCATTAATCTGATCTCACCCCACGGCCTGCGGTGCGAGAAACTGGTACAATCCACCGTCCTACGGTATGGTCGAAGAAGATTACGAATTCGTATCTGGGACACGACACGTGCGAGACCTCAAAATACCGGAGCAGCGCCACCCGGAGAAGGCGCACCGCCCCGACAATGCGCAGCCGAAAAAGCCCAACTGGATCCGCGTCCGCGCACCCACGTCCGAGGGATATTTCGACACTCAAAAAATTATGCGTGACAACCGGTTGGTCACGGTGTGCGAGGAGGCCGCGTGCCCCAATGCGGGCGAATGTTGGAGCCAGGGACATGCGACGATGATGATCATGGGCGATATCTGCACGCGCGGCTGTACCTTTTGCAACATCGCCACCGGCAAGCCCAACCAACTGGATCAATTTGAGCCGGGCAGAGTGGCCCATGCCGTTCAGAAACTGGGGCTCAACCACGTGGTCATCACCTCGGTGGATCGCGACGACATCAATGACGGGGGTGCGTCCCATTTCGCGCAAACGATCCGCGCGGTGCGGCACCGATCGCCCAAGACGACGATTGAGATCCTGACGCCCGATTTCATCAAGTCAGACGCAGGATCGTTGGAGACGGTGGTGGAGGCGCGTCCGGATGTGTTCAACCACAATCTGGAAACCGTGCCGGGGCTCTACACCCGCGTGCGCCCCGGGGCGCGGTACTTCCATTCCTTGCGCATTTTGCAACAGGTCAAAGAGATGGACCCGAGCATCTTCACGAAGTCTGGCATCATGGTGGGGCTTGGGGAAGAGCGCCAAGAGGTGTTGCAGGTCATGGATGACATGCGCGCCGCCGATATCGATTTCCTGACCATCGGGCAGTATCTGCAGCCCACGCCAAAGCACCATGCGGTGGATCGCTATGTGCATCCCGATGAGTTCACGTCTTACGAGAAGTCGGCGTATAACAAAGGGTTTTCCATGGTTTCCGCCACGCCGCTCACGCGATCATCCTACCATGCCGGTGATGATTTCGCCCGGTTGCGTGAGGCGCGGATGGAGAAGCTGGGCGCAGGGTGAGTGCATCAGTCGAGGTCCGGAATGAAAACCTCTTCGATGGTGAGCCCGAATTGCCTGGAAACCCGGAAAGCAAGCGGCAAGCTGGGATCATAGCGCCCCCGTTCCAGGGCATTGACGGTTTGGCGTGACACGTTCAATCCGCTGGCCAGGTCCGCCTGGGACCATCCGCGCGCGCGGCGCAGCACTTTGATGTGGTTCTTCATCCGAAGCGCACGCGGCCGATCATCACGCCGATGAACCAAAGCGTGCCCATAATGGGCCAGACCACAAACATCGACAGCCTTGAAAAACCGATCCCTTCCAGAAACCCGTAGCTAAAGGTGATGAACGCGGTGCCCACGAACGCTAGGGCCAGCGCCTCGAACTGCAACCTGCGCTGCATTTCATCCAAGGAACGAATGGCAAAGACGCCCACCGTGCAGGCCCCGACCGCTGGCAGCATGGGCAGTAAGGCGATCAGAATACGAAGCGGCTCGTTGTCGATTCCGTTGGAGAGCAAAGTCTTGGCCAGAACGATGGCCCCAAAATAGATCAGAAGGCTCAGGATGAAGAAGATGAAAAGTGTGACGTGGCGCATCGGGCGTCCTTGATATGTAAAGTATCCTTTACATTTGCGATGGCACGCGTAAAAACGTCAAGGGTGCTTTACATCGCACATAAAGACCGTACGCCAGCCAATACCGGAAGGAACCCGCAAGAGCTGGTCATGTCATCGCGTCATCTGATTGGAGAATGCGCCGCGAGGGCGGTTGGAACTTAACCGCCCGAGTTTACCCGCCCCAGGTGCGCACCGGGCCACAATCCATGTGGACGAAATTGCTGCGTGAATACCGCCCTACACCGCCGCCTTTGCAGGCTTTTGCCGCGCGGAACATTTGGCTCACCGAGCGGGATTTCAACTGCAAATCGGCCGCCTGACCCAGCAGGTGGCGGGAGTTTTTGGCGACGCCGCGCGACCGGCTGCGCAGCAGCGCGTTGGTGGCGGGGCTGCGATAGCCCGACAGAAGCGTGTAGGGCTCATTGGTGTCCATCATGTTGTGGGATGCGGCCATGATGTCGACCGTGCGCAGATCAATGCTATGCACGTCATCTGTGCGCCAATCGCGCATGAAATACGCGATCTCTTTCACCGCATCGCGGATGTATTCGCCTTCGATCCAATAAATGGTATCAATGCTTTCGCCTGTCCGCACGGACCGCATGGAAAGGCGGCGTACATCACCGGACCCTCGAAGGAACCCGGCCGCGTTTGAAAACGTTGGTGCTGCGGAGAGTGTGGTTGCGGCAAAGGCCGCGAGAACTGCACGTCTGGTCATGCCTGTTGCCAGACCGTTTTTCTTGTATTCCGTCATACTGTCTTGCGCCCGTCCCGTCGCTTGTCTGTTTTTGTCTGCTTTGCACCGACCTGCCTACCCGGTTCCCCACAAAGCGATACGTGATCTAGATCACAGACGTTGTATTACATAGCTGTCATAATGTACCAAGACATGGTTTCTATTTCCTTTCTCGTTACGCAAGAATTGGCGAAAAACCGCGCAAAAAGGCGTTTCAAGGCCATGTGGGCGCCGTTTTTGTGGTGTGTGGCGCGGTCATCACAGACGGAGGAGAAGTTTTCGCGCTGTACGGAATGACTAAAAGGTGACTGGACAGGTCGTGTAGGTTGGCCTTGAATACTTGGAAAAAGAACAGATTCACGCAACACATTCGAATGGGGAACTGAATACATGTTGGCACTGTCAAAAAGCTTGAAAACCACGCGGAAGGGGACCGGTCTGGCCCTGGCCGTCAGCGCGTTTGCCATGCTTGCGGGCAATCCTGCGCTGGCACAGGTTACGGCGTTCAAACAGGCAGTTGCCGAA
>JBCCCZ010000171.1:0-5739 GCA_039033255.1 Pseudomonadota bacterium
GGAGGACGGGGCCCGTGGAGGCAGACTACATCATTATTGGCGCCGGATCAGCAGGGTGTGTTCTGGCCAACCGGCTCAGTGCGAACCCCGGCAACAAGGTTGTCCTGCTGGAGGCTGGCGGCAAAGACACCAACCCATGGATCCACATCCCCGTTGGATATTTCAAGACCATGCACAATCCGAATTTGGATTGGTGCTACCGCACGGAACCCGATCCCGGCCTCAATGGTCGCTCCATTGATTGGCCCCGTGGCAAGGTTCTGGGGGGATCTTCCTCGCTCAATGGCCTGCTGTACGTGCGCGGTCAGGCCGAAGATTATGAGCGCTGGCGTCAGATGGGCAATCCGGGATGGGGCTGGGATGATGTGCTGCCCCTGTTCAAGCGGGCGGAAACCAATGAACGCGGCGCAGATGATTACCACGGCGATCAAGGCCCGCTGTCGGTGTCCAACATGCGCATTCAGCGCCCCATTTGTGATGCCTGGGTGGCGGCGGCGCAAGCGGCGGGCTATCCGTTCAATCCCGACTACAACGGCGCGGAACAGGAAGGCGTTGGGTATTTCCAACTGACCACGCGCAATGGGCGCCGGTGCAGTTCGGCGGTGGCCTATCTCAAACCGGCCAAGTCGCGTGAAAACCTGCAGATCATCACGAAGGCCGCGGTGGATCGGTTTGAATTCGAAGGCAAGCGCGTCGTCGGCGTGCGCTATACGGATCGGTCTGGCCAGCAGCAGGTGATCAAATCCCGCAAAGAGGTGATCCTGTCTGCTGGGGCCATCGGGTCCCCTCAGATCCTGATGCTGTCCGGTATCGGCGAGGCAGAACAATTGAAGGACGCCGGCATCGACGTGGTGCATGAACTGCCCTCGGTGGGCAAGCACATGCAGGATCACCTGCAGGCGCGGCTTGTCTTCAAATGCAATGAACCCACCCTGAATGACGAGGTGCGCAGTTACTTCAACCAGGCCAAGATCGCCCTCAAATACGCCATGTTCCGCGCGGGACCGATGACAATGGCCGCCTCACTCGCCACCGGCTTCATGAAGACCAACCCGGATATGGCAACCCCTGACATCCAGTTCCACGTGCAGCCTTGGTCCGCCGACAGCCCAGGTGAGGGCGTGCATCCATTTTCGGCCTTCACAATGTCAGTGTGCCAATTGCGCCCAGAGAGCCGCGGCGAAATCCGCCTGCAAAGTTCGGATCCGAGGGCTTATCCAAAGATTTTTGCCAATTACCTGAGCACGGAAACCGATTGCCGGACCATCGTGGAGGGCGTGAACATCGCCCGCAAGATCGCGCAGCATGCGCCGTTGAAGTCGAAGATCTCAGAGGAATTCCGCCCGACGGCCGACCTCGACATGGACGATTACGAAGGCACGCTGGATTGGGCGCGCAACAACTCCGTTTCGATCTACCACCCCACGGGAACCTGCAAGATGGGGCCTGGCAACGATGCGGTGGTGGATCACGAATTGAAGGTCCACGGCATTGAGGGCTTGCGCGTTGCGGATTGCTCCATCATGCCTGAGATCGTCTCAGGCAACACCAACGCGCCCGCCATCATGATCGGCGAAAAGGCTTCAGAAATCTTGACCGCCTGACGCGTTTTCCAATTACTGTCCGCACGCATTCTGGAGACAAAGCGCTTTGGCCGGGGTCATTCTTTGCACTCTGACTTTGCGGAGAGTGGCATGACCTTTACTTTTTTCAATAAACGGCGCACTGGCAAACCCAAGTAGATCACAGTTGCGCAACCAAGCCCGTTGAGAGATGTTTTCATAAGTAAGACACAAGGATTGGGGCATGGTGGACAGACGGGTTGCTGCGGTGTTGGCCCTTGACGTCGTTGGCTACAGCCGCCGCATGGCGGATGATGAAATTCGCACGCTGCACAGCCTTCATGACCTTAAAGAAACTGTACTTTATCCAGCATTTGACCGGTGGCACGGCCGCGTCTTCAAGGAGATGGGTGATGGATTCCTCGCTGAATTTGCAAGCGTGGTGGAAGCGGTGGAATGCGCCCATGACATTCAGGAAAAAGGCGCAGGCCTGACTGAAAAGCATGGTGATGACGCGCTGCACATGCGGATCGGCATCAATTTCGGAGAGGTTCTTTCAGAGAATGGCGATCTTTTCGGTGATACTGTCAACATCGCAGCGCGCATCGAATCCGCGGCGGAACAGTCTCGCGTGTGGCTGTCAGAGGAAGCCTATCGCATGCTTGGAAACCGCGTTCCCTATGCATTTGATTTCAAAGGCCCCAAAAAGCTCAAGAACATACCGGACCCTGTTCGACTTTACGCCATGGTGCCCGGCAAAGCCCGAGCACCAAGCCACAACACCGCGCATGGGGTGCGCCGGGTGGTTATCGGCGCTGTTGCGATGGCCGCATGCCTAGGGGCGATCTGGATGGTTTTGGGACTGAACCCGCATGAACAAACCCGCGTAGATCCCTCAGATGCACCGGGCAGTTTTGACCATTTGGACATGTTCACCGATTGCGAAGGCTGCCCATTGATGGTGGCCCTCGCAGGGGGCAGCCTATTAATGGGGGCGCCAGAGGACGGCATCAGAGCCGGTGATTTCACTGCAGATCAAAGACCACAGCGCGTGGTGCAGATCGCGCCCTTTGCCGTGGGGCGCCATGAGGTAACACGGACGCAATTTGTGGCGTTTCTGAACGCGTCCGATCACACACTCGCCTCAGGGTGCCTCACGTGGGAGGACGGAACATCACAGGAACGCGATGACCGGTCTTATAAGAACCCAAGCTATGAACAAGCCGGCGATCACCCCGTCGTTTGCATTTCCTGGAATGATGCCCAAGCCTATGTCGGTTGGTTGTCGCAAGAAACCGGCCAACCTTATCGCCTGTTGAGCGAAGCAGAGTGGGAATATGCGGCCCGCGCTGGAACAGACACACGGTTTTTCTTTGGCCCGGATGTCGAAGCGATCTGTCGGTATGAAAATATCGGGGATGCGGAGGCTTTAACCCGCTGGCCAAACTGGGAGACGACGATGTGCCGCGACGGGGCGCTTTTTACCGCGCCCGTCGGCTCTTACGACCCAAACCCGTTTGGGCTGCATGACCTATATGGCAATGCCCGAGAATGGGTGGGGGATTGCTGGCACAACACCTACGACAATGCGCCCGACACAGCAGAGCCTTGGATTGATGTAGGCTGCGAACGTCGTGTGATCCGGGGCGGATCCTGGGATAGCAAACCGAGCCTTGTGGCGTCATCTTGGCGGTATTCCTTGGCCCCCAACACGCGCCATATGCTCTATGGATTTCGTGTGGCGCGCGATGTGCAATGAAGCTTAGGCCTTGATTTCCGCTACCGGAGCGCCGAGCAATTCCCAATTCGGTTCGACGCCCAATCCGGGTTTTTCTGATGCACGCATGAAGCCATCCTCAATCATCGGAGCGCCGCTTGCGATAGCGTGCGTCGCATATTCGTGAAAGGCTGAAGATTGGAAGTGGAAATCCTGAGGCGTGGAATGGGCCAAATGGGCGATGGCAGCATCCGCAATTTCTCCGCCCCAACTGTCCTCAATGGTCATGATGATGCCGAGATTGATGCAGACATCGCGAATGAGCCGGGACTTAGTCAATCCACCTAAGCGATTGATTTTCAAATTAATGACATCCATCGCCCGTTCCTGACGACCCCGCAAAACGGCCTGCAAGCTGTCCATGCATTCATCAAGGATCATAGGATGGTGACAATGGTCGCGGACCGCGCGGCATTCCTCATAGGTTTCGCAGGGCTGCTCGACATAGTATTCCACGTCCCGTGTGGCCTTCACCACACGAACCGCATCATGCTGCCGCCAGCCACAATTGGCATCGGCACCCAGCACATTGCCCTTCCACAGCGCTTCGGCGACGCGGTGGATGCGGGTGATGTCGACATCCGGATCGGCACCGACTTTCATCTGGAACTGCTTGAAGCCCTGTTCCTGATAGGCGGTCACCTTATCCACCATCTCACCCGGCTCCGCGCGCGACACCACCTTGAATAGCTTCACCTTTTCCTGCAATCGCCCGCCGAGGATATTGCACACGGGCTGCCCGGTGGCTTTACCAAGAATATCGTGGCACGCAATGTCGATGGCCGATTTCACGTATGGGTGGCCCTTTAGCAGGCGGTCCATTTTTTCGTTGATGCGGGCCAGATGCGTCGGGTCTTCGCCAATGAGATCCGGGGCGAGTGTGGCGATACCGGTGCGGGCACCTTGCGCGTAGGCGGGAAGATAGGAAGGACCAAGCGGGCAGACCTCTCCGACACCCCAGATACCCTCATCCGTTTCAATCTGCACTACGGTGCTGTCGAAGGCCGCAAAGCTCTGGTTCGACCAGGCATAGGCACCTTCTTGCATCGGTAGATCAACCTGGAAGACGTTGATTTTGGAGATTTTCATGGGCGGAGCCGATCCAGATTACCGAACCCCAACTCAGGCCGGGTGGATTTGATCGTGATCGACAAAGAGCGGTTGGCGCCGTCTGGCGGCACTGGGAAAGGGGCCGCGTCTCGGACGATTTGGAGGGCGGTTTGGTCGAGAGGGTCGGAGCCAGAGGATTGGGCAACCTCCGCGCTTTCCAAAGTGCCATCTTCGGCCACGGTGAAGGCGATGAGGGTTTCGGCATCAATGGGGAAGACGGGGCTGGACTGACTGGCAAGCGCGGTCAACACCCCCTGATAGAACGCGTTAATTTTATCCTCTTGGCCGAAAACGGGGGCGTGTGGAATGAAGCTCAACAATAGAATGAGGGCGCAGGTTAGGGATCTCAACGGCATGGACACTCCTGGCCAAATGGCGGGTCAGCACGACCGTAGGGCAGGTTTCGCGAAGCTGAAACCCATTTTGTAGGGTTTTTGAGAGGGCGGTGTTCAGGTCTTCAGAAAATCTGTCACCTCACATGCCAGCGCGCGGACCTCGTCGGCGGCCACACTGCTGCGTTTGACCTCCATCGCGCCCAAGCCCCGGCCCATGGCCTCGGCATAGACGACGCGGTTGGCGAGGGTGGTTTGCAGGGTGGTCGCGTTGAGATCAGACACGGATTTCTGAACGTCGTCGCCCACGCGGGTGCCCGTGCGGAGGCGGTTCATGACGATATGGGTGGACTTGCCGGCGCGGTCGGCGAGGTCGATGATGTCGTGGGTGGCCCAGACATCGGCCTGGCTGGCGGAGACGGGGATGAGGATCAGATCGGATTCGCGCAGGACCTGGCGGATATCGCTGTCGGCTTTGGGAGGCGTGTCGATGAGGACGATATCAGCGCTGCGCACCCCGCGGATCGCGCGGGAGATACCGTAGGCGGTGGCCGTAGCGAAGTGCAGGTTGTCATCCATACCCATGGAGCCTTCGCGTATATCCAACCACTTACTGAGGCTGCCCTGCGGATCGGTATCGATCAGAGCCACGGATTTGCCCTCTGCCAGGAAAGCGGTGGCGAGGTTGCACACAAGCGTCGTCTTCCCCGCCCCGCCCTTTTGCTGCGCGACTGAGATGATGTGAGTGCTCATGGGCCCGGCCTCCGATGGATTGCTGCGCTGCAGCATAAATCATTTGGGAGGGAAAGGCGAGGGGGGTGATTTGGTGAAGCCGTGTCACGGATTAGGCTTTGATCGACCTGAGGACCCCACTTCGAAACGGTCTTGGTAGATGAAAATCGCTTTTGGTGACGAACTGTGCTTTGCTCTGATTTTAGAAAGATAGATTCAGAGGGAC
>JBCCCZ010000172.1:0-5728 GCA_039033255.1 Pseudomonadota bacterium
CGGCCCGTCATTGAGATCGCCCAGCACGATCAAGCTCTCCCCTGCCATCAGATGCCCCTCAATCCGCTGCCGCAACCACACGGCCTGCGCCTGCTGCTTGCGCCGGTTGGCGATGCCCATCTTCATCGCCTCATCATGGGATGTCGCGCCGTGGGGGGCCTTGGATTTCAAATGCGCACCGATGAGGCGCAGATCAAAACCGCTGGCCGTTCGTAACGCCACCTCCAGCGGCGGCTTGGAAAAGACCACCTTGTCCTCGGCGGCATCGATATCCAGATCAATCCGAAACACCCCATCAAAGCGCGGCGCATCCCGGCTGCCTTTCTGCCCGGTAGGCTCACCTTGCGGATCATGGGTGCCGCTCAACACGTCGGGGTCATACAGCAGCGCAATCTCCTGCTGAGTGTCATTGGCAAACCCAATGAGCGCCTTGCGCGCCCTGAGACCCGTTGCACTTGCAAAGTTTTCCAAGGCAGGCACGGTCGCGCGCTTGCGGCTTTCGTCAGGGGCTTCCACGACCAGCACTGCATCGGCATCAAGCGCCGTGAACACAATCCCAAGCGCCGCCAACTGATCCGCGCGCGTCACATCATACCGCGCCGACCACTCCCCATCATCCAGGAGCGCGCCCTCGTCATCGAAAAGCGCGTTGAACCACTCGACGTTATAGGTGGCAAACCTCACCCGTTAATCTCTTCCCAGGCGCGGTTGATGTCCACCATCCGCTTCTCGGCAAGCTTCACCGCTTCCTCCGGGACGCCCCGCGCCAGCATCCGGTCGGGATGGGTTTCCCGCACCAAGCGTCGCCAGGCTTCCCGAATTTCCTCCTTCGGCATATCCCGCGTCACACCCAGCACGTCATAGGGATCGGCCTTAGCATCGGGCACAAAGCGCGTCCTAAGCGCGCGGAATTCCTTCTCGGACAGGCCAAAAATCTCCGCCACCCGCTCCAGAAAATCATCCTCATTGGGGTGATAAACCCCATCGGCCACTGCGATGTGAAACAGTCCTTCCATCAGATCGATCAGCGCATCGGTGTCTTCCCCAAACATCGTCCGGATCCGCGTGGCGTATTCCTCAAACCCGGCCACGTCCTGGCGGGCGAGGTTGAACACGCGCGCCGCCCCATCGTGATCGGCCTCGGCAATCTGGAACACTTCTCGGAACGCTGTCACCTCATCCCGCGTAACCAACCCATCCGCCTTGGCCATCTTGGCCCCCAGCGCAATAACAGCGATCGCGAACGCGACCGACCGCTCCGGCGGCGTGCGCAAATGCTCGAACACCTGCGTCAGGCTTTCCCCACTGGCGAGTGCGGCCAACGCCTCCGTTATGCGGCTCCAAATGGACATGGGATCAGGTGTAACCCGTTTGCCAAGGCTTGTCTGTCAGAACCGACCACCAGTTTCGTAGTGTCTGTTGGATTTGAGTATTTCTGGAAAGATGAAACAACAATGGTCCTTCATCTTTCCCAAAATACTCCCGCCGGAGGCAAGAAATCATGAGGCGAAAATCTGTGCCTCATAATCCTTGAGGTAAATCCGCAGCCACGGCGTAAAACGATCAGGCTCGCGTTCGACCCAAGCGGCCAGCTCTGCCATATCAACCCAATCGGTGGCCATCACCTCTTCGGGGTTGGGCACCGGCACCACGCGGCGCGGCACGCGGGACATGAAGACATCGACACGCTCGTGCTCAATCAGGCCCCCGCCCACATCCGCGCGATAGGTCAGTTGATCGCGGTATTCCAGCGGCAGGCCCTTCAATCCCAGCTCTTCATAAAGCCGTCGTTCGGCGCACACTTCCGCCTTTTCGCCCCACAAAGGATGGGTGCAGCAGGTGTTCGCCCACAGCCCCGGCGTATGGTATTTGCACATTGCCCGCTGCTGGATCAGCACGTCATTGCCGCACATCACGAACACGGAAACCGCCATGTGCAGCAGGCCCTTTTCGTGGGCTTCCAGCTTTTCCACAGCCACCAGATCACCGCCCACCCAGGTGGGGATCATCTGTCGCGTGGGCAGATCAGGCTTGTTCATACATAGGCCTCCGGGACCAGACGGGTGAGATGGGCGATGTTCTTCAGACCGATCTTGATATGCGCCATGGGCCGTGCCTTGACCAGTTCCTTGTTCATATACGCCTCAAAGGTCAAACGCTGCACGTCTTTGTCGTGACATAGTGACACAAAGCGCTCGCGGCGCTCGTCTGACCGGTAATAGGCATTCTGCATGGACCCCAGCACGCGGAAGACATTCTTGTGGTCTTTCATGAACAGCTTGCGCGCCAATTGCAGGTCCTTCACCCGACCGCTCGCCAGACACGCCGCCGCTGCCGTGGCCGCCACGCGTCCCCCGAACATGGCATAGTAAATGCCCTCGCCGGGACTGGGCGCCACAACGCCGCACGCATCGCCCGCGACCACAACGTCCTTGCCATTGTCCCAACGATCCAACGGGCGCAGGGGAATGGGCGCGCCTTCCTTGCGAATGGTCTTGCAATCGACAAGCCCGCTGGCCACGCGCAAATCCGCTGTGGCCTGCTTGAGATCCACACCCTTCACCATCGACCCCATGCCGACGCTCGCCGTCTTGCCATGGGGAAAGACCCAGCCGTAGAAATCGGGCGAAATTGCCCCGTCATAGATCACGTCGCACCGGTCCGGGTGGTACTCACCCACCGGGCCCGGGGCCTCGATGATTTCGTGATAGGCCACCACGAAGGGGATCTTGTCGCCATCGGGAATTTCCTGACGCGCCACGTTGGACCGCGCGCCATCCGCCCCAATGATCAGCTTTGTTTCCAGCTCACGTTCATTCTGACTGACCTTGTCGCGGTAGACGACACGCGTTTTGCCCCCTTCCCGGTCAATGCGCACGAAAGTGCCCGTGGCGCGATCCACCCCGGCATTGGCGGCACGGACCCGTAGAAATTCATCGAAATGTTCGCGGTCGACCATGCCGACATAGCCGTTCTCAATGGGGATATCGACGATCCGCTTGGTGGGTGAAATCATCCGCGCCGTCGTGATTTTGGCCACCAGCTGTTCATCGGGGATATTGAAATCGCGGATCAGGCGCGGCGGAATGGCCCCGCCACAGGGTTTGATCCGCCCGGCCCGATCCAGCATCGCGACCTTGTAGCCTGATCGCGCCAGATCTTCCGCCGCTGTCGCCCCGCAAGGCCCGCCGCCGACAACCACAACATCATACATCTCTCATTCTCCCGGAACCATGGCAGCGCTTGGGCTGCGGGTTGCATCAATCACCTTCAGCGCCATCAGCGCCGCTATTACGAAAAGACCGGCCTCAAAGAGGAACACCGCCCCGAAGGCGGTCGCATCCTGGTCCATGCTCACACGCATCACATCCACGGCTGCCGCGCCCGTCAGGCCACCGAAACCAGCAGCAATCGCCTGCGCCGCGCCCCAAAGACCCATCCGCGTGCCTTCGCGCGCCTCGCGGCCTTGGCCCGCCAGCGCCATCATCGACCCGATGGCCGCCACAGCGAACATGCCGTTGAAAAAGCCCAAACCGACCACGGCGGGCATCAATGTCGAGGGCACCGCAGGCCCACCCAACATGGTGATCGCCGTCAGGCTGAGCGCGGAACCCAAGCACCCGGCAACCACCCATGCGCGAAGCGAACCAATGCGCAGACCGGTGGCCATGATCCCCACGGTTAACATGCCAAGGAAAACCCCGCCGTTCTGCGCGCCTGACAGCGAAGTGGACTGCCCCGGCGTAAAGCCGAAGACAAGGCCCGCGTATGGCTCCAGGATCAACTCCTGCATGAAATACGCGGTCATCGACAGAAAGACGAAAATCGTGAAATGCCGCGCGGCGGTCTCTCCCCAAATCTCCTTCAGCCCGTCAAGAAACGGCGTTTCTTCGCGCGCACGCTCAACCGGCTCCACGCGGCGTTCAATCCTCCAAACGGCCAGCGTGGTCAGCACCACTGCCCCGCCCGTGACAATGCCCACGATCTTGAGAAGCAGCGCCGGCGTGTAAGGATCAAGAAACACGCCAACCGTTCCGGCGGTGATCGCGATGCCCGCAATCATCATCAGCCACGTGATCGTCGCGGCAGCGGCCCGCCTGCGCGGCTCAGTGGACGTGGCCAAAAGCGCCAGAAGCGAGGTGCCCGACGCACCCACACCCAAGCCGATCAGCGCATACGCGACAATCGACAGGGCAAGAGCCGCCGCAAAGCTCGTCTCAAACAGCAACACGCCCGAGGCCGCGCCAAAGGCACCGGCGGCCAAAGCGACCATCCCGCCAATGATCCAACGCGTCCGCCGCCCGCCCGTGTCGGACATGAAGCCCCAATTGGGGCGCGTGATCTGAATGCCGTAATGCAGCGCCACCAGAAGACCGGGCAGCACCGCGGGCAAGGCCAGTTCCACCACCATCAACCGGTTCAGCGTCGAGGTGGTCAGCACCACCACCGCGCCCAGCGCCATCTGCACCAGACCCAAACGCACAATGCCAAGCCAGGACAGCGTCATCACGGCCCCCCTACGCTGCGCAGCGCCACGGCGGCGACCATCATGCCGCTCACGTAAAGCATGACGCCGGTGCCGTTGTACCAAGGCGCGCGGCCTTTCGGATCGGTCAGCATCACGCGCATGGCCCAGAACTGCGCGGCCAGAAGGGCGAGGATGATCAGCGCAAAGACAGGTTTGTCCCAAATCGCCAACAGCGCGATCACCACGACCTGTGGCAACGCCATTACCCAGCACGCCACCCGTGCCGCGCGATGCGGCCCCAATGTGACAGGCAGAGAGTTCACACCCATCTGGCGATCACCCTCCAAGGCTTTGAAATCATTGAGTGTCATGATGCCGTGAGCGCCCAGCGCGTACAGCGCGGCGATCACCACGATCTGCCAAGACGGCGCGCCCGCAGACAAAACAGCCGCACCCGTGAACCAAGGCAACCCTTCATAGCAGAGCCCCACTAGACCCGGCCCCCAGATACCCGACCGCTTCATCCGGACAGGCTCGGCGGAATAGGCCCACGCCGCCAGCACGGCAAACACCGTCGCGCCAAAGCCCCAAGGACCAAGGAACGACCCCAGCACCAGCGCCATCACCGACATGATCAACGCAATCCACAGGCCCCAACGCCCGGGGATCAACCCAGACGGGATCGGTCGGTGCGGTTCATTGATGGCATCCACATGGCGGTCACACCAATCATTGGCGGCCTGGCTCATCCCGCAAACCACGGGACCAGCCAGAACCATCCCCACCAGCACCAGCCAAGGGGCGGATGTAATAGGAACGCCTGAGGCGACAACACCGCAGAGATAGGCCCAAACCGGCGGAAACCACGTGATTGGCTTGATCAGGGTCAGCACAGCAGGCGGGTGCGGAAAGCGTCGACCGGCGCGATCTTCGTAAGTGACACTCATAGTGTCAATTAAACCTTACATTTCGTCTCGGCGAAAGGGTTTTTTTAACGCAGAACGGTACGAAGTCGCTCTTCGCTCCCTTACGGGCGCGTCTCGCTCGTGTCTGGCTGTCAGTCGGAGGTCAGTCGTCGACGGAGCTGTCGATCATGCCGTGCTTGCGCAGCTTCACGTAAAGGCTCTGCCGTGACAGGCCCAGCATTTCGGCCGCTGCGACACGGTTGTTATTGGTCAGCTTCACCGCCGTCTCAATGCACATCTTCTCGACCACGTCTGACGTGGCCGACACCAGTTCCTTCAAGGATGCCGTGCCCAC
>JBCCCZ010000173.1:0-5678 GCA_039033255.1 Pseudomonadota bacterium
AGCGGGTCCAGGAACGGGTTGCGATAGAGTTTGTCATGGCTCTCCACCCCGATCTCCAGCGTGATGTCTCCCTTGGGCCGCGCGACACAAAGGATTACATAACCATCCGCAATCTGCCGATTGTTGAGCGCCACCTGCCGCGCCTGATTGACCTCGCCTTTGGTCAGTTTCGCCGCACAGGTGATGCACCCGCCATACTGACAGCCATAGGGCAGGTCGACGCCGTTATCGCGCAAGCTATCCAGCAGTGGTCGCCGCGTATCGACTTCAAATGCCGCGTCCTCGCGGTTGGCAATCGTCACAGTGCAGGTCTTCATAACCAAATATCGCTGGTGCAATCCCCACCGGGATAGCGCGCCTCATGACAGCGCGACGGCCCGTTGGGTTCCAGCCCGAAATTCACCATGAAGTCCGGGTTGATCGCCATTCCCCCGTTCACCGGATCACAATCAATCTGCACCATCACGCCACCCTTTTCGCGGATCTCCGGGTAGAACTGATTGTTCCACGTGGAGAACAAACTGGTCGTCACATAAAGCCGTCGCCCGTCGAGGCTGAGCTGAAACATCTGCGGCCCGCCCGCCATCTCCACGCCGTTCACCACCGGCGCTTTGCCCAGCAACCCGCCCATGTAAACCTGCCCCGTCAACACCGGATTATGCGGATCAGAGATATCGTATTGCCGCATATCCCCGTGCAGCCAGTTGTTGAGGTAGAGATACTTGTCATCCATCGACACCAAAATGGCCGACATCACCCCCGGCACTGGAATGGGCCACTCGGGATGCGGCTCGTTCTCCACATCAATGACCTTCTCCCATTGCCAGCCATCGTCCCCTTTCCAGAAATGGATCACGTTGGCGCTGAGCGCGGCCCCGCAAAACCCATGGGTGCTGTCGGGATCATGGTGAAACTTCACCTCCAGCGGAATCAGGCCATCCTCACCCAGATACATCGTCTCCACCGGCTTGCGCGCTTCAAAATCCCAGACATGCAGGCGGCGGCCGTATTTCAGATGCCCCACTTCTTCCAGATCAAACCCCGGCATGAACGTATTGGGCGCGGCCCACTCAGAGCTTACCATCACGTTGTGGCGCGGCTGGTACCAGAAATCATAGCCAAACGGGATATCACCCATCGAGGCCTCCCACCGCCCGACGATCTCAAAGTCTTTGTTGAGATGCAGATACCCGCCCGGGGCCTCGCCCTTGGCATCGCCCAGCATCGAAATGATGATTTCGCTGCCCAGACAATGCACCGTATGCGGCCCGCTGAGGTTCGTTTTCGATTTGATCTCGTTGCCGTCAATCACCTTATGCAGGCGCGGCGCGCGGGGATCAGAGGCGGTATCCACCACATGAATATTGTTCGATCGCACCCCCGGCAAAAGCAGGTATTTGCGCGACATGGACCCATCGTCAAAACACGACGAACAGGCGTTCCACCCCATATGATGCAGCTCATCGCCGATCCCGGGCATCTCCAATCGGTGGATGACCTGGCTATAGGTCGGGCTGTCCGGGTCCACATCCACAGTGGCCAGATAATCCGGTTTTTGAATGCCCGTCCCGGTATAGATCGCAATAGTATAGAGCAGCTTTTCGCGCGGCGCCTTGATTGCCTCCGCCGGTGACGCATATCCCGGTCCGCAACACTCCATGATTTATCCCCCCATCCGGTCGGCAATGGCCGTGATCCGGTACATCTCCCTTAGCACAGGTTTTTCAATCAGTTTGCCGTCAATGACAACCAGCCCTGTGTCGGCGGCCTCAAATTCGCGGGTGATCCTTCGGGCGCGGGCAATCTGGTCTGGCGTGGGCGTAAACACCTCATTGAGCGTTGCAATCTGTTTGGGATGCACGGCCCCTTTGCCCGCAAACCCGATATCCCGGACCTTCTCCGCTTCAATCCGCATCCCGTCCGGGTCGTCCAGATCCAGATAGGGCACATCAATCACATCCAACCCTGCACTGGCCGCGGCATGCACCACGCGCGAACGCGCATAAAACAGCCCGTCATAGGAATTGCGGCAGCGCAGTTCCGCCGCCATATCCACGCCCCCGAAAAACAGCGCCTCAATCCGATCCGAGCACCGCGCGATATCCTGCGCCGCCTCCAACCCTTCATTGGTTTCAATGATCACATGGAGGCGCGTGGTGTGTCCGGCCTCACTCAACAACTGATCCAGCATCACCACCTCATCCGGCGTGCGCACCTTGGGCATCATCAGCGCAGGCGGCGGGGTGGGGGTGGCAAGGATCGCCTGCACATCCTCAATCCCGAACCGTTCGCGCATGGAGTTGATGCGCACGATCCGTTCTACGCCGTCATCGACTTGCGGTGTTCTAAACAAAGCCAGCGCAGTCTCCCGCGCCTCCGCCTTGTCCTTCGGCGCAATTCCATCTTCCAGCTCCACACAAACAATATCCGCGCCCGAGGCCAGCGCCTTGGGAAACATATCCGCCCGCAGCCCCGGCGTGAAAATGAAAGAGCGGCGAGGGCGAATGACCATAAAAACGTTCTCCGTTAATCGAACGCCATCTGACCCATCCCCCGCCGCGGAATCAAGCGCGCAGCGCGCCGGGGCTTCGGCTGGCCCCATCCAGGGTCTGGCGAAATCCCAATTGCAGCCCGCCGTTCGATTGTTCGACGGGAAAGAACGATAAAGGACTGCGGATGCAAGGTCAGCATCGCCAGACCGGGGCCAACCGAACCCGCTCTGTCATGCCTGCCTTGAAAGCCGCCCGCCAAATACCGTACACGCAACCCACCAACCAAGAGGCAGCACATGAAACTACTGGTCACAGGCGGCGCAGGCTTCATCGGATCCGCCGTGGTACGCGCAGCCATCGCCAAGGGTCACGCGGTCATCAACCTCGACGCGCTCACCTATGCCGCCTGCCTTGAAAACGTGGCCTCTGTCGCCGACAACCCCGCCTACACGTTCGAACACGCCGACATACGCGACCGCGCCGCCCTCGACCGCATCTTCGCCACCTACGCGCCCGACGCCGTCATGCATCTCGCGGCAGAATCCCATGTCGACCGCTCCATCGACGCTCCCGGCGACTTCATCGAAACAAACGTCACCGGCACCTACAACCTGCTGGAAGCCGCCCGCAGCCATTGGCAAGGGCAGGGCACCCCGGACGAGTTCCGCTTCCACCACATCTCCACTGACGAGGTCTATGGCACGCTCGGTGACGAAGGCCTCTTCACCGAAGACACCCCCTACGCCCCTAACTCGCCCTATTCCGCCTCCAAAGCCGCCAGCGACCACCTCGTCCGTGCCTGGGCGGAAACCTTTGGCCTTCCGGTCGTCCTCACAAATTGCTCCAACAATTACGGCCCCTACCATTTCCCCGAAAAACTGATCCCCGTGGTCATCCTCAATGCGCTACAAGGCAAACCCATCCCGGTCTACGGCGAAGGCCTCAACGTGCGCGATTGGCTCTACGTGGAAGACCACGCCGAGGCGCTTTTGTGCGTCCTGCAAACAGGCGAGTTGGGCCGCAGCTACAACATCGGCGGCAACAACGAGGCCCGCAATATCGATCTGGTGCATATGATCTGCGACCTTCTGGATGCCAAACGCCCCGGGGCCACGTCCTACCGCGACCAAATCACGTTTGTCACCGACCGCCCCGGCCACGACCTGCGCTACGCCATTGATGCTACGCGGATTGCATCAGAGCTGGGCTGGCAACCCTCCGTAACCCTTGAACAGGGTTTAGAGAAAACCGTTGATTGGTATCTGGCCAATGAAGCGTGGTGGAGGCCCCTGCAAAACCGCAAAGGCGTTGGGGAGCGCCTAGGCAAGAAAGCGTAACCCCGCGGCGCGGAATCAAGGGCGTAGCCCGCCGCGCCTTCCCCCGCTGCCCGGCAGGCGATTGCTTGCAATCGCCGAGAGGAGGGCCCCACCCAGGGCCTGGCGAAATGGCAATTTCAGGCTGCCGCTCGAAAAGAGCCCGAGACCGAACCATAAACCGCTGCCGTTCAAAACTCGGGATCGCCAGACCGGGGCCAGCCAAAGCCGCACTGCGTTACTTCAATGTCACATCATATACGTGATCCCGCGCATGGATCACACTTACCCGCCGCTCTACCGCCCGATCCAGTGCATCATACGCGACCCGATCCACCCGCATCACCGCAGAACCCTCTGCCACACCCAACCGCTCCGCCATCTCCGCATCCGCGATCCCCGGCGATAACCGCTCATCCGCCCGCACCACGATGCAAGAATAGGCCTGCTGATAAAACACATAGAGCGTGTTGGGCAGCGGCGCGCGCTCCAAGAGCCCCGGGAACATCCCTTGCGGCACGACGGCCACCTCATGCACCCGATCCTCCCCGGGCAGAGACCGTAACCGCTTGATCTCAAACACCCGCGCCGGCGCGCCATACAACACCCGCTTCTCTTCCTTGGTTGCCGCCCGCCCTAAAATCTCTTGCCTTTCCAACACCGGGGCAGGGCGCGCGCCATCCTTCCCGCGTAGCCGGAAGAAATTGAACAGCGCCCGATCCGGCGTCTGAATTGTCACGAATGTGCCGCGCCCTTGCGCCCGTTGCACCAAGCCGCGCGCCTCCAACTCCATCAGCGCCTTGCGCGCCGTGCCCTGACTGACCCCAAGCTCGGCACCCAATTGCACCTCACTGGGCAACATCGCCCCGGGCGGCAATTCGCCTGACGCGATCCGTGCCACAACCGTGTCAATCACCACTCTGTAGAGCGGGGTTTTGCTGATCACATCGTCGGCCACCGGCATGTCCTCAAGATAAGTCTTGTATAAGACTTCTTATACATGATAGATGAACCCAAACCACACCTAAATTCTGAAAGGCTGCTTAGAGATGTCCAATATCCCACATCTGCTGGTCCACGAACATGACGACAATGTCGGCGTTGTCGTGGTCGAAGGGCTGACCGCCGGGACCGAAATGTTCTGCTGCATCACCCATGACAATTCCACTTTCACCCTGAAGGCCGAACAGGACGTACCGATCGGTCACAAGATCGCCCTGCAGGATTTCAAAACGGGCGACACGGCCATCAAATACGGCGAAGACATCGGCAAAATCACTGCCGATATCCAAAAGGGCCACCACGTCCACACCCACAATTGCAAAACCAAGCGCTGGTAACGCGCGCTCAAGTAGCGAAGCGATAGCGCAACTAAAAAAGGCTATTCATATGTCAAAATACTCAAACACGACTTTCATGGGCTACCGCCGCGAAAACGGCCGGGTGGGTGTCCGCAATCACGTGCTGATCCTGCCCGTCGATGATATCTCCAACGCCGCCGTGGAGGCCGTGGCCAACAACGTCAAAGGCACGCTGGCCATCCCGCACGCCTATGGCCGCCTGCAATTCGGTGAAGATCTGGAGCTGCATTTCCGCACCATGATCGGCACCGGCGCCAACGCCAACGTGCACTCAGTCGTCGTCATCGGGATTGAGCCCGGCTGGACCAAACGCATCGCCGACGGCATCCGCGAAACGGGCAAAGAAGTGGCCGAGTTCTCCATCGAACAAAAGGGCGACTTTGAAACCATCCGCGCCGCCTCCTGGGCCGCCAAGGATTTCGTGCACAAGGCGACGGAAGTGCAGCGCGAAGAATGCAACATCTCCGAACTCTGGGTTTCCACCAAATGCGGCGAGTCTGACACCACAACCG
>JBCCCZ010000174.1:0-5568 GCA_039033255.1 Pseudomonadota bacterium
GGGAATAAAGCAGCACGTAATCCTCAGACGTCTCAGACAAAAGCGCACGACCAAGGGTAAAGAACACTTCCGCAATGCCATCCTCCGGCGATCCGATCAGGCTGAACCGCACCGTTTCACCCGCGGTCAGCTTGTCATGAAGCGCCTTCACCTCGGGGTCCATGGCCGCGCCAAAGGCGTCATCCAGAAGCGCCACGGCCTCATCATTGCGTTCCAGTTGGCTCAACGCTTCGGCATGGGCAATGGTGCCGCGCCGGGTGCGCTGCACCGGGCCGTCGCTTTCGCCTGAGAAGATCTTCACCGCCGCCTCAAAATCCCCGACAGAGGCCAGCGCCAGCGCCTTGTGATAAATCGCGAAACTGCCCAATCCCGGAGCCTCGGCCACAGTGTCGAATTCCGCAAGCGCGGTGCGCACATCACCATTGCCCAGATGAGCCCAGGCCAGTATCAACCCATCGGCCAGATCGCCGATCCCGCGATCATCGGACATTCGCGCAATCACGTCATCGGTGCGGCCCTGCTTCACGTCATCGGCCACCAGCGCCATATGCGCGATATGGCTGAGCAGCCCGTCTCCTTCGATCTTGCGCGCCACGGGGATCGCCAAATCCATCCGACCCAGCGATATCTGCGCAATCACCGCGCTTTCCATGATGGCGGGGTTGGTGGCGTCTTCCGTAAGGGCGCGGCTAAAATACTGCGCGGCAGCCGCGTAATCATTGTCCATCGTCGCCTGACGCGCCGCAAGATAAGACCCGACGGCCTCATCAGAGAGAGCCGTGGTGGGCATGACCCCGGTCAAGCCAAGAACAATCGCGATGACGGAAACGGATGTGCGGGTCACGGGAAGGCGCCTCTTTATCAAATGCTCGTGGGTCAACCTAGTCTTGCGCCACGCCTAAAGCAATGCGGGGCCGCCTTTCGACCGCCCCGCATGATCACTTTATCGCCAATTCACATGTTGGGATAATTCGGCCCGTCACCACCCTGAGGCGTGACCCATGTAATGTTCTGGCTGGGGTCCTTGATGTCACAGGTCTTGCAATGGACGCAGTTCTGGAAATTGACCACGAAGGCCGGTCCTTCTTCTTTCTCGACCACTTCATAGACACCAGCCGGACAATACCGCTGCGCCGGTTCAGCATATTTGGGCAGGTTGTCGAAGATGGGGACGAAGTTATTCGAAAGCTTCAAATGCGCAGGCTGGCTTTCTTCGTGATTGGTCATGGAGAAGCTGACATTGGTCAAACGGTCAAAGCTCAGTTTGCCATCGGGTTTTGGGTAATCGATGGGCTGGTGGAAATTGACGGACTCCGTGGCCTCCGCATCCGTCTTGCCATGCCTCAAAGTGCCCAGCAGGGAAAACCCGAACGTGTTGGTCCACATATCCATTGCGCCAAGGCCAAGGCTTGCCAGCATTCCAAACTTCGACCAGAGCGGTTTGACATTTCGCACTTTCTTGAGGTCCTGACCGATGGCGCCCGTGCGCACTTCGATTTCATAATCGCTCAACTCATCGGCCGCGCGACCCTCTTCAATGGCGGAATGTGCCGCTTCTGCCGCCGCGATACCGGACAGCATGGCGTTGTGGTTGCCCTTGATCCGAGGCACGTTGACCATGCCTACAGAGCACCCGAGCAGCGCCACACCGGGCGCGACCATCTTGGGCATCGACTGATACCCACCTTCAGAGATCGCCCGCGCACCATAGGCCACGCGTTTGCCGCCCTTCAGCAGTTCCGCCACCATCGGGTGATGCTTGAAGCGCTGGAATTCCATATAGGGGAACAAATGCGGGTTCTTGTAGTTTAGGTGCACCACAAACCCCACATAGACCTGATTGTTATCAAGGTGATAGATGAAGGACCCGCCACCCGCATTGCCACCCAAAGGCCAACCCATAGTGTGGGTCACGGTGCCTTCTTTGTGCTTGGCGGGATCAATCTCCCAAATTTCTTTCATACCGACGCCGAATTTCTGCGGTTCCTTGCCAGCGGCCAGATCGTATTTCGCGATCACCTCTTTCGACAGGCTGCCGCGCACGCCCTCGGACAGAAACACGTATTTGCCGTGCAGCTCCATCCCCGGTTCATAGGCAGGGCCCGGCGTGCCATCAGGGTTCTTGCCGAACTCCCCGGCCACGACGCCCTTCACTTCGCCGTTTTCGCCATAGACGATCTCGGAACATGCCATGCCGGGGAAAATCTCAATGCCCATTTCCTCGGCCTGTTCGGCCATCCAGCGGCAAACATTGCCCATCGACACGATATAGTTGCCGTGGTTGTTCATCAGCGGCGGCATCGGCCAGTTCGGCAGGCGGATCTGCCCCGCCGGCCCGAGCATGTAGAAATTATCCTCATGCACTTCCGTCAGAAGCGGTGCGCCTTTTTCCTTCCAGTCCGGGATCAGCTTGTCCAGCCCGCATGGATCCAGCACAGCGCCCGACAGGATATGCGCGCCGACCTCGGACCCTTTCTCAAGGACCACCACTTCGCGGGAGGGATCAAGTTGTTTGAGACGGATAGCAGCAGACAGCCCCGCGGGCCCTGCGCCCACGATCACAACGTCGTATTCCATTGCTTCGCGTTCAATCTCAGACATGTCGCTTCCTAACCTTGCTGCCGAGGCGAAGTGGCCCCGGTGGCTGCGTTTTTCCTAACTCATCTTGTTATGGGGGCGTTCATAAAATCTTCAATCGAAACCCGGCGTAATTTCGGGCGAAAACGCCATTTGCGACGCTTTTGAGACCTTATGCCGCTTCCCCACTTGCAAAGCCTTCTCGCAATGGGTCAATCTTGCACAATGCCGAAATGGCGGTCCGACGGAACGGGCACAAGGAAATAGGGGCGCGCAGATGGAAAAACTACCAATGACCCGCGGCGGCTTTGAGGCGCTTGAGAAAGAACTCAAGCACCTGAAATCGGAGGAACGCCCGGCCATCATCAAAGCCATCGCAGAGGCGCGCGAACACGGCGATCTGTCGGAAAACGCTGAATACCATTCCGCCAAGGAAAAGCAGTCTTTCATCGAAGGCCGGATCAAGGAACTGGAAGGCGCAATCAGCCTCGCAGACGTGATTGACCCCTCGAAACTGTCGGGCGCGATCAAATTCGGCGCCACCGTCACTTTGGTCGATGAAGACACCGAAGAAGAGAAGACATATCAGATCGTTGGCGAATATGAGGCCAATATCGAAAAGGGTCTTTTGAACATAAAATCCCCCATTGCCCGGGCGCTGATCGGCAAAGAAGAGGGCGATAGCGTCGAAGTACGCACGCCCGGTGGCGAAAAGGCCTATGAGGTGCTAAAAATCGCCTACACCTGAGCAGGGCACCAAATGGCAAAGACTCCCAAGACACCCCCGACCTCGTTGGGGATATACGACAAGGCGCGCAAGGATCGTGTGACGGCGGTGGAGATTATCGCGATCATCCTGTCGCTTGTCTGGCTGGCCATGTGCGCGATTTTCTTTCTGGTTATGGGCGGGGGCGCAGCGGATAGCGGTGGATCCGTGACCTTCATGGTGATCATGCTGACGATTTTCCTGCCGGTCGCGATGATCTGGGTGGCCGCCACGGCCGCGCGCGCCTCCAAGGTGATGCGCGAAGAAAGCCAGCGGTTGCAGGTTGCAATCGACGCGATCCGCCATGCGTATGTGACCCAAAACCAAAACAAACATGCGGTGCCGGAACAATCTGTCGCGAAAAAACTGGAAGAGATCGCCACCGCGCAGCGAAAAACCGCCATGGCACTGTCGAACTTCTCTATCCGTGCAGCATCAGAGCCGGAGCCTGCACCGGTGGAACCCGCCCCCGCGCCGGAACCCGATGACCAGGTTGCCCTGCCCCTCGGCACGTCGGCCGAAGATCTCCAACCTCCTCTCGACACCGCCGATTTCATCCGCGCGCTGAACTTTCCAGAAACAGCCGAAGACAAAGATGGCTTTTCGGCCCTGCGCCGCGCGCTCAAGGACCGCAAAACCGCGCAATTGATCCAGGCCTCGCAAGATGTTCTGACGCTCATGTCCCACGACGGCATCTACATGGACGACCTCCGCCCCGACCTCGCCCGGCCAGAGGTCTGGCGCCGCTTTGCCGACGGCGAACGCGGCCGCCCTATCGCCATGCTGGGCGGTATTCGCGATCGGTCTTCTCTGGCGCTGTCGGCCGCACGCATGAAAAAAGACCCGATTTTTCGCGACGCCGCGCACCACTTTCTGCGCGTCTTCGATAAGATGATTTCCGAATTTGCCGACAAGGCGACAGACACCCAGCTGACTGAATTGTCCAACACCCGCACCGCGCGCGCCTTCATGCTGTTGGGCCGTGTGACGGGCACGTTCGACTAGGCACGCCCGGTTTCACACAGCACATAGGAGTGATGCTGATGAAAATGGGCCTGAAAGGGCAGACCATCGTCGAAAAGATGGTCCTGTCCACCGGAATGCTTCCCGAAAAGGCGTTCATGCCGTTCTTTTCCACGATTGTCACGAATGCCGTGCTGACCGCACAGCGGTTTGGCCTCTTTGATACCTTGTCGGACACATCGCTGACGGCGGAGGAGGTGTCTCAATTGGCCGAAACCGATCCTCACGCAACGCAAGTCCTGCTCGAGGCGCTGACGGCCTTCGGGTATCTGACGCGCCAAAACGGCCGCTTCACGTTGGAGCGATCTTTCAAAAAGTCGCTGAACGGCAAAATGGGCGAATCCGCGCAATCCGTGATGGCGTTCGTGCCTGATATCGCACGCAATTTCGAACGTCTGGATGAGGCCGTGAAAACCGGCAAGGTGGACAATTTCCACTTCAAGCCCAGCACGGACACCACTTGGCAGAACTATCTGAATTTCCTGATCGCCGGTGCCGAGGAATCAGTCAATTCGCTGATCAAGAACGTGCCCCTGCCCGGCAACCCGCAAAGGATGCTCGACATCGCCGGCGGCCCCGCGCAGTACAGCATCGGCTTTTGCAAGCATTACCCAAGTCTCAGCGCCACAATCCTCGACCTGCCCGAATCCGCGGCATTTGGAAAGGAACAGATTGAAAAAGCAGGGCTGAGAGATCGCATCGACTATGTCGAAGGTGATTTCTTCAAATCCGATTGGGGTGAGGGATATGATTTCGCGCTCATGTCCAACATCCTGCACGCGTTGAAGGAGGAAGACTGCCAGGCCCTCATCGCCCGCGCCTATGAAGCCCTCAAACCCGGCGGGATCGTGATGACCAAAGATGTGGATTACCCCGATGAGGATAGCCCCATCGACTACCTGGCAGGGGCATCCTCCCTGCTCTATTTCGCTATGACCGGCGCGCGCACCCATCCGACAAATTCCATCGCAGACTGGCTGCGCGCGGCGGGGTTCAAGGATGTCTCCGTCAGGAAATCCAAAACCGCGGCCGAGATCATTGGGACCAAACCAGGATGACCCTTTTTTTGCTGAGGCGAGCCATTCTTTTTCAGATGTCCGACCGAATGACTGGCTGGAGCGCATGTTGCAATGTTCCTATGCAGCGACGAAAATCACACGTGGGTTTGCACCTCTGACACGCGACAATCAGGTAGCTCGAAA
>JBCCCZ010000175.1:0-5340 GCA_039033255.1 Pseudomonadota bacterium
ACATCCCGCGCCATCGCCCCGGGCCGCGCTGCCTCAAACCCCGCAGCCGTCGCCTCAATGATGCGCGCATGCCCCGCCTCCGCCGCGTCCCCTGCCCGTCCAATGGCAAAATTCCGATCATAATCGCAGAAATACCCGCCCTTGATCGCGCCCGTGTCGAGCATCAGCACATCACCTTCTGCCAACGGCGCATCCGTCGCGGGCGAAATCACATCCTTGTACCCCGCAGGCCCCACGCCACCGGCCAGATACGGAACCCAATCCGCCCCCTCCTCCAACAACAACCGCTGGAACCCGCGAAACACCTCAGAGACTGGCACACCAACCCGCGCAATCTCCGCCATCCGGTCAAACGACCGGCCCGCCAGCGCACAGGTTTCTGCAATCCGCGCCACCTCCGCAGGCGATTTGATCGCGCGCAGAGAGGCCATGAGGCCCGCATCCGCCACCACGTCCAAGCCCTCACGCACCCGCTCAAAATCCGCCATCGGCATGCGCAGATGCGTCTCATACCCCATCGGAATGGCCACTGGGCCACCCACCTCCTGCAAGGTCTCCCGCAAAAGGCTCACCCCATCATCATCGGGCTGAGGCGCAGGCCAAGTCCGGATTTCGTCGATCCAGGTCGACGCCATCAGCGCTTCGCCAATCGACGGGATCACCGCGATGGGCTTGCCCGAGCCAGGCACGATCAGAAACCACGACCGGCTTGGGCTCTCCCAAAACCGCGTCAGAAAGCCCGTAAAATAGCGAATGTCGGCTTCCGTCGTCAGCAGCAAGGCCCCTGCGCCGATCCGCGCCAACCCCGCCTGCGCCCGAGCTGTTCGGGCGGCGTATTCCTCCTCGGGAAAGCCTTCACTCACTTTGGGCGCTCACGGCTCTGCCTGTTCACTCAGGATGCACAGCGCGCGCGCGCCCTTGCCCAACTCCATGCCGCTCAGACACGCAAGCCCTGCGGCACCTGACGGCGTGCTGGCCAGACCCTGGGCCTTCAGCGGCCCCAGAATGGCGTGGCCTTCCTCTTCGCTGATCAAGGCAAACTGATCAGCATCCACCGCCAATTGGTTCAACGCGATGAGCGAGGGAATTTTGCAATCAAGCCGCCCCATGTCAGACACCCCGCCCGTGGTTTCCACCGGTTTGCCCGCCCGGATGCTGGCCTCCAGTGCAGGGGCCAGATCGGGCTCCACCACGATGATCTGCGGCCCCCCATTGTCACTGGTCCCCCAAACCTCCCGGAAATGCTGGGAACAGGCGCAGGCCAGCCCGCCCACACCGGCCTGCAGGAAAATATGCGTGGGCGGCGCGGGCATTTGCCGCGCGGCCTCGGCGGCCATGGTCAGATAGCCCTCCATCAACCGATAAGGGCGCTCAAAATATCCCTCCCAGGACGTGTCCGACAGCAAGGTCCAGCCGTGCGCATCCGCCTCCGCCATCGCGGCGTCCATGCTGGCCTGATAATCATCACCCGCCCGCTCCACGCGCGCGCCGTGGCCGCGCAGACGGTCCGCGAAACTCTCCGGCACGTTGTTCGACAGATACACCACCGCCTCGGCCCCGAACCGCTTGGCCCCAAAGGCCAGCGACAGCCCGTGATTGCCCGCGCTCGCCGTGGCATAGGTGCGGCCCGTCAACGCCGTACTCATATCCTCCGCGCCACTTTCAATCGCGTCATGGGCCACCACATAGGCCGCCCCCAGCGCCTTGAAACTGCCCAGCCCCATGCGCGGGCGTTCATCCTTGACCCATGTCTCGCAGCCAAACCCCGTGGCCTCCACCAAAGGCGTCTCACCGGGGATCAGATGCGAGGCGACGACCTTTTCGGCCAGCTCTGACGCCCCGCTCGCCATCGGCGCGCCAGACATCACCTCCTGCGGCAATCCCCGGCCGCGAAAGCCGTTTTCTGTGATCTGCATGGCAGTCTCCCGATCCTTTCGCGCCACAATGGCAAAACCGTGCGGTCCGTCAAGCGCTCACCCCTTCCCCCTGCCCATTCTATCGCCTAAAGAACCGACAAGCCGTCATCGGGGGATAGAAGTGCAATGCAGGAACCTGCCATCACGCCGGAATTGATCGAAAGCCACGGGCTGAAGCCGGACGAATATGACCGCATTCTGGAGATCATCGGGCGTGAACCCAGTTTTACCGAGCTCGGCATATTTTCTGCCATGTGGAACGAACACTGCTCCTACAAATCCTCCAAGAAATGGCTGCGCACCCTGCCCACGGACGGCCCTCAGGTGATCTGCGGCCCCGGCGAAAATGCAGGCGTGGTGGACATTGGCGATGGTCAGGCCGTGATCTTCAAAATGGAGAGCCACAACCACCCAAGCTACATTGAACCCTACCAAGGTGCGGCCACCGGTGTGGGCGGCATTCTGCGCGACGTCTTTACCATGGGCGCGCGGCCCATCGCCTCGATGAACTCGCTGAGCTTCGGCGCGCCCGATCATCCCAAAACCCGGTCCCTCGTCCACGGTGTGGTCGCTGGCATCGGCGGCTATGGCAACGCGTTTGGCGTGCCATGCGCAGGCGGCGAAGTGCGGTTTGATCCCGCCTACAACGGCAACTGCCTCGTCAATGCCTTCGCGGCAGGCCTCGCTGACGCCGACAAGATCTTCTACTCCGCTGCCTCGGGCGTGGGCATGCCGGTGGTCTATCTCGGTGCAAAAACCGGCCGCGACGGCGTGGGCGGGGCCACCATGGCGTCTGCCGAATTCGACGAAAGCATCGAAGAAAAACGCCCCACCGTGCAGGTGGGCGACCCGTTCACCGAAAAGCGCCTGATGGAAGCCTGCCAGGAACTCATGCGCACAGGCGCTGTGATCTCTATTCAGGATATGGGAGCTGCGGGTCTCACCTGTTCCGCCGTCGAAATGGGCGACAAAGGGGGCTTGGGCGTGCGGCTCAACCTCGACCAGGTCCCGCAGCGCGAAGAAAACATGACCGCCTATGAGATGATGTTGTCGGAGTCCCAGGAACGCATGCTCATGGTCCTCAAGCCCGACCTTGAGGCCGAGGCCCGCGCTGTTTTTGAGAAATGGGACCTCGATTTCGCCATCGTGGGCGAAACGATTGCCGAAGACCGCTTCCTTGTGATGCATGGCAACGAAGTGAAAGCTGACCTGCCGCTCGCCACCCTCTCCGGCTCTGCGCCTGAATATGACCGGCCTTGGGACGAACCGAGCCCAGCCGAGCCCCTCGACACAGACAGCCTCGTCGCCGTTGACCCCATCGAAGGGCTAAAGGCCCTTATCTCGTCGCCGAATTATTCCGCCAAGCAATGGGTTTATGAACAATACGACACCATGGTCATGGCCGACAGCGCCCGCACGCCGGGTCTCGGCGCGGGCCTCATCCGCGTGCATGGCACAGAAAAACTCCTGGCCTTCACCTCGGACGTCACGCCGCGCTACGTCTTCGCCAACCCTTATGAGGGCGGAAAACAGGCGGTGGCTGAGGCGTATCGCAACCTGACCGCCGTGGGCGCGACGCCGCTTGCAAGCACCGACAACCTCAATTTCGGCAATCCTGAAAAACCCACCATCATGGGCCAGTTCGTCGCCGCCATTCGCGGCATTGGCGAGGCCGTCGCCGCCCTCGACATGCCCATCGTCTCGGGCAACGTGTCGCTCTACAACGAGACAGACGGCTCCGCGATCCTGCCCACACCGACCATCGGCGCGGTGGGCCTGATCAAGGACCCGGACGGCGCCATCACCGGTCAGGTCCGCGAAGGCCACGTGCTGCTGATGGTCGGCGAGTGCGGCGGCCATCTGGGCCAATCCGCCCTGCTGGCCGAAGTCTTCAACCGTGCAGAAGGGGCCGCCCCCACGGTCGATCTGGAGGCCGAAAAACGCAACGGCGACTTCATCCGTGACAACGCGCAGTTCATCCGCGCCTGCACCGACATCTCCGACGGTGGCATGGCCATGGCCGCGTTCGAAATGGCCGAAGCGGGCGGCGTCGGCGTCTGCCTCGACAGCGCGAACATGGGCACGCTCTTCGGTGAAGACCAGGCGCGCTACCTTATCGCTTGCGGGTTTGATCAGGCTGAGGCGCTGATGATGGCTGCGGGCAAAGCAGGCGTCACGCTCCACACTGTCGGCAAGTTCACCGGCCAAACCGTCTCCCTCGGCGGCTCCAAAGCCCCGCTCGAAGAGCTGTCCACCCTCTTCCGCTCCAGCTTCGAGCGGCATCTGGGCTAAGCCCCCATGACCCGTCTGGTCATCCTCGCCGGCGCGCACAAAACGGCGTCGAGCCATATTCAGCATTCCTTGCTTGGCTCGGCCCCTGCACTGGCTGATCTTGGGATCGCTGTCATCGGCCCCAAGACCATGCGGAAAGACCTGACCCCCTTTTCCCAACTTTTACGCGATGGCATGACGGCAGAGGTGGTGCGCGCAGGCGCCGATGGGTTTCTCAAACACTACGGCGGCGACGCGGACACGATTGCCCTCATGGATGAAAACATCCTCGGCGGCACGGATCGCAAAATGCTGATGCGGCGCAAGAAGCTTTACCCCTGGGCGCACACACGCGTCGCGCGCCTCTTGCACCTGTTCGAAGGCCACGACATCGAACTGGCCCTCGCCACCCGCAACCCCGCCACCTTCCTGCCCTCCTGCTGGTCTGAAAGCCTGCATCACGGCCGCTACGACGATTTCGAAAGCTTCATGGCTGGCTTCGACCCGACCGACAAAATCTGGACCCGGATGGTGGAGCGCATCTTTACCACCTGCCCCACCCTCAAGCTGACCCTCTGGCGCTACGAGGATTTCGCCAATATGGGCACCGGACTTTACGCCAAGCTGCTGAAACCCGGTGCCGACGCCGCCGTTCACCCAGATCCGCAAATCCGCCGCGCCGGGCTTTCCCAAAAAGCCGCCGACTGGTTTCAGGCCCAAGACACCCGCGACAAGGCCACCGTGCAAGAAGCCCGCAGCCGCTTCCCCAAAACCGGCTCTGAGAGCGCCTTCAACCCGTGGTCGGACGAAGAACGCGCCACCCTCGACCGAAGCTACAAACGCGACATCGCCAGGGCCGCAGACCGGGACGGCGTTACCCTGCTGCAACCCTGACGCTTGCGGCGCTCCGCAAAGCGTCTTAAATCTGGTTGCGAACCAAAGGACACCCGCCCATGCCGATGCAACCCGAGGAAATCGAAGACCTCATCCGCGAGACCTTCCCCGAGGACGAGATCACCATCACCGATCTGGCGGGCGACGGGAATCACTACGCGGCAGAGGTGATCGATGCCTCCTTCGCCGGCATGATCCGCGTCCAGCAACAACGCGCCGTCTATGCAGCGCTCAAAGGCAAGATGGAAGTGGACGATGG
>JBCCCZ010000176.1:0-5184 GCA_039033255.1 Pseudomonadota bacterium
AAGCCCGATCTCAACAAAGCGGCGATTGCCCGCAAAGAGGAGATCCTCGCCACCCGGTCTGCGGCGCGGTTTGATCCTGAACTGGACAAGCGATTGCGCGCGGCGTTCAACATCCACCTGCCGGCTTAAAGCACCCTCAGGTTCCGAGCCGCGCCAGGATCGCGGCTCGGTCCACCTCTCCGATTGCCCCGGGCATCCGTCCGCGATTTCCCTGCAGGCGGGTGGCGACATAGGCGTCCGACACCGCAGCCGGAGCCTGTTGCAGCAACACAGCCCCCGTCAAAAGCGTGGCAAGGCTTTCCACAAACCACCGCGCCTCCTGCTCTTCGGGCAAACGCGGAAAGCGCGACATATGCGCGGCCAAGGCGGCATCAAACCCTGCATCCTGCCCCGCCACCTTGTTGAACTCTGCCGCCAGAACCTCGCCTGCTTCGGGGGCCGCGCGCAGGGTGCGCAGGATATCCAGGCAGATCACATTGCCCGACCCTTCCCAGATGCTGTTGAGCGGGGCCTCACGGTAGAGCAGCGGCAGGAACGTATCCTCCACGTAGCCCATGCCGCCCAGGCACTCCATCGCCTCCACCACCACGCCGGGGCAGAGCTTGTTGCTGAGGTATTTGGCCAGTGCCACACCGATGCGCGCGAATGCCTTTTCCTCCGCCGCGCGGCTGTCAAAACTACGCGCAACCCGCAACCCAAGGGCCAGCGCCCCTTCCCAATCAAGCGTCAGATCAGCGAGCACCGCCTGCATCAGTGGCTGATCGGCGAGGCCTTTGCCAAAAACCTGACGGTTGCAGGCCCAATACCACGCCTCCCGCAGCGCCGACCGCATCAGGCCCGCAGGCGCCATGGCGGTGTCGAGCCGCGTGTGATGGACCATCTCGATGATGGTGCGCACGCCCTGCCCTTCCTCACCCACCGCATGGGCGAGTGCACCATGAAATTCAATCTCGGATGAGGCGTTCGACCGGTTGCCCAGTTTGTCCTTCAGCCGCTCAATCCGAATGCCATTGCGCCCATCCTCCAGCCAGCGCGGCACCAGAAAGCAGGTCAACCCGCCGGGGGCTTGCGCCAGCGTCAGAAACCCGTCCGACATGGGCGCCGAGCAAAACCATTTGTGGCCGTAGAGCCTATACCCGTCCGCCGTTTTCTCCGCCCGCGTGGTGTTGGCCCGCACATCCGATCCGCCCTGCTTTTCGGTCATCGCCATGCCCATGGTCGCACCGGTTTTGAGCGCCAGCGGCTTTGCCCGACCGTCATAGATCCGCGCGGTCAGCTTTGGCACCCAGGTCTCAAAGAGCTCCGGGTTGGCCTGCAGCGCGGGCACAGCGGCGTAGGTCATGGTCATCGGGCAGCAATGTCCCGGCTCGACCTGAGACGCGAGGTAGACCATCGCGGCATGGGTCGCGTGCCCCCCGGGCTTACCCTCCCACGGCAGCGCGGCATAGCCTGACACAAGACCTGTCTGGAGAAACTGGATGTAAGAGGGATGCACCCGCACCTCATCCATCCGCCGCCCGCCTGCGTCATATTGAACAAGCTCCGGCACCTGCCGGTTCACAGCCCGCGCCGCCGCGCGCATCTCTTCGGTGCCAAGCGTCAGGCCATAGCCCGCCAGATGGCCCTCATCGACACCCGACAGCGCGGCGTGGACGATGAGCGCCGGATCATCCGACCACAGATCGATATCACCACGGGGCTCCGGCTGGTTGGTCACCTCATGGGTGGTCAGATCGGACCGTGGCGGCAGATGTGGCATTGGCAGCTCCTGAGGTCTCAGCGCACAATGGATACCTTAAAAGGAAAACTCTGCAAAAGGGGGATTCACAAACCGAATCACCTGTGCCATTCTATGCGCGACCGTCCGAAAAGAGACGGCAACAGAGGCAGATAACGCAGATGACCCAGTCCACACGCCCCGGTTTTGGCGCAGCGATCTTTGTTCTGATCGCCTTGCTTGTCGGCGGATATTTTACCTTTGCCGCCGTGCAGGGCGACTATGGCCTCTTTCGCCGCGCAGAGATCGAAGCGCAGGAAAAAGAGCTGGCCGCCCGTCTGGCCATTTTGCAGGCCCAAGTGAGTGAGATGGAAAACCTGACCGCGCGCCTGTCTGATGAATTCCTCGATCTCGATCTTTTGGATCAACAGGCCCGCGACGTGCTGGGCATGATCCGCGCAGATGAAATTGTCATACGCTGAGAAATGAAACGTCGCTGCGGGCCTTGTCGCGCGTCAGATTAACACCCGCGCCAAAATCACCATTGCAATCGCATAAATCAAAAGCCCGCCGCCGATCAGAAGCGCGTAAAACATCCGTCGCGACTCCCTGAGGGCCAATTCCTTGGTCTGCGACAACAGGACCGGCCACGCATAGGCAATCAGATCGGTCTGGGTCAAAATGGCGATCAGCCGATCATCGTCGCCCACCACCGGAATGCGGCGAAAGCGTTTCTGACTCATCGTCTTCATCCAGGTCTCAATCTCATCATCTTCGCGCGCCACGGATGGGTCGCGTGTCATGATGTCTGACACTTTCATACCGTCAGCAGACTTGCCTGCACCGACAATGCGTTTCACCACATCGCGTTCGGTCAAAATCCCTGTCACCTTGTCGTCGTCATCCACCACGATCATTGCGCCGTAGTTCCGCTCAGCCATAACCGTCACAGCGTCGGCCACCATCTGGTCTTCGGTTACGGTGGATGGGGGCGCTTTGGGTTGCCCGGCAAGTCTGTCTTTGATCAGCATAACTTAACCTCCTGAGGTTTTCGCTGGCATGGCGACGCGTCTGAGACAGCAGAGTGCCACAAAAGGTCATTACTGTCGAATTTGCATCGCAGGAACGGGCTCAAATTTCCTCCTCGTCAGCCAGGCCCAATCCGTGTTATAAAATCGTTTAACGTTAAACTATTTACGTCTAAGAGGAGATGGCACCTCATGGCTACCAAGAAAAAGACAGCAAAACCAAATGTTTCGGCCGACGAATTGACGTCCTACTACCGCGATATGTTGCTTATACGCCGATTCGAAGAAAAGGCTGGTCAGCTGTATGGTATGGGACTCATCGGTGGGTTTTGCCACCTTTACATCGGTCAAGAAGCGGTTGTTGTTGGTCTTGAGGCGGCCGCAGAGGACGGCGATAAACGCGTCACCACCTATCGCGATCACGGACACATGCTGGCCTGCGGGATGGAGCCGGGCGGTGTGATGGCCGAACTAACCGGCCGCGAAGGTGGGCTGTCGCGCGGCAAAGGCGGCTCGATGCACATGTTTTCCACCGAAAAGCACTTCTATGGCGGCCACGGTATCGTTGGCGCGAATGTGCCTCTCGGCGCGGGGCTCGCGTTTGCCGACAAGTATCTCGACAATGGCCGCGTGACCTTCACCTATTTTGGTGATGGGGCCGCGAACCAGGGCCAGGTCTATGAGACGTTCAACATGGCCGCGCTTTGGCATTTGCCCGTAATTTTTGTCATTGAAAACAACCAATACGCCATGGGCACCTCCATGGCGCGCTCCACCTCCACCCCCGATATCTACACCCGTGGTGCCGCTTTTGGAATCCCCGGAGAGGCGGTCGACGGCATGGATGTTCTGGCCGTGAAGGAAGCCGGTGAAAAGGCGGTCGCGCACTGTCGCTCCGGCAAAGGCCCCTACATCCTAGAGGTCAAAACATACCGGTATCGCGGGCATTCCATGTCCGACCCCGCCAAGTACCGCACCCGGGAAGAGGTGCAGAAGGTGCGCGAGGAAAAAGACTGCATCGAACATGTCCGTGACCTGCTTTTGTCAGGCAAACACGCGACCGAGGACGACCTTAAGGCCATCGACAAAGAGATCAAAGCCACGGTCAACGCCGCAGCTGATTTCGCCAAGGAAAGCCCCGAACCCGCCGTGGAAGAGCTGTGGACGGATATCTACGCCACCGAAATGAAACAAGCGGCTGCGGTCGAATAAGCGGATTGAGGAGAAACGCACATGTCCATTGATATTCTCATGCCCGCCCTGTCGCCCACGATGGAAGAAGGCACGCTTGCCAAATGGCTTGTCAAGGAAGGCGACACTGTCGCGTCCGGTGACATCATGGCCGAGATTGAAACCGACAAGGCCACGATGGAGTTCGAGGCCGTCGACGAAGGCGTGATTGGCAAGATCCTGGTGGCCGAGGGCACCGAAGCGGTGAAAGTGAACACCCCGATTGCCGTCTTGCTGGAGGAAGGTGAAAGCGCGGATGATGTCTCCTCCGCCCCTGCCCCGTCCGAGACTGCCGCGTCCGAGACTGCCGCGCCCGTGGCAGAGGCGCCAGCGCCCGCGCCGGTTGCCGCCGCACCCGCAGCCCCTGCCCCCGACACCAGCCCCGACTGGCCCGACGGCACGGAGATGAAAACCATGACTGTGCGCGAGGCTTTGAACTCTGCCATGGCCGAAGAGATGCGCCGCGATAACACCGTCTTCATCATGGGGGAAGAGGTCGCCGAATACCAAGGTGCCTACAAGATCACCCAAGGTTTGCTTGATGAATTCGGCGCCAAACGCGTGGTCGACACCCCCATCACCGAACACGGCTTTGCCGGCATCGGCGTGGGTGCGGCCTGGGGTGGATTGAAGCCCATCGTGGAATTCATGACGTTCAACTTCGCCATGCAAGCCATTGATCAGATTATCAACTCTGCCGCCAAGACGCTCTACATGTCGGGTGGTCAGATGGGCTCTCCCATCGTGTTCCGTGGCCCCAACGGTGCCGCCGCCCGCGTGGCCGCTCAGCACAGCCAGGACTACGCAGCATGGTACGCCCATGTGCCGGGCCTCAAGGTCGTGCAGCCCTATTCAGCCGCCGACGCCAAGGGCCTGCTGAAAACCGCGATCCGCGATCCCAACCCGGTGATCTTTCTGGAAAACGAAATCCTCTACGGCAAATCCTTCGAGGTGCCCGTGCTCGACGATTTCACCATCCCATTCGGCAAGGCCCGCGTGGCCCGGACCGGCACAGACGTGACCATCGTCAGCTTCGGCATCGGCATGCAATACGCGCTGGAGGCGGCGGACAAGCTGGCCGAAGACGGCATTTCCGCCGAGGTCATCGACTTGCGGACAATCCGCCCGATGGACACCGGCACCGTGATCAACTCGGTCATGAAAACCAACCGCTGTGTCACCGTCGAAGAAGGCTGGCCCCAGGGCTCC
>JBCCCZ010000177.1:0-5156 GCA_039033255.1 Pseudomonadota bacterium
GGTATATCCACGAAAGTGTGCTGGAAGGCCGGTAGGTGCGTCAGAATTCCGCTTCGTCAGGGAAGTTGATGCGGTACCACTCCATCATCGTCGCTTCCGTGTCCTCATCCTTGATCTGGCGCGCGGTGAAGATCGCGGAGCGTGCGGCGGAGCGCCTGAAGAATCCATCCGCCTCGACAATCTTGCGGCAGGCGGCAATTGCATCCTCGAAGCGTTTCACATCGCGAAGGGCGCGGGCATAGATCCACATCAGATCACTGTCCGCGCCATAGGTTTCGAAATGGGTTTCGATGATCTTGATGGCCGTCTCGGGCTCTTTGGCATCCAGGAAGGCGGTGCCGCGCCCGCGCGCGTCAAGCAGGCTCTGACCTGCGCTCTCGCCCACATATTCTCGCAGCACATCGGCTATGATCCGGTCGACCGTTTCGGCCCGGACATGGCGGAAATCATGGTTCGACCAGGCGAATTTCCGATCCGTCAGCGTGACATACTCATAGGATGGGAAGTAATGCGCGTCGTGCTCTGCCACAAACGCCTCCACCGCTGCGCGCTGCACGGATTTGGAGTAGCAATTGGCCACCAGCACATCCTGGTCGCGGAAGGTCGCGACCAGACCCACCGGTGAGACGGTCACGAGGAATTTCAGCGGCTTGGTTCGCCCTGCCGTCAGCAGCGCATAGAGTTGGCGCAGCCCGTCCAGCACGTCGTTATTGCCAGTGGATAGCGGTGGCACCCGTCTCATCGGCCAGGGCCTTGAGCACGTCGATGGCTTTTCCAGACCGCAGAATGAGGCGGGATCCTGCGCCTTCGAGGCTTTTAGAAAAGACCTCAAGCCCCAGACCAAGACGCCATTTGGGCGCGGCCCCCAAACCGTCCACCAGATCATCGCGGATATAGACCGGGATCACCGGACCGCCCGCGTCCATTGCGGCCTTGAGCGCGGGATGGTCGCTCAGCCGAAGGTCACGGCGCAACCACAGGATTACTGGAGATTTTTCGCTCATATGCCGCCTCACCACGTCTCTTGGTGAGCGATGTAGCGGGTCAGAGCACGGCGTCCAGAGCGGTGATGAGCTTATTGATCTCCGCATCACTGGTGTAGTGAACAAAAGAGAGGCGCAGCACGCCTTTGTCCAGATCGACCCCCATGGCCTGAAGCGGCCGCGCGCCGTAGAAATCCCCGCCGCCGGTCATGATGCCGTGCTTGGCCAGTTCCGCGGCGGCAGGTTCTCCGGGGCCGTTGAGCTCAATAGCCACTGTCGGCGCTTTCTGGGCGGCGTCAGAGGGGCCAATGAGACGGGCGGAGTTCTTCTCGGAGAGATAATCGAGCAAGGGTTGCAGCGCCTCGACTTCCCGCGCGCGGATCATGTCGTGGATGGCCATGGCGCGGGTTTTGATATCGCCCTCGATCCCATGATGATCGGCCAGCGCATCAACGTAATCGACCATGCCCGCACAGGCTGCGACCTGCGCGTGGTCGGGCCCCGCGGGGGTGAATTTCTTGTAAAGCGCGCCCGCATTGAACCAGTGGCCTTGATTGGGCAACAGCTCTGCCAAAGCGCGGCGCACCACCATGATGCCTTGATGGGGGCCATAGGTTTTGTAGGCGGAGAAAAGATAGATATCTGCCCCGAGCCGCCCGACATTGGGAAAGCCGTGCGGCGCGTAGCTGACCCCATCGACGCAAACAAACGCACCGGCGGCATGGGCGGCAGCGGTGATTTCCACCACCGGATTGATCGCACCCACGATGTTGGAACAATGGGGAAAGCAGACCAACCGCACGCGTTCGTCCAGCAGATCATGCAGGTCGTCGAGATTGAGAAGCCCCGTTTCCGCATCAATCTTCCACTCGCGCAGCTCAACGCCGCGATCTGCCAACCGCCGCCACGGGCCGGAATTGGCCTCATGATCCTGATTGGTGACGATGATCGCGTCACCGTCCTTCAGCCAGTCGCGGAAAGCTTGGGAGAGGACATAGGCGTTCTGCGTCGTAGAGGGGCCAAAGCTCAGCTCATCTTCTTCCACGCCCAGCATGGCCGACAGCCGCGTGCGGGCTTCATCCATCTCCTCACCTGCAAGGCGGCTGGCCTCATAGGGCGCATAGGGCTGCAGCTTGCGCTGGGTGTAGTAGCGGTGAAGCCGGTCAATCACCTGGGTGCAGGCATAAGACCCGCCCGCGTTTTCGAAAAACGCCTGCCCCTGCAACGTGGGTTCGGCAAAAGCGGGGACCTGACTGCGGACAAAATCGACATCAAGCGTGGCAGACATGGGTGGCACCTTTCAGAACGGGGTCTTGCACCAAACACAAAACAGCAATTCCAAATCCGCAACAAGCGGCGCTTTTCTTTTTCACCGCGCGGTTTCATAGTCGGCCCCTGACCCAAGCCCCGCGCCACGGAATACCATGCAATCCAGCCACCTGATCCGACTTGCCGGAATTGTCTTCATTGCGATGTCTTTCATTGTACTGGGCGACACGGCAGGCAAACTGCTGATGGGTGCGGGTGTGGACCCCATTTTTGTTGCCTGGACGCGGTTTGCCATCGCCGCAATTGTGATGGCGCCCCTTTGCGGGGTTCGGCGTGAAGAACTGGTGATTTTCACCGATTGGCGCGTGATTTTGCGCGGGTTGCTGATCTCTGTAGGCATCAGTTGCATCCTGACTGCCTTGCGCACAGAGCCTATCGCCAACGTGTTCGGCGCGTTCTTCATCGGGCCCATCGTGTCCTTCATCCTCGCCATTGTGATACTGGGCGAACGGGCCACCCCGGCGCGGGCGGCCTTCTTGCTGTTGGGGTTTCTGGGGGTGCTTCTGGTGGTCAAACCGGGCTTCGGGTTTTCACCGGGCTTGGGTTGGGCCTTGGCGGCGGGGATGTGTTACGGGGCGTTTTTGGCAACCACCCGCGTGGTCGCGCCCCATTATCGCCCGCGCCTTTTGTTGTTGTCGCATCTGGTGATCGGTGGGCTTGCGCTTTTGCCCTTTGGCATGGTGACCGACTGGCCCGCGCCCGATGTCAGCACCATCGCGTTGATCCTTGGGAGTTCGGCAGGCAGCACAATCGGGAATTACCTTGTGGTGGTGGCCAACCGCCAAGCGGATGCCGCACTTGTGGCCCCGCTCATCTACACCCAGCTGATTTCGGCCACGGCGATGGGGTATGTCGTCTTCGGCGACTGGCCTGACATCTGGTCTTTGACGGGTCTTGTCGTGATCCTGACCTCGGGGCTTGGCACGCTCTGGCTTGTCCGGTCGCGGGCGTGATCCACCGATAAAGCATTGTGGCGGCTTCCATTATCGATAAGCTGGGTGAAAACGCAAAGTTTGCACGCGGATGCCCGATCCAAAAGGACGGCGCAGTGAGGCGTGTTGGGGGATGGTAAAATGATGGTGCTTTTTGGTGCGCTGGCGCTTATTGCGGGCATGGCCGCGATGGAGCTGTTCGAAGATGATGACGATGGTGCAATCGTCGCGGCAGAAGATCAGGATGAAGACGGGGTTGAAGACGGGGGTGAAGACGGGGTTGAAGACGACGCCACGCCCGTCCCCGACGACCCGCAAGACACCGGGGCCACATTTGAGCAAACATCCGATGGCGTAGAGATTGAACTGGGTGAAGACGAAACCCGGTCCCTTGTGGCCATGTACTATGTCGACACCGAAGAAGGTGAGACCGAAGATGGCTCAGGCACTATTGTTCGTGAGGTAGATGAAGCCCGGTTTTACCTCGTGCCCGGCGAAATAGACTGGTTCGACATTGATGACAGCGACCTGCAGAAACTAGAGCTGGCAGACTTCGAAAAAGAATACGACATGGACCTTCTGGGATCCGTGGACTTGCTGGAGGTTCCAGACTTCATCGACACGCCAGATGAACGTGTCGGCACCATTGAGGCCAACGCGCCGATCCAAAGCTTCCTTTTTGAGGCGGAAACAGACGGGGATCGGCTTGAAAGCATCAGAGCGGCAACGTCCGAGCCGAACTTCAGGGGCGTCTTGGAACAGCCGGTCACGCAAAGCACCACGGGCACCGACAACACCGACTGGATCACAACCGAGGAAAATGGCATCGGGATCAGCGGTCTGGGCGGTGCTGATTTGTTGGAAAGCAGCGGTGACAACACCACCTTGCTGGGCGGCGAGGGAGAGGATGACCTTGACCTGACCGGTCTCGGTGGCCTCGCGGAAGGCGGGCCCGGTGATGACAAGATTTTCGTGGAAGATGGCACGGCTTTAGGCAATGAGGGCGATGACCAGTTGCGAATTGCCTCAGGTGAGGCACGTGGCGGTGAGGGCGACGACAGAGTGTCATCTGCGGGAACCGGTCAGGCCTCGCTTTATGGCGAGGCGGGCAATGATACGCTGTCCGCATTTGGCGACGGAACTCAAGGCTTTGGTGGCGAGGGCAATGATGAAATACGGGTCGGAAACGGCGCGACAGGTTTTGGCGAAGACGGCAACGACACCCTCCGCGTATCCTCTGGCGCCCACGGCTTTGGCGGCGACGGGGATGACAGGTTCCGGGTTGACCATCCCATTCCAAATGACACCGGCGCGGCCAGCGTGACCGGTGGGGCGGGTGCAGACACGATCGAGGTCAAACCCATGTATGGTTTCAATTCCAGCGTCATGGATGACGACTACCTTCGCATCACCGATTTTAACCCAGCCGAAGACTTGCTTGAACTGAGTGTAGCCGAGGCGGGCAACCGGGTTTCAGATTTTGCGATCACGGAAGAAAGCGATGGCAGCGGGACCAAGGTGGTTGTCCGGTACGAACTGGGCGATGCGTCGGTGACACTCTCTCTTGAGGGGGCAACGGGCGTGACAGACGCCAATATCGCAGTGCTGACCTGAGCCTGTTTGCCATGAAATTCACACGGCCCGGAAAAGCCTGAAGCGGTTTTCAGGGCGACATCCCGGGTCAGGACAATCGCAAACTGGGCCGTCAGGACGGCGACCCCCTCTTTGCAACCGCCCCAAGGTTGACTATATATGACGTGTTCCTTCGGGAACTATGGGCATAAACGCGCTCGTAATAAGCGGATCGGACCCGGGGGCGGTACCCGGCGGCTCCACCATATCCATCGTTGGAGGATCATGGGGCCGAAACAGGATCGACGAACGTGTAAAGGGGATTGCTTTGTCCCGGTGA
>JBCCCZ010000178.1:0-5156 GCA_039033255.1 Pseudomonadota bacterium
GCATGTGGAGCTGATGTTCGGCCAGAAAGAGGCGCTTGTGCCCGCCAAGGCCCTGATCAACGACGAAACGGTCTTCCCGCTGGAAGGCGGCACGGTGGATTACTTCCACATGATGTTTGACCGTCACGAGCTGGTCTATGCCGAGGGCGTGCCGTCGGAAAGCTTCCACCCCGGTCACGTGGGTCTGGGCAGCTTTGCCGAGGACACGCGCGAGGAGATCCTGACGCTCTTCCCCGAATTGCGGGCAGATGCAGCCGGCTATTCCGAACACGTCCGCCCCTCGCTGAAAGTGCGAGAGGCGAAGGTGCTGGCGGAAAACCCGGAGCCTTTGAAAGAGTGATCCTGAAAACCGAAACCGAAACCGAAAAAGGCGCCCAAAACCGGGCGCCTTTTTTATAGGCCTCAAGGCAGCAAGGACCGCTAGCCCGTGAGAATACCCGGCAAGTTCAAACCCTGTTCCCGGGCGCAATCGAGCGCGATGTCATAGCCCGCATCGGCGTGGCGCATCACACCTGTGGCCGGATCGTTCCACAGCACATTGGCAATACGGCGGTCGGCATCTTCGGACCCGTCACAGCAGATCACCATGCCCGAATGCTGGCTGAACCCCATACCCACCCCGCCGCCGTGGTGCAGCGAAACCCATGTGGCACCACTGGCCACGTTGAGCATCGCATTGAGCAAAGGCCAGTCCGACACCGCATCCGAGCCGTCTTTCATGGCTTCCGTTTCGCGATTTGGGGAGGCCACAGAGCCGCTGTCAAGATGATCGCGTCCAATGACAACCGGTGCGCTCAGCTCCCCGTTGCGGACCATTTCATTGAATGCCAGCCCCAGCCTGTGCCGCTGACCCAGACCGACCCAACAGATCCGCGCGGGCAGACCTTGAAAGGCGATGCGGTCACGGGCCATGTCGAGCCAGTTGTGCAGATGCGGATCGTCGATCAGCTCTTTCACCTTGGCATCGGTTTTGTAGATGTCTTGCGGGTCACCTGACAGGGCGCACCAGCGGAACGGCCCGATCCCACGGCAGAACAGCGGGCGGATATAGGCGGGCACGAACCCGGGGAAGGCAAAGGCGTTTTCCAGCCCCTCCTCTTGGGCCACCTGTCTGATATTGTTGCCATAATCCAGCGTCGGGATGCCCGCATTCCAGAAATCCACCATCGCGGCTACATGCACCTTCATTGAGGCGCGCGCGGCGGCCTCCACCGCTTTGGGGTCGCTTTCCTGTTTGGCGCGCCATTCCGCGACACTCCAGCCTTGCGGCAGGTAACCATGGATCGGATCATGGGCGGAGGTTTGATCGGTCACGATATCGGGCCTCACCCCGCGCTTGACCAGCTCTGCGAATATGTCGGCAGCGTTGCCGATAAGTGCGACAGACTTCGCCGCCCCGGCAGCTGTCCAGCGATCTATCATCGCCAGTGCTTCATCCAGATCATGGGTTTTTTCATCCACATAGCGCGTGCGCAGGCGGAAATCGGCGCGGGTTTCATCGCATTCTACTGCGAGACAGCAGGCCCCGGCCATCACAGCCGCCAGCGGTTGCGCCCCGCCCATCCCGCCAAGCCCGCCGGTCAGGATCCAGCGCCCCGACAGATTGCCGTCATAGTGCTGACGCCCGGCCTCCATGAAGGTCTCGTAGGTGCCTTGCACAATGCCCTGCGTGCCGATGTAAATCCACGAGCCGGCGGTCATCTGGCCATACATGGCGAGCCCCTTTTTATCGAGTTCATTGAAGTGATCCCACGTGGCCCAATTGGGCACGAGGTTGGAATTGGCAATGAGCACGCGGGGCGCATCGGGATGCGTTCGAAAAACACCAACAGGTTTGCCCGATTGCACCAGCAGGGTCTGATCATCATCGAGGTCCTTCAGCGCGGCGACGATGGCGTCGAAATCCTCCCACGTGCGGGCGGCCCGGCCGATGCCGCCATAGACGACCAGTTCATGGGGGTTTTCGGCCACATCCGGGTGCAGGTTGTTCATTAGCATCCGCATCGGCGCCTCGGTCAGCCAGGATTTGGCGGTGATTTTGGGGCCTGTATCGGGAAAGACATCGCGGATGTTGTGGCGGGGATTGGTCATTGGGAACCTCCAAGCGTAGGGGCGATGGCGCTGAGCGCCGAAAGGATGTGCGACAGGTAGTGGCGCAGGCGCTCTGCCTTGGCTGTGTCATAGGTCCAGGGCGAGCCTTCTTTGGTCAGGTAGGTGGATTGGGCCAGCTCCATCTGGATGGCGTGGATGCCGTCACCGGGTCGGCCGTACTGGCGCGTGGTCCAGCCGCCTTTGAAGCGCGCATTGACCACGGTGGAAAAACCCTGCGCGGCGCGACAGATATTGGTGATGAGGGTCTCAGCCTCCGGCGCGCAGGTGACGCCCTGATTGGTGCCGATGTTGAAATCGGGCAGGGTGCCGTCAAAGAGAAACGGGATCTCGGACCGGATCGAGTGGCAATCGTAGAGGATCACCACGCCGTGGATTGCCTTCACCCGCTCAAGTTCTGCCTGCAACGCGGCATGGTAGGGGGCGTGGAAGAGATCGCGACGGCGGGCAATCTCACCCTCATCAGGTGGGCTGTCACAGATGCTCACCCCGTCGAAATCGGTCAAAGGCACCAGCGTGGTGGTGTTTTGGCCGGGATAGAGGCTGGTGCCCTCAGGATCGCGATTGGCGTCGATCACATAGCGGTGGAAGGTGGCACGAACAATCGTGGCGTCCGGCAAAAGCCCGTCATAGAGCCGGTCGATATGCCAATCGGTGTCGGCCAATGCGTGACCATTTTCGTTCAGATCGCGCGCCACATCCTGCGGCACATGCGTGCCGGTATGGGGCATGCCCAAAACGATGGGTCCGCTTCCGCGGGTAAGCTCAACCGGTGTCATGCACCGCCTTCCATGACGCGGATCAGATCAACGGCATCTGTCAGCGTGCCATCCGCAATCAGGCCGGCCGCCGCATCAAGGCTCGGTTTCATGTAGCGGTCCGTGTCCACGGTGGGCACCACCGCGCGCAAGGTCGCCAGCGCCTGTTGCAAAGTTTGGCTGGTCTTCAATGGTGCGCGGAATTCGATACCTTGGGCGGCGCTTATGGCTTCCACCCCGAGGATCACGTTCAGGTTCGCATTCATTCGCGCCAATCTACGTGCGGCGTGGGCGGCCATGGAGACGTGATCTTCCTGATTGGCGGAGGTGGGTGTGCTGTCCGTGGTGCAGGGGTTCGCTAAATGTTTGTTTTCGCTCATCAAAGCGGCGGTTGTCACTTCCGCGATCATAAGCCCGGAATTGAGCCCGGGGTCCGGTGTCAGGAAGGGCGGCAGATCGAAGCTGAGCGCAGGGTCCACCATCATGGCCACGCGCCGTTGGGCGATAGCGCCGATTTCCGAGATGGCGATCGCAATTTGATCGGCGGCAAAGCCAACAGGTTCGGCATGGAAATTCCCGCCCGATACGATCAGGCCTTCTTCGACCAGAACCAGCGGGTTGTCGGTGACGGCGTTGGCTTCAATCTCCAAGGTGCGCCGCGCGGTCGTCAGCAGATCAAAGGCCGCGCCAGTGACCTGGGGTTGGCAGCGGATGCAATAGGGATCCTGCACGCGGCTGTCGCCATCACGGTGGCTTTCTCGTATCTCCGAGCCGCTGAGCAAGACGCGTTGAGCCCGCGCGACCTTGATCTGGCCCGGGTGGCCGCGCAGGGTGTGGATGGCATCCTGTAGTGGCGCGGTGGAGCCCATGATTGCGTCGGTGGACATCGATGAAGTGACAATGGATGCGCACGCGTTGGCCTCTGCCGCCCAGAGCCCGACCAGCGCGCAGGCGGTGGAAAACTGCGTGCCGTTGATGAGAGCAAGCCCCTCCTTAGGGCCGAGCGCGATCGGGGTCAGGCCCGCCTTGGCCAACGCCTCTGACGACGGCATGGGTTCACCTTCAAAGGTCGCTTCCCCTTCACCCAACATGGTCGCGGCCATATGGGCCAGCGGGGCTAGATCGCCCGATGCCCCGACCGAGCCTTGCGATGGCACCACCGGTGTGACGCCCTTGGCCAGCATATCTTCCATCAACCGGACCGTCGACATCGCCACCCCCGATGCACCGCGCCCCAGGGACAGGAGCTTGAGCGCCATCATCAGCCGCGCCGTGGGTTCATCCAGCGCCTCACCCACGCCGCAGCAATGGCTGAGGATCAGGTTGCGCTGCAGGGTCGCGGTGTCCTCCGGCGCGATCTTGACGCTGGCCAATTTGCCAAAGCCGGTGTTGACGCCATAAACAGGCGCCTCGCCCGCGGCGGATCTGGCGACCACGGCAGCGGCAGCCTCGATGTTCGCAGCGGCGTCAGGTGTCAGCGCGGCAGGTCTGCCATGGCGCCAAAGCGCATAGAGTAGATCCAGCGTGGCCGCGCCTGGTATGAGGGTGATGGTCATGTTTTACCTTCGAAAATGCGGGCATGGAGCGCGTTGAAGCCGATGCGATAGGACAGCTCTGCGGGATGTTCTGCGTCCCAAATGGCGAGATCGGCGTGGTGCCCGGGCGCGATCTTGCCGCGATCCGGCAGGCCGAGCGCGCGTGCGGCGTTCACCGTGACAGCTCGTAACGCCTCCGCCGTTGTCATGTTGAACAGTGTGCAGCCCATGTTCATCGTCAAAAGGAGCGAGGTCATGGGCGACGAGCCTGGGTTGCAATCGGTGGCCAGCGCCATGGGCACGCCGTGGTCCCGAAACGACTGAACGGGGGGTAATTGCGTTTCGCGCAGGGTGTAGAACGCGCCGGGCAGCAGGACTGCCACACTGCCAGATGCGGCCAACGCCCTGGCGTCCCCGTCCGTCGCGTATTCCAGATGGTCGGCCGACAGTGCGCCATACCGCGCGGCCAGTCGGGTGCCGCCCATATTGGACAATTGTTCGGCGTGGAGTTTGACCGGCAGTCCCAGTTCCACGGCCACATCGAACACCCGCGCGATCTGTGCAGGGTCAAAAGCGATGTTCTCACAGAACCCGTCCACCGCATCTACCAGCCCTTTGGCATGGGCCGCGCGCAGGGTTGGGATGCACATGTCGTCAATATAGGCGCCGGGGTCGTGGCCGCTTGGTACCGCGTGTGCGCCGAGGAATGTCGTGACCACGTGCAGCGGACGTTCCTGCCCAATCTTGCGGGCAA
>JBCCCZ010000179.1:0-5057 GCA_039033255.1 Pseudomonadota bacterium
CCACGCCCCGCCCGCCCACGGCCCAGCGGGCCGGGTTGTTGCGAGATAGGCACACACAACACCCATAAACAAACAACCGTGCGCCTTCGCCACGCCCCGGGCCGGCGTGGCGACGGCGCGGCGGGCTAAAGCCCTTGATTCCGCGCCCTCAGCGCTCAGAGATCAAACGTCGCGAAGACAGGCGCATGGTCGCTGGGCTTTTCCCACCCCCGCGCGTCCCTCAAAATCCGCGACGAATGCCCGGCTGAGGCGATATCCCCCGTGGCCCAGATATGATCCAACCGGCGCCCCTTGTCGGCGGCATCCCAATCGCGGGCGCGATAGCTCCACCAGCTGTAAAGCTGCCCTTCGGGGATGTCGGCGCGGGTCACATCCTGCCAGCCGCCCGCCTCCATCACCTCGCCCAGATGTTCCACCTCTTTGGGCGTGTGGCTGACGACTTTGAGGAGTTGTTTGTGGGACCAGACGTCATCCTCTCGCGGGGCAATGTTGAGGTCTCCAACGAGAATGGACTTAGAGGGCTGATCCGACCGTCCCCAATCGCGCATATCCGTCAGATAATCGAGCTTCTGCCCGAACTTCTCATTCACCGCGCGATCCGGCACATCGCCGCCAGCGGGCACGTAGAAATTGTGGATGGTCACACCATTCTCCAACCGCCCTGCGACATGGCGCGCATGTCCGAGCTCTGCAAAATCAAAACTGCCCACTTCCTCGATCGGCAGCTTCGACAGGATCGCCACGCCGTTGTAGCCCTTCTGCCCCCGCGCGATCATGTGGCCGTAGCCAAGGGCGGCAAACACCTCCGCCGGGATCTTGTCCACCGGGCTTTTGCATTCCTGCAGGCAAAGCACATCGGGGCCTTCCTGCCGCAAAAGCTGCGCCACGAGGTCGGCGCGCAGGCGGACGGAGTTGATGTTCCAGGTGGCCAGGGTGAAGGGCATTTTGTGGTCCTGTCAGTTTGAGGTCGGGGCTGAATTCTGCGACGCAATAAGCCCAAGCGCGCGGTCCAGTGCAAGCAGGAAGGCGGGGGTATCCTCGATCTGCGGGATATGGCCCACACCGGGCAGGGTGATAAGCCGCGCCCCGGGCGTAAGCGCCACCAATTCTTCTGCCTGAGCAAGCGGCGTGACGGTGTCTTCCTCGCCCCAGATGTAGATGACTGGCAAGTCAAGCGCCTGATATCCCTCAACCCGCGTGCTGCGCGCATCTTTGGGTGGGACCAGCAGGTTTGGCAGCCAATCGGAAAAGGCTGCAGTGGTGCCATCCCGCGTCAGTGGCCGCTGCAAGAGCGCCACGCGCTCATCCGTGACGGCGTTTTTCTTATGCACAAAACCTGACAGGAAGGTCCGGGTGAGCCACGGGTTTGTCATGGTGAGCGCGGTGGCCGATTTGCGCAAAGGCTCCACGCGCAGGGGCAGGGGGAGCGCGGCGTCCTCTTCATGTCGTCCGAGCGCCAGCGCGCCGCCGACAACGACCAGCCCGGCGAAGGCATCGGGGTTCTCCATGACGGCCTCGACCGAAGGACCCGCACCCACGGAATGGGCAACGAAAATGGGCCTGATCTCCATCGCGTCGACCAGCGCCAGAATGCGCCGCGCCTGACGCGGGCGGGAATAGTCGCCATCGGTGGCATGATCTGAGAACCCAAAAGGCGGCATATCAAACCCCACAGCCCGCCAGCCCTCTGCGCCCTTGGCCTCCAATACCGGGCCCCAAAGCCTGGACCATGCGGCGGTGCCATGGGCAAAGAGCAGCGGATCGCCATTCTCGGGGCCCGCCTCCAGCACGAAGATCTGGCCGTCCTCGGTTGTCACCAAACGCCATGCATCTGGCAGGATCTCCGCGCGCTCGTCGCTTTCGCGCAGCATTGCGGCTACCGAAGCAAAGGCCAGCACGAGGCAGGCCAGAACGCCTATCCAGATGACGATGCGAATGATCCAGCGCATGGCACGTCCTTTGTGGGCAATTCAACTGAGCTTCATCTTTCCAGAAATACTCCCGCCGGAGGCAATAAAAAAGCCCCGGCAAGAAGCCGGGGCAGTCCAACAGGGAGGGTTGGGATGCCCGGGCCTCGCGCTCTGCACTGCGCGCCCCGGGCGGGGGAGTTCAGGATATCAGGCGGTAGCCGCCAGATTCAGTCACCAGAAGACGTGCATTTGAGGGGTCAGGCTCAATCTTCTGGCGCAGTCGGTAAATATGGGTTTCCAGCGTGTGGGTGGTGACGCCTGCATTGTAGCCCCACACTTCATGCAGCAGCACATCGCGCGGCACCACGCCTTCGGTGGAGCGGTAGAGGAACTTGAGAATATTCGTCTCTTTTTCCGTGAGGCGGATTTTCTTTTCATCCTCGGTGATCAGCATCTTCATGGACGGCTTGAACGTGTAGGGCCCAAGCTGGAAAATCGCGTCCTCGGATTGTTCGTGCTGTCTGAGCTGCGCGCGGATGCGGGCCAGCAGAACAGGGAATTTGAACGGTTTGGTGATGTAATCATTTGCGCCTGCATCAAGGCCGAGGATGGTGTCGGCGTCGCCATCATGGCCCGTCAGCATCAGGATCGGCGCTTTCACGCCCTGCTTGCGCATCAGGCGGCAAACCTCGCGCCCGTCATTGTCGGGCAGGCCCACATCAAGAATGATCAGGTCATAAAGCGTGTCCTTGGCCTTGATCATCGCCTCGTGGGCGTTGCCAGCTTCAAAGACGTCGAAATCCTCGGTCATCAAAAGCTGTTCACCAAGCACCTCGCGCAGGTCGTCATCATCATCGACAAGCAGGATTTTCTTCAGCTGAGCCATATGCGTTTTCCTCGTTCCGTTGGGAACGATGTGCGGTCCCGACGCCGCGTTGGCAAGACGTATGTCAATGCTCTCACGTCCCTGTGTTGGATCGCTAGCGAATGTTTCAATTTGTGCCAAAAGCCTGTAGGGCTGCGTGCATCGGATTGACCTTTCGTGGAAATACCCATGGCTCTTGCCCCAACCCCTGTTGATTTGCTGGCCCGCGCGCGTGCGGATCTGCGTATGGGTGTGGCTGTCGTGCTGACGGAAAGCGCGCGCGGCGTGCTGATTGCGGCGGTGGAGACCCTGACGGCGGAGCGGTTGGCGGAAATTCGCACGTTGGGCGGCAACCCGGTGGTGGTGATCTCTGCGCGTCGGGCAGAGACATTGAAGGCCCGCTCCTATGACGGTGATTTGGCGCGCGTGGTGCTGCCCGCGGATGCAGGGCAGGCGTGGGTGCAAAGCGTGGCCGATCCTGCCGATGATCTGGCCAGCCCCATGAAAGGCCCGCTGATGAGCGAACGCGAAGGCCCGGCGGATTTGCATCGGCTGTCCATGCAGCTTGTGAAATCCGCGCGTATGCTGCCCTCGGCGGTGGTGGTGCCGCTTGACGACCCAGACGGGTTTGCCAGCGCCCATGGTCTGACCGCCTTGGAAGCATCAGAAACCACGCCCCATCTGGAACTCAACAGCCCCATGCATTCCGTGGTCAGCGCGCGACTGCCCATTGAAGTGTCTCAGGCGGGCCGTTTGCATATCTTCCGCCCCGATGACGGCGGCGAAGAACACTACGCCATCGAGATCGGATCGCCCGCGCGGGATGAACCTGCTCTATCCCGGCTCCATTCGGCCTGCTTTACTGGTGATGTGATGGGCTCGCTCAAATGCGATTGCGGGCCTCAACTGCGCGCGGCCCTTGCTCAGATGGGCGAAGAAGGCGCGGGCGTGCTGCTATACCTCAATCAGGAAGGGCGCGGGATTGGGCTCGCTAACAAGATGCGCGCCTATTCCCTGCAGGATCAGGGGTTCGACACGGTGGAGGCCAACCACCGCCTTGGCTTTGAAGATGACGAGCGCGATTTCCGCATCGGCGCGGATATCCTGCGCCGCCTTGGCTTCTCTGCGGTTCGGTTGCTCACCAATAACCCCGGCAAGATCGAAATGATGCGCGCCAACGGGATTGATGTGGAAGAGCGGGTGCCGCTGAAGGTGGGCCTCAATCCGCAAAACGAGGCGTATCTGGCCACCAAGGCCAAGAAATCCGGGCATCTGTTGTAAAAGATTTCATGCCTCCGGCGGGAGTATTTCCGGCCAAAAAGAAGCAGGCTCGTTTCGGCTTCTTTTTGGCTGAAAATACTCCGGGGGGTGATCGCCGTCTTGCAAACGCGACAGTGTTGCGTTTGAGGCGAGAACGCGCACAGCGCAGATGGGGGCTGGCCCCCATCCGTCACGTCGATTTGCGCGAGTGTTTTTCCATGGCGTCGCGACCGAGCGCAAGTGTATAGGCGGCGAGTCTTTCCAGATTGGTATCGGCGGCTTTGGCATCCTGCGCTTCGATCGCATCCGCAATGGCGGTGTGTAGGCGCACAATTTCCTCGCGGGAGCGTTCGGTGAAGGTGATCATGTTCATGAGCGGCTGCATCGCCTCGACAGCACCTGCCAATTGGTAGCTGAGCACCGGATTGCCCGCGCCGTCCACCAATGCACGGTGAAAGGTCACGTCAGAGGCGCAGAAGCTTTCGTCTGAGAGACCCGGCTGGCCTTGGCGGTGGATTTCGGCGCGCATGGTGGCGAGGTGATCGGGCGTGCGGCGCTGGGCGGCGAGGGGCGCGCAGGCGCGTTCGAGCGCGTAGCGGGCCTCGCAGGCGGTTTCAAAGCGCACCGCGTTCATCGACAAAAGCAGCGTCGAGGTGGTGATGTGTTGACCGTAGGCTTCCTCATATGAAAGCCGCTTGACAAAGGCCCCGCCGAAAGCGCCGCGTTGGGTGCGGATGAGCGATTGGGCGGCCAGGCGTTTCAAGGCCTCGCGCACGGTCGGGCGGGAGACGTTGAATTCGGCGGCCAGCTCCGCCTCAGAGGGCAGGCGCTCATCCACGATCATGCGGCCCTCAATGATGGCATCGCGGATCGCCTTGGCGATTTGCGCCGAGAGATCCGAGGGGGATTTGGGTTCAGTTTTCATTTGTCATACATTTAATTGTCTGACATTTTCCGCGCAAGCCGTATGAGTCGGTTCACCCCATCTATAAGGTCGCTGGGATGCGCACTCAATTCATCAC
>JBCCCZ010000180.1:0-4998 GCA_039033255.1 Pseudomonadota bacterium
CCAGTTTCGTTGGCGTGAACCGCAATGTCACTATCGAAACAGTGGCCAAACTGCGCTGCATGGGCGCGGGTGGGGCCGTGTGTTTTGCCTCAGGTTTTCGCGAAGCGCAGGCGGAAACCGGGGATGGGGAAAGCCTGCAAAACGCGCTTTTGGAGGCCGCCGGTCAGATGCCCATCATCGGGCCCAATTGCTACGGGTTCATCAATTATCTCGATGGCGCGCTGCTATGGCCCGATCAGCATGGCGGCGAGCGGGTGGAGCGGGGCGTGGCCGTTCTGACGCAAAGCTCCAATATGGCGATCAATATCTCCATGCAGCGCCGGGGTTTGCCGCTTGCCTATCTGGGCACCGCTGGCAATCAGGCACAACTGGGTCTGTCCGATCTGGGGCACGCGCTGTTGGAGGATCCGCGCGTTACAGCGCTTGGTCTGCATATCGAGGGCGTGGGTGACCTGCGGGCGTTTGAAGCGATGGCCGAACGGGCGCGGGTCTTGGGCAAACCCATCGTGGCACTCAAGGCGGGCCGGTCCGATCAGGCGCAGGCTGCGGCGGTTTCGCACACGGCTTCCTTAGCCGGATCGGACGCGGGCGCGCGCGCCCTGCTGGGGCGCCTTGGCATCGCCCAGGTGAGCAGCCTGACAGCGCTGCTGGAAACCCTGAAACTGCTCCATTTCACTGGACCGCTGCCGTCGAACCGGATCATTTCCATGTCCTGCTCGGGGGGCGAGGCGAGCCTGATGGCCGACACGGCAATGGACCACGATGTCGAATTTCCACCGCTCACGCAGGCGCAGTATGACGGCCTGCGCGAAGCACTCGGCCCAATGGTCGCGCTCGCCAACCCATTGGATTATCATACGTTTATTTGGACCGACGGCCCGCGTATGGGTCAAACCTTTGCAGCAGCGCTCAGCGGGGATGTGGCCATGGGCTGTCTCATTGTGGATTTCCCGCGTGAGGATAGATGTAATCAATCCGCGTGGGACTGCGTTTATGAGGGCGCACGCCTGGCGGTGGAGCAGATGGGCATACCGCTGGCCCTTGTGGCGACAGTCCCGGAGACCTTCTCGGACACTGTGACCACGCGGATCGTGGCGGGTGGCATGATCCCGATGCTGGGTCTTGGCGACACGCTGGAAGCGATCTCCGCCGCTGCATTCCTCGGGCGCATGCATCGCCAGACCGCACCTTTGATACTGCCCGGAGACGCCAGAGAGGCACACACGCTGACGGAGTCTGTCGCAAAATCCGCACTGTCCCGGCACGGTGTCCAAGTCCCCAGATCGGTACGCGCGCGCCGGGCGGAGCTCACAGATGCGGCCACCCAAACCGGCTTTCCCTTGGTTCTGAAACTTGAAGGCTTGGCTCATAAAACGGAAGCCGGCGGCGTGGCGCTTGGCTTGCAGACCGCGCAGGCCGTGGAAAAGGCCGCAGAAGCAATGCCGGGCGACAGCTTCCTGATGGAGGAAATGATCACCGGGACCGTCGCGGAGCTTCTCATCGGGGTGGTGCGCGACCCGGCCCACGGCTTCGTTCTGACCTTCGCAGCTGGCGGCACACTCACCGAGATTTTGCAGGACAGCGCAACGCTGCTGCTGCCAACGACAGCAGCAGAGATTGATGCGGCCCTGAGCACCTTGCGCATGGCGCCGGTTCTTGATGGCTACCGCGGCAAACCCGCAGCAGACCGCACGACGATTGTAGACGCCGTGCTGGCCGTGCAAGACTATGTCAAAGACAATGCCCATCGCGTTGAAGAAGTGGAGATCAACCCCCTGATCTGCACCCGGGACCGCGCCGTGGCCGCCGATGCCCTGATCCGTATCGCCCCCCAAGGAGACCAAGATGACTGACAGCCCCATTCGCACAGAACGCCGTGGGCACGTATTCGAACTCACATTGGACCGCCCCAAAGCCAACGCCATCGACCTGCAAACCAGCCGCGTGATGGGCGAGGCCTTCGCCGCGTTCCGCGATGATCCGGACCTGCGCGTCGCGCTGATCACCGGGGAGGGGGAGAAGTTTTTCTGCCCGGGTTGGGATCTCAAGGCCGCCGCCGATGGCGATGAAGTGGATGGCGATTATGGCGTAGGCGGTTTTGGCGGCCTGCAGGAAATGCGCGCGATGAACAAGCCAGTGATTGCCGCCGTGAACGGCATCTGCTGTGGCGGCGGGCTGGAATGGGCGCTGTCGGCCGACATCATCCTTGCGGCGGACCATGCACAATTTGCCCTTCCCGAGATCCGGTCGGGTACCGTGGCCGATGCGGCGTCTGTGAAGATGCCCAAGCGCATCCCCTATCACATCGCGATGGAGATGCTGCTGACCGGTCGCTGGCTCGATGCCGAAGAGGCAGCGCGCTGGGGTTTCATCAACCGCGTGATCCCGGCCGTTGATCTGATGGCCGAGGCGCGCGCGCTGGCCGATCACCTCGCCTCCGGCCCGCCGCTGGTTTACGCCGCGATCAAGGAGATTGTGCGCGAGGCCGAGGCGATGACCTTCCAGGACGCGATGAACCGCATCACCAAGCGGCAGTTTGGCACCGTCGACACGCTTTACGCCTCGGAAGATCAGCTGGAAGGGGCCCGCGCCTTCACTGAGAAGCGCGATCCTGTGTGGAAAGGGCGCTGACGTGACCACCCCCGCCAGCGTCCTAATTGTCGAGGCGCTGCTGGCCTTGCCTTTCGTGATCCTCGGGCTCAGCCATATCGTGCAACGGCACATGTGGGTGGATTTCTTCAACGGGCTCGCGGCACAGGGCCACGCGGGCGTGGTCTGGCGATCCATGGCGTTGGAGATCTGGCCCGCCGCGTTGATCATCGCTTTGCATCAAGACTGGTCTTGGCCCGGCGTGGTGATCACCGCCTACGGGCATCTGCTGATGTTCAAGGTGGGCGTGAGCCTACTCTTCCCGGCAATTGGCCGGCGATCTTTGCAACAGGCCGAAAAAAGCGGAACTGCTGGGTTTGTTGTGGCAGGTCTGGTCCTGATCGGTCTGGGGTTTCTTTGCGGCTATCGCGCGTTCGTCATGTCACCGCCGTGAGTTGGGCCATAGTCAATCGGTTGATCCCGTGCTCTTACAATGCCCGAACCAGTGCGGCGCGATCCACCTTCTGCATGAAACATCCGTCCCGGATCGCCATGGCCGCCGCCGTTCCTGCCGCCTGCCCAATCACCACGCATTGCGGCACCCCCCGGACAGAGGCGAAAGCCACAGGATCCGCGCAGATCAGGCTCCCCGCGAACATCAGGTTCGTAGTCCGCTCCGACAGCAACGCGCGGAACGGGATGGTGCAGTGATCCCACTCGCGCAGAGCGGCAAGATGGGTCATTGCCCCGTGCGCGCATCACATCGTCGATCGGATTATCGCAGGCCACGATCCCATCCTCGAATTTGGTCCCGTGCCAGATCCCTCCCTATCACACGATAGACACCTTCCAGCTTGCGCGTCTCTCGCACTTCGGCGTTGGGCGACAACTGGGTCATGTAGGCAGTCTCAAACCCCGGCACATCCGCGTGCGGGAATTGAGCTAGTTGATGACATCGCCTGCGACTTTCCTGCATGGCTTCGGCCTCTGCCACCGCGACGGGATCGGTGCCATCCAACCCGCGCACAGTGACGGAGTTGCAGAACCAATCGCCAGGGTGAAAGCCACGCATCAGCCAGAGCTTTGCCAGATCTGGATGCAGTCGCCCCTCGGCCAAACTGGGCGCGGCACAAGCCGCGAAATAAGGATCACAGTCAGCAAAGGCGCGATCCCAATCAACGCCCAGCATACGAAAGGAAATGGTGATGGCCATCATATCGCAGCTGGCATCGCCGAACGTAAAGGGCACCCCGGCCTTTGCGGAGATATCGCCATCACCCGAACAATCGATCACCATGCGCGGGATCATCGTGAAGGAACCGTGCCGATCACTGCAGGTCACGGACGCAATGGCGCGCCATCCATTTCAGGCTCATGCGCCGTCACACCCAGATGAAGGTTCACACCCGCCTCGCGCAGCATCTCAAACATGGTCTGCGTGGCGATGTCGTGATCGCAGACGATCTCCGGCCCAAAATTCTCCAACGGGCAAGGCCGCTGTTCAGCCGCAGGTGGGGACATGCCTTCAAAACGCGCCGTCAGCTCCTCCAAAACTCCGCTGATAATCCGATCCACCGGATAGCCATCACGCCAAGGCATGCCAGGACAAAAGGCCATCACCCCGCCGCCTTGGTCGCAGCCTCAATCAGCGTCACAGACATACCCTGCTGCCCCGCCGCCACCGCCGCGCCAGAGCCCGCCGTTCCGCCACCGATGACGACCACATGGGCGTCATTCTGTTGATCCATCCCGCCTGCTCTCCCCTACCTGTTCTTTTTGCGACAAATATCCCCGCCGGAGGCAAGAAATCTAATGGACGCACCGTCAACACAGGGCGTAGCGTGGTCTCATGAACACCTCCCGCCCGACACGCCGACGCCACCGCAAAGCGCCTGAAACACCCTCTCGCGCGCCCTATCTGCGCCGCGCGCTCACCCCCATGCCAGTGCTCAGCGAAGACGGCCTCCAGCAGATCGAAGCCAACGCCGATCAGATCCTCTCCGAGACGGGCATGGAGTTTCATGACGATCCCGAAATCCTCGACATCTTCACCCGCGCCGGATGCGAGGTAGACGGCACACGCGTGCGCTTTGCGCCCGGGTTTTGCCGCCAGACCATTCAGGCCACAGCACCTGCACAGTTCCAACAACACGCGCGCACCCCGGAAAATTCTGTACGGATTGGCGGTGAGGCTTCGGTCCTCTGCCCCTCCTGGGGCCCGCCATTCGTGCATGATCTCGACGCGGGCCGCCGCTATGCCACCTATGCCGATTTCACCCGGCTGGTGAAGCTGCACCAAACCCTGCCCTGGCTGCATCACTCCGGCGGCGTTGTCTGCGAACCTGTCGACCTGCCCGCCAACAAACGCCATCTGGATATGCTCTATGCCCATATCCGCTGGTCCGACCG
>JBCCCZ010000181.1:0-4973 GCA_039033255.1 Pseudomonadota bacterium
ACGATGCCATAGACCCGCGAAAATTCGGGGCCAAGCACGTCATGCAGCCCTGTCGCCTCTTCGAACAAATCTAAAGCGGCCCCGAATTCATTGGGGATCTCCGCCTCGCCGTCATAAGCCTCGCCTTTGAACTGTGCATCAGGGCGAATTTCGTTTTTCAGCCCCAAAAGCCCGCAGGCGAGGCTGGCCGCGATGCCCAGATAGGGGTTGCAATCCATGCCTGCGATGCGGTTCTCCACCCGTCGCGCCTCGGGCGGGGAAAGCGGCACGCGGATGCCCGTCGTGCGGTTGTCTCGCGCCCAGGCGAGGTTGATCGGTGCGGAATGATCGCGCACGTAGCGGCGGTATGAATTCACGTAAGGCGCCAGCACCGAAATCGCATCAGGCAGGTGTTTTTGTAGCCCGCCGATGAAGTGGTAGAACGCGTCTGTTTCCCCGCCCTGTGGTCCGACGAATACATTGCGACCGGTCTCGGTCTCCAACACGGAATGGTGGATGTGCATGGCACTGCCCGGCTCATCAGCGATGGGTTTGGCCATGAATGTGGCAAAGCAGTCGTGGCGCAGGGCGGCCTCTCGGATGAGGCGTTTGAAAAAGAACACCTCATCGGCCAACTTCACTGGATCCCCGTGGCGCAGATTGATCTCCAGCTGCCCCGCGCCGCCTTCTTGCGTGATGCCGTCAATTTCAAAACCCTGCGCCTCGGCGAAATCGTAGATGTCGTCGATCACGGGGCCGAATTCGTCCACAGCGGTCAGGGAGTAGGCCTGTCGCGCCGCCGCCGGGCGACCGGAGCGGCCCATCATCGGCTCAATCTCTTTGGCTGGGTCGACATTGCGGGCGACGAGGTAGAATTCCATTTCTGGGGCTACGACTGGCGTCAGCCCCATCTTTTCATAAAGCCCCACCACGCGTTTGAGAACGTTGCGCGGGCTTGCGCCAATCGTCTTGCCATCGCGGTCAAAGGCGTCATGGATCACCTGCAGCGTCCAGTCTCCGGTCCAGGGGGCTGCGGTGGCGGTGGCCATGTCGGGCGTCAGGACCATGTCGCGCTCAATGAAGCCTTCATCGCCTGCGGCCTCGCCCCAGCCGCCGGTGATCGTCTGGTAGAAGATCGAATCCGGCAGGTGGAAGTAATCCTGCCTGTCGAACTTCGACGCGGGCACCGCCTTGCCGCGTGCGATGCCCGGCAGGTCGGAGATGACGCATTCCACCTCATCGAGCTTGCGGCCTTCAAGATACGCCTGCGCGGGTTTGGGCAGGGATTTTATCCAATCAGCCATGGGAGGCTCCTTCACGGAAAAAGCGGGCGATGCGGTCGACGAAACGCGCGGAATCATGGGGCTCGTGCTGGACGGTTTGGGCCGCCGAGAGGCGATCAGGTTCCACTAGGCCTTTGCCGCGCAGGTCGATCAGTTGTTGCACGATCTCACCGTCGAATTCCGGGTGCGGTTGGATGGTGAGGATGCGGTTGTCGTAAAGGAGTGCTGCGTTCTCACAAAACGCGTTCGATCCGATCACTGACGCTCCTGAGGGCTTTTCGATCACCTGATCCTGATGCCAGGCCAGAAGGCGCATGTTTTCACCTTCGATGTGATAATCGGTGTGGCCCACCGCCCAGCCGTGGTCGAATTTCACGACGCGGCCCCCAAGCGCCTGCGCGATGATCTGGTGGCCGAAACAGATACCCACCATGGGGCGACCATCGGCGTAGACGGCGCGAATGAATTCCTCCAGCGGAGGGATCCAGGGGTGATCTTCATAGGCGCCGTGTTTGGACCCTGTGATGATCCAGCCATCGGCGTCGGACGGGCTTTGGGGGTGGTCCTCATCCACCACGAACCAGGCTTTGGTCTCGAACCCGTGCTGGCTCAGAAGGTCGCCATAGATCTTGTCATAGTCCCCGCGCGTCTCGATCAATTCGTCGAGCGCGTGGCCGGTCACAAGAATGCCGATGAGCATGGGACACCTGTAATTTGATCAAATTGACCATAGCCCGAACGGATGGCCGCTCACAATACCGCCTCACACGGTTTCGAGGTAAACCTTCCAGTGCTCCTCTTTCGGCACCGCCGCCAGCGCGCCGATTTCCTGTTCTTTGGTGAGCGCCATGTTGCGAATGAGCTCAGCCGGCAGGATCCGCGGCATCAGCGGGTCGGTGGCAAAGCGGCCAGTGGCGGCGTGCCAGTCCTTCAGCAACTCAGGCAGGTCCTGTTCATAGGCGTTGCCGCTGATCGGTGGGGGCGGGGTGAGGTTGTCCTCAATGCCCACCATCGCGGCACCCAGGATGACGGCGAGCATCAGGTAGGGGTTCGTGTCACCGCCCGCGACGCGGTGTTCGATGCGACGGGCCGATGGGGTGCCCCCAGGCACGCGAATGGCCGAGGTGCGGTTTTCATAGGCCCAGGAGGCGGCGGTCGGCGCATGGGCCCCACGCACCAGACGGTCATAGCTGCCCGCATGAGGCGCGAAGATGAGCGTAGATGGCACAAGCGCCTCAATGCAGCCAGCGATGGCCGACAGCAGCGTGTCGGTGCCTTCTGGCCCGCCATTGTCGAAGACATTCTTGCCGTCCTGGTCCAGCACGGAAAAATGCACGTGCAACCCGTTGCCCGCGTCCTGCAGGAAGGGTTTGGCCATGAAGGTCGCCGCCATCCCGTGGCTGCGCGCAGTGCAGCGGATGAGGGTTTTGAAAAGCCAGGCATCATCGGCCGCGCGCATGGCGTCCTGATGGGTGAGGGTGACTTCGAATTGGCCCAGCCCGGATTCGCTGGTGGTGGCGCGGGCGGGGATATCCATGGCCGCAGCACCATTATAGACGTCGTCAAAGAAGGCATCGAAGCGGTCGATCTGATCCACCGACAGGATTTGCGCCGCCTCCAAAGGTCGCCCCGTCGCGGGGTCTTTGGCCGGGGAGAGCGTGTCGCCGCTGTCATCGACCAGCGTGAACTCCAGTTCCGTTGCGGCCATCACCGTCCAATCCCGGGCGGCGTAGCGCTCCAGCACGGCGGCGAGCGCGTGGCGCGGGTCGCCTTCGAACGGGCTGCCATCTTCGCGATGCATGACCATGGGCACCAGTGGGGTGGGTGTGTCCAACCACGGCATGGGCACGGGGCCACGCCCGGTGGGCAGCAGGATGCCGTCTGCGTCGCCGCTGTCGAACACCAGCGGGGAGTTTTCGATATCCGCACCGAAAATGTCTGCGTTCATGATCGAGATGGGCATGCGCAGGAGCCCTGTGTCGAGCTTTTCCATATGGGAGGCAGGCACGCGTTTGCCCCGCATCTGCCCGTTGAGATCGCAGGCGGCGACGCGGAAGGTGGCGCTGGCGTTGGTGTCCATGGAGGGTCCTTTCGGGGGAGGGCTTATCAGGCCTGTCCCCCGGACCCTAGCCCGCGACGGAGGCTGCGTAAATGCTGTCGATGGTTGCCGCGAGAGTGCTGTCGAAATCGGCCTCGGATTGCTGGGCGGAGAGGCCTTCGGTCAGGGCGCGAGAGAAGCTGGCGATCATGCCGGTGTTTTGCGAGAGCCGCCCATTGGCCTCGTCCCGCGAATAACCGCCAGAGAGCGCCACAACGCGCATGATGCGGGGGTGATCGACGAGGGATTGGTAGTGATTGGCCGTCTCCGGCAGGGTGAGTTTGAGCATCACCTGTTGGTCGGCGGGCAGGGCGTCGAGACGTTTGGCGATCTCGTCGCGCAGGATGTCTTCGGCCTCTGCTTTTTCGGCGATGGAGATGGTGACCTCGGGCTCGATGATCGGGACAAGTCCGTGGCCGAGGATCTGCGCGCCGACTTCGAATTGTTGGGCCACGATAGCGGCGATGCCCGACGGGGAGGCGGCATCAATGACGGACCGCATCTTGGTGCCGAAAATGCCTTTTTCATTGGCACGCGTCAGCAGGGCATCCAGATCCGGAATGGGCTTCATCAGCTTTACGCCGTCGTCCGCGTCGGCGAGCCCTTTGTCGACCTTCAGAAACGGCACGACGCCGCGGTTTTCCCAGAGATACTGTGCCGTGGGGGTGCCGTCGATCTCGCGCTCCATCGTCATTTCAAAAAGGATCGCGCCGACGACCTTGTCGCCGGTGAAGGCAGGCGACTTGATGATGCGGGAGCGCATGGCGTGGATCATGTCGAACATCTCCGCCTCGCCGGAATACTGGTCTTCCTCAATGCCGTAGAGCGCGAGCGCTTTGGGCGTGGATCCCCCCGATTGGTCGAGCGCGGCAATGAACCCATGGCCTGCGGTTACCTTTGCGGTTTGATCTGCTTTCGACATGGGGGGCTCCGTTCTGTGATGCTCCTTCAGGCTTTAGGGGAGAGGGGACAGGGTTGCAAACGTGGTGGCGCTAACAAAGGATAGCATGCGTTGGTCGGTCGGATGAGTATTTTTGGCCAAAAAGAAGGGGGCGTTATGAGTTGAGCGCCGCGACACCTGGGAGGGTTTTGCCTTCCATCCATTCGAGAAACGCGCCGCCGGCGGTGGAGATGTAGGTGAAGTGTTGCGCGACGCCCGCCTGATTGAGGGCGGCCACGGTATCACCGCCGCCTGCGACGGAGATGAGCTTGCCTGCCTCGGTGAGGCCTGCGGCATGGGAGGCGGCGGCGTTGGTTGCAGCATCGAAAGGCGCGATCTCGAAGGCGCCGAGAGGGCCGTTCCAGATGAGGGTTTGGCTGGCTTCAAAAGCCGACGCGATGCGGGCGACGCTGCCGGGGCCAGCGTCGAGGATCATCGCGTCGTCGGGGCAGGCATGGGCCGGGACGATTTCATGTGGTGCGCCTGCTGCGAATTCCTTCGCGACGACCACGTCGGAGGGCAGGAGGATCTCGCATCCGCTCGCGCCGGCTTTGCCCATGATCTCGCGGGCGGTGTCGGCCATGTCGTGTTCGCAGAGCGATTTGCCCACCTGCAGGCCTTGGGCGGCGAGGAAGGTGTTCGCCATGCCGCCGCCAATGACCAGCTTGTCGAC
>JBCCCZ010000182.1:0-4949 GCA_039033255.1 Pseudomonadota bacterium
GCCATGGCGAGGCCTTCGCCCTGCTGATGAAGACGGACCCAAAACTGACCTCCGGGCGCAATGTCTACTGGATCAAGTTCTTCCTCACGGCCGTCTACGCCACCATGTATGTGCGCGATCACCAGCGGCCGGTCTTCCACAAGGCGCTTGGCGTGGATCCTGATTGGTACGCGCATGCGGTCTATGAAAAGACCTCTGAGCTGACGCGTCAGATCTTCCCCATCGTGCTGGATATCGAACACCGCAACTGGCAGCCGCTTCTGGAGGCGCTGCAGAAAGCCAACGCCGATCTGGCCGCGGCGGAAAACATGCGTGGTCCGAAGGGCATGTTGAAGCGCAGCTCTGCACGGGCACGGGCGGCGACCTGCTTCCTGCGCTTGCTCATGATCCCAGCGATCAAGAACGATGTGCCCGCCGAAACGCGTCTGGAGCCTTGCTACTGATGATCTGGTTGCACGCATATTCTCGGTATGGAGCGGGGGGCCAGCCCCCCACGTCGAAACCCTTGGGTTTCGACGCTCCCCCCGGGATATTTTCAGCCAGAAGAAACATGGAGGTTCATCCATGATGTCTGTCTGGATCGCCGGGCTTGTGGCCGTGTTCCTGTGGTGGTTTTCCACGGGTGCGATCCTTGTGCTGGTGCGCCATGCCGACAAGCGAGGGGCGAAGGCACGGATGGCCGCGTTGGTCGGCACCCTGCCCTTGCTGGCTGCGGGCGTCTGGGGTTTTTCCGAGACGTTGCACATGACCAGCATCTGGGGCGCTTACGGCGCCTTCCTGTCAGCCCTGGCGATCTGGGGCTGGGCGGAGATTTCGTTCCTCACGGGCGCCATCACCGGCCCCAACGGCCGCGCCTGCCCACCCGGTGTGGCCGAACAAGACCGGTTCTGGCGCGCTTGGGGCACCATCGCCTATCACGAATTGCTGCTGACGGTGCTCTTTGGCGCGATCTGGATTTACGGCGCGGACGCTGCCAACACCGTAGCGATCTTCACCTTCTCACTGCTCTATTTCGCCCGCATATCCGCTAAGCTGAACCTCTATCTCGGCGTGCGCAAGATCAATGCCGAGTTTTTCCCCGGCGTGCTCGACCACCTGCCCAGCCATTTCCGTATCGCGAAACTAAACTGGATTTTCCCCATCTCGGTCACCCTGCTCAGCTAGGTCTCCGCGATCTGGTTCCACGGGCTGATCTATGCCGCCACACCGGGCGAGGCCGTGGGCCAAACACTGCTTTTCGCGATCACGATGCTCGCGCTTCTCGAACACTGGCTGATGGTGCTGCCGCTACCCGATGCCGAGCTTTGGCGCTGGATGCTGCCAGACCCGCAAGACAAGACAAACAAGACCACAAGACCGGAGGGACCCAATGGATTTTGATGCCATGTTCAACACACAGCTCGACGCCCTGAGGGAAGAAGGCAATTACCGCATTTTCGCCGAATTGGAGCGCCGTTGCGGCCAGTTCCCCAAAGCGCGCAGTTATGACGACGATGCCCCTGATGAGGTCACGGTCTGGTGTTCCAACGACTATCTCGGCATGGGCCAGAACGAGATCGTGCGCGAGGCCATGAAAGCCGCCATCGACAGCTGCGGCGCGGGCGCGGGCGGCACGCGCAACATTTCCGGCACCAACCACCAACATGTGCGGCTGGAGCGCGAACTGGCCGATCTGCACGGCAAGGAAAGCGCGCTGCTCTTCACCTCCGGCTACGTATCGAACTGGGCCGCGCTCTCCACGCTGGGGTCACGCCTGCCCGATGCGGTGATCTTGTCGGATGCGCTCAACCACGCCTCCATGATCGAAGGCATCCGCCACGCGCGCTGCCAGAAAACCATCTGGAAACACAACGACCCCGAAGATCTGGATCGCAAACTGGCCGCGCTGCCCGCCAACATGACCAAGATCGTGGCATTTGAAAGCGTCTATTCCATGGATGGCGACATCTGCCCGATGCAGGAGATCGTCGAAGTGGCCGAAAAACACGGCGCGATGACCTATCTCGATGAGGTCCACGCGGTGGGCCTTTACGGTCAACGCGGCGGCGGTGTGTCAGAACGCGAAGGGCTGGCCGACCGGATCACCCTGATCGAAGGCACGCTGGGCAAGGCGTTTGGCTGCATGGGTGGCTACATCACCGGCTCCACCGCGCTGTGCGATTTCGTCCGTTCCTTCGCCAGCGGGTTCATCTTCACGACCGCCCTGCCCCCGGCCGTGGCGGCCGCCGCACAGGCCTCCATCGCGCATCTCAAGGTCAGCCAGAATGAGCGGTTCCAACAACGCCGCCAGGTGGCCAAACTGCGCAAGATGCTGGACCGGGTGGGCATCCCTCATCTGGACAACCCCAGCCACATCATCCCGGTGATGATCAAGGATCCGGTCAAATGCCGGCAGATCTCCGACATCCTGATGCGGGATTACGGGATCTATGTGCAGCCCATCAACTACCCCACCGTGCCCAAGGGAACAGAGCGCCTGCGCTTCACCCCCGGCCCGCTGCACACGGACGCCGATATCGAACGTCTGGTGGGCGCGCTGGAGGTGCTCTGGAAGCAATGCGCGCTGGCCCACGCCGTAGCTTAAGGCGCGAAGCGGGCGACCAAAACGGATTGTTTGGGAGGGGTTTGATCCCATCCCAAACCCCTTTACAGCACGGCCTGAGGGGCTTGTGGCTGCAAGCCTCTGTTGTCTAAAAATGCCCATTGCACGAACATCCGTATTGATGGACGATGGCGTTCGTTGACACTCCATTTACGTGTGGCTGGCGGATAGATTTCGCCCATTAGCGGCAATAGCAAAAGGTCCTGATTGATTTCTTCAAAACAGACATCCTTAATTATGGCCGCGGATGTCGTTGGATATTCGCGAATGATGAATGAGGATCACAATCGCGCATTGGACGCCCTCAGAGCGGTTCGTGACAAGATCATTGAACCAAGTATCGCCAAGAGCGGCGGCACTGTCGTCAAACGGCTCGGGGATGGATGGTTGGCTGCATTCGACGCGGGCACGGACGCTTGCGCATCGGCACTCGATATCCAAAAACAGTTGGCCAGTGATGACAGCGTAGACCTGCGGATCGGCATTCACGACGGCGCGGTCAGCTTTGTAGACGAAGATGTTTTTGGCACTGGTGTAAACATTGCATCCCGGTTGGAGGCGATCGCAAATCCTGGCGGCATTGCAATCTCTGATGATGTTTTTGAAAACCTGCCGCACAACCTGCAAGCATCGTTCGAGAATGCCGGCGCACGGTTGCTTAAGAACATCGAAGCGCCCGTGACTGTTTGGGCCTTCGGTGGAATTCCCCAGACCGGCGCGGCCTCTGAACCAATTTCCGTATTGTTTGAGGAGCTCGCCGCGAAATCCGCATCCAGTGAACTTGCCTCAGATATACCCGAAGCCGTCGCTGTCGAACTTGCAAAATATCGCTGGTTGGATGTGTTGCGAAAGGACCAGGACGGTTCAAAATCGACATACATTCTGGGCGGCACATTTCGCCAATCCGAAGATCGTGTGCTGATCACTGTGACCCTCTCGGCACGGCACGATGGGCGCCGGCTCTGGAGCGAGCGATTAGACCGGGTCGTCACGGATGACTTCGAGCTACTGGATGAACTTGGTGGGACCCTCGCCTTGCGGATCAGCGCAGAAATCGACACCTACGAAAAAATGCGCGCTAAGATGCGCCCACCAGAACAATTGAATGCAGCGGAGCTCAGTTCGCGGGCCAATGACCTCATGTCATCGGGGCATCCCGACGCATTTGACGAAGCGGACGCCATGCTGACAAGAGCTGTCGCGCTCGAGCCACGAAATCCTTCTGTGCATATACAGAAGTCTTTTGTGGGCTACCGCAAAGCGATGAGCGGGGCTTGGCCCGTCGACGCGACACTTAACGCAGCAGTGCAATCGGCTATGGACGCTGTTCGAATTGATCCCAAAATGCCGGGCGGCCATGTTATGCTAACAAGCGTGTATGGCATGCTGGGACAAACGGAAGCGGCATTGGACTCGGCGGCGCAAATCGAGCACTTGAACCCAAACGCATGGGGCGCACCCCATGGCAGGTCTATCGCATACACATTTGCATCACCGGAATGGGCTGAGAAAAACGACCCTGACGGGCAGCACCTTATCGCGAATGCCGAACACACTCTTGCATTGGCAAAGACGTCAAAATTCCGATCCGGACACCTGTTTTTTCTGGGCATCGGTCAACTGACCAACTCTTCAGCAGAATTGCAGGACGCTATATCCACTCTGGAAAGATCGGCTGGGGCCACCGGCGCAAATTGGTGGCCAAGTCTTTTCCTCATATTGGCAGCGCTGCGGCAGGACAACAAACAGCAAGCACAACAACACGTTGACACTGTTTGTGCACTGTTCCCCGGATTTTCGGTATCAGATGCTGCAGACATCTTTGAAAGAAGTCGAATTTGGCCGCTATGGAAAAATGAAATTGAGCAATTGGCGCATCTTGAGTTTCCCAAGGCTCGGCCAATCACGCCGAGTGCGTCCCTATAAGGGGGGAGCCGTGCGTGGTCTTCCCCCAGATAAAAAGGGACTGTCTTTTCCAATGCCCCATCTTGGCATGGCTGCCGTGATTTGAACGGATCTCAAGAAAATCCCCACCGACAAGCATCCAGACAACAAAAAACCGGGCGCAAGGCCCGGTTCTTTTTTTGTTGTGGGCGACGCCTCCGCCGCCCACAACCTTGTCATGAACATTGGTTCACTCGGCCGCTGCAGCGCGGCTATCGGCTGCATTCTCAAACCAGTTGACGCCATTCGACAGAACCACCAGGTGGATCATCGCCGCCAACAGGAAGAGGAAGACGCCCTGTGCAACAAACACACGGCGCGGATCGAAGATCAGCCAAATCTTGTAGAATTTAGACATGCATCAATCCCCCTATGAGAACCAAGGCGCCCAGATATAGGTCGC
>JBCCCZ010000183.1:0-4877 GCA_039033255.1 Pseudomonadota bacterium
CGCATCTGTCGCATAACGGCGCGCCCGTCGGGCTCAACTGGCCGTCTGATCCGCAGGTTCAGGTGGTGGATGGCCGCATTCAGGCGATCTTTGATCGGGATTTGCAAACCCCGCTCGATCTGGCGGGGCAAGAGGCAGAACTGGCCTTCTACGAATCCACCTACTTCTTCGCCTTCAAGATCACCAACACGCCGCAACTTATCGGGGAAACCCCTTGCGTGGCGGATGTCATACCCTTCAAGGCAGACGCAGGCGATGCAAGCCTTCTGGCCAAACTCGCCAGCCTAAGCCGCGAAGAGGTGCCTGAGAATGAAAACGTGGGCGTGCTATTTGCGGATCGTATCGCCCTGTCCTGCACCCGATAAAGGAGCCATCCATGCCCATCGTCCCCACCACCTATGAGGAATGGGAACACTGCATCACAGTCCAATGCGGCATCCCCCTGACCGCCGAATTCGCCGACAAACGCATCATCGAAATGCAGGATGAAAACGACTTCCACACCCAGAAGTTCATCGACCAATGGGGCGAGGCGCATCACGCACAGACGCTGGCATGGTTCGAACAGGCCAAGGCGCGCCTCACCGGATGAACGCAGGTCCGGCCCCGCTGCCCATCACCATCCTCAATGGCTTTCTGGGCTCCGGCAAAACCACCCTGCTCCAGAACCTGTTGGTTCAATCGCGCGCCTTGGAGGACGTGCGCCTGGGCGTCATCATCAATGAAATGAGCGAACTCGACGTGGACGGCCGCATTCTTGATGCCACCGAAATCCTCTCTCGTCAGGATGCGCTTTTTGCCTCCATCCCCGCAGGCAGTATCAGCGGCGCGGAGGGCCTTTCCAAATTCAACGCCGCGTTGATGAAACTGCGCGACGGCGGTGCCACCCATATCATCATTGAGACCTCCGGCAGCACCCATCCCTGGCCCCTTCTGGAGGCGATACGCAGCCATGACGCCGCGCGCCTCCATGGATTCCTGTCTGTCGTCGACACCGTCACTCTCATTCAGGATCACGACGCGGGCCGCGCCATCATCCCCGCCGCGCAACGCAACCTCGCGGGCGACACGCGCGGCATCGAGAACCTGCTGGCTGAGCAGATCATGTTCGCCACCCGCCTCCTGCTCAGCAAGATCGACCGGGTGGAGATGGACGCCGTGCGCCGCGTGGCGGAGGCGATCCACCCGATCAACACCGGCGCCGATATCGTGGGCATGAAATGGGGGAACGTCACGCTGGCGGATGTGCTGGCCATGCCGCCCTATGACCACGCGCGCGTGGCGCAATTGGGGGCGGAGCTGACGAAATGGGATGCAGATCACGGCACCAGTTCCATGGCCAGTGCGAGCGATTACCGCATAGACAGCATCGTCATATCGGACCCCCGTCCAATGCATCCCCAGCGGCTTTGGGATGTGTATAACAACTTCCTGGGAGACACGATCTATCGCTCCAAAGGTTTCTTCTGGCTGCCCTCCCGCGACCGCCTACAGCTTTTGTGGAACCAGACGGCGGGAAGCGTGGGCTTGGAAATCCTGAACTACTGGAAGGTCGCGGCCCTTGAGGATGACAGCCTGAACCTGATGCCGGAGGAGCGCGACGCGTTGCGCCGCAGGCTGTCAGATGCCTCGCCTGACTTCGGAGACCGCCACTGCCGTCTGACTGTGATCGGTGACCGCGATGGGCTGCCGACATTTGCCGAAGCTGTGCGCGCGTGTCTTTGTACAGATGAGGAAGTGGCGCTTTGGAAAGCAGGGCATGAATTCGAGGACCCCTGGCCAAAGACCACCAAACAAGTGTCTTAGCCACCGAAGTCTTAAAAAGACTTCGACCGCATTCTTTTAAAGAATGCGCGCCCGCGCGGCCTTCGCCAGAAGCACTTGCTTCAGCCCGGTCAAGTGCGGGAATTCCACCAACATGCCGATGACCAGCGCCGCATAGATGATCGGCTGATCAGGAATTGCGACCGCCGTCACCGCCAGCATCAAAGGTGCATTGCGCGCCGCCGTGGTCATGGCCAGAAGCGCCTGTTCCGGGTAGGGCAGATCAAACACCCGCGCCAGTCCTTCCGCCATCAGATAGGTCGCGGCAAAGAAGACAAATATCGCCAGCACCACCAGCCCCAGCACCTCCAGATGCGCCGCCATCACTGGCGTATGCAGGGCAAAAAGCTGCAGGATCAGGGCTGCGGTCACCCATGGGACCATCCCGCTCACCACGTGGCTCAGCCGATTGAACGCGGCCTGAGACAGAGCGGCCCCGAGTGACCAGCGCAGCGCCTGCGCGACAAGGAACGGCAGCACAAACCACTGCCACATCGTCTCAGGAATGGTCGCGAAATCCACCACGCCCGTGTGCCGCGTGAAAAGCCACAGCCAGACAGGGAGCAGCAACAGCTGCGTCACCATGTTGATCGGCATGAGCGCCGCGCCCAGCGCGGTATTCCCTCGCGCCATCCGCGTGAAGCCCAGGAACCAATCGGTACAGGGCGCCAGAAAATAGATCAGCAGCCCGGTGTAAAGCAGCGGTTGCCCGGACAGAAAGAGCGACGCGACCGCCAAGGCAATCAGCGGCACAATGATAAAATTCGCGACCCATGCGACCCCCATGAAGCGCAGATTGCCCAAGCCCTCCACCACGGTGCGCAGCCGGACTTCGAAGAACAAAAGCCCCACAAGGATCAAGAGCGTCGGATCAATCCCCGCCGACATCCCCTGCCTCACCACCGGCGCGCCAAGGCCTAACACAGCGCCCAGCGCAATCGCACCGAGGAAAAGCGCCGCTGCCCCAAACCCGGGCGTCCCTTCCGCCCCCGTATGTGTCGCGTCAGTCATGAAAACTCCTTCAGCACAAGCACTTATCCGCGTCGCAACAGGCCAGATCATCGAGATACATGTTGTTGTCGCGGTAAAGCTCCAGAATCCTGGTATCGGTCCCTATCCGCCCGGCAATCGCGCGGGCCACCACGGCAAAGCGTTGGCGGAACTTGTAGATGAAGCAGAAGAGATGCCCGTTATGACTGACTTCCGGCCCCACGAGGAAAAGCCCCGGCAGCGCCGTGGATTCATCCTGCGGGGTCAGCAGCGGCAGTCCGTGTTCGCCATAATCAAACCACTGCACAATCGGCATCGTCCCGGTCTTGAACCCGGTGGCCAGGATCGGCGGATGGGGTGTCAGCCAGCTTCGCCCGTTACCGCCATAGATGCGAATGCCGCCCTCTTCGCGCTCCAACGCCACGATCTCTTCATGGCCCTCCAGCGTGACCTTGCCCGCCCGCAGCACGCTGTCGAGCCTTTGATGGGTAAAGGGTGACAAAGTGCGGCTGGGGTCTTTCTCACTGCCACCCCAGGGCGCACCCAAATCGAAAACCGTCACATGCTTGCCCGACCGCGCCAGCCCCACAGCGGCATCAATACCGCTTTCATAGCCGCCGATCACGTAAGCCTCATCACCCGGCACATCGCGCCAGCTTTGGATGGTGGAGTAGTGCCATCCATGCTCGGCCCCCACGAGCCCCGCATCAGAAGGCGCGCCAAACTGACCGCCCGCCCAGATCACGTAATCAGCGCGGATCTCGCCCTGGTCGGTGTGCAGGCTCATCCAGTCGCCATCAGGTTCCAGCCCCTGCACCTCAATCCCGCAATGGACGTTGAGGTCAAAGGCCGTCGCGGCATGCTTGAGATAACGCGCATAATCCCGCCCGCTGGGATGTTCCCGCTTCAGCGCCCAGCCCGGAGAGCTGTCAAAGCTGATCGCGTTAAGATCCGTGATGCCGAAGACATTGCCGGGAAAAGACGGCGTCAGGAGCCGCGTGTCCTTGGGCCAGTTGAGGAAATGCTGCCCGACCTGGCCACGCTCCAGCACCCAGACATCGGGGATCTGCAGATCGCGCAACACCCGCGCGACGCCAAGGCCCGCAGGCCCCGCACCGACGATGGCGACACTGACATGGTCAGGCAGCACGCGGCCCTGTCTATCCAGCATGTGATCCCCCGCAAGCGCTTCTGTTGAGGAGGTTTATTTATGTTATAACATAACATTACTCAACCCAGATTGCGGAGAAAAAGACACCCTTTCCGGCTTGGCCGTTTGTGTTTTTGGCAAAGCTTGCGCTAGAGAGGCTGAAAACCGCGCCATGAAGGGAATAGGGACATGTCCGACCGCAATTACGAACCCATGACCAAGGCGGAGGTGATCTCTGCCCAACGCGCCTGGGCCAAACATGTGACCGAACAGAACGTGGAGGAGTTGCTGGCCCTCTATGATTTCGGCAGCTCGGATGAGCCGCTGCTCTTCAAACCCACGCTGGCCGATGTCATCCGTTTGGATCGCGGGGGCGCGAAATCCTATTTTATCGGCGGTGATCCCAACTACCCCAATGATCCCGGCTTTCTGAAGAACGGCTGGAAGCAGGTGGATTTCCAAAGTGCCGTGGGCCCGATCATCAAGGCCGGGGGCCTGGGCTACAAGGATATGGGCCACTATACGTTCGTGAATGCGGCGGGCGATGCGACGCGGGCGGATTACACATTCGCCTATCACAAACTGGACGGGAAGGTGCTGATCTCTCTGCACCATTCCTCGCTGACGTGGTTCCCGCCGAAGGACAGCTGACGCGCCGCTCTTCGCTCCCTTACGGGCGCGCCTCGCTTGGGGAACGGCTCCGCGCCAAAACCTGACTTATGATCGCGGGTGACGCAATGATCAACGCCGCCAGATCAGCCGAAAGCGACGGCGCGATAAAGATAAGCCCCGCAAATGCCATGAGCCAGCGATAGACAACCCCCATCGGCGCCAACCAATAGCCCACGACCGCCGCCGACAGCGCGATCACGCCTGCGATGCAACTGGCCGCTGTGTAGGTGAATTCCCACAG
>JBCCCZ010000184.1:0-4872 GCA_039033255.1 Pseudomonadota bacterium
ACCCACAAACCACCTCGACGCGGAAACCATCGCGTGGCTGCAACAGCACCTGATGGATTACAAAGGCACAATCCTGATCGTCACGCATGACCGCTATTTCCTCGACGACATCACCGGCTGGATCCTCGAATTGGATCGTGGCCGGGGCATCCCCTATGAGGGCAATTATTCCGCGTGGCTGGAACAAAAGGCCAAGCGGTTGGAACATGAAGCCCGCGAAGACAAATCCCGCCAGAAAACACTGGAACGCGACCTGGAATGGATGCGTCAGGGGCAAAAAGCACGTCAGGCCAAACAAAAGGCCCGGATCAACGCCTATAACGATCTGGCCAATCAATCCGAACGCGAAAAGATCACCCGCGCCCAGATCGTCATTCCCTCGGGCCCCCGTCTGGGCTCCAAGGTGATCGAGGTCGAAAGCCTGCGCAAAGCCATGGGCGACAAGCTTCTGATCGAAGACCTGACGTTTTCGCTGCCCCCGGGCGGCATCGTGGGCGTGATCGGCCCCAACGGCGCGGGCAAATCCACGCTCTTCAAGATGCTGACCGGGCAAGAAAACCCAGACGCGGGCGAGGTCAGCTACGGCGACACCGTACAACTGGCCTATGTCGACCAATCCCGCGATGACCTCAAAGACGGCGAAACGGTGTGGGAGGCGATCTCCGGCGGCGCCGAGATCATCGAACTGGGCGATGCACAGGTCAATTCCCGTGCCTATTGCTCTGCCTTCAACTTCAAAGGCGGGGACCAGCAGAAGAAGGTCTCGCTCCTCTCCGGCGGCGAACGCAACCGCGTCCACATGGCGCGGCTTTTGAAGGAAGGCGGCAACGTCCTCCTCCTCGACGAACCCACCAACGACCTCGACGTCGAAACCTTGCGCGCTCTGGAAGACGCCCTCGTCGATTTCGCAGGCTGCGCCGTGGTGATTTCGCACGACCGCTTCTTCCTCGACCGCATCTGCACCCACATCCTGGCCTTCGAAGGCGAGGCCCATGTGGAATGGTTCGAAGGGAATTTCGCGGATTACGAGGAAGACAAGAAGCGGCGGCTTGGGCCGGACGCTCTGGAGCCGAAGCGGATCAAGCATAAGAAGTTTGTGCGGTAGCCCTAGTCCATTTCGCCAACGCTTTTGGCGAATTCTATTCCATATGTCGTTGGTTCGTAATTGGCAGAAATTCTGCCACCACTTTTGCGATCAAGCCAAACAGCCTCGTTTTCGGTTATTTTGGATGTCGCCCAAGTTTCGAAGTCATCCACAGAACGCTTTAAATCACGGAAACCTTTTTCGACCTTTGATTCGAAATCGCCGAAAATCGAAGCTGCTCTGAAGTTGAAGTGAGTTAGGTGGCGCTGTGTCATGGATTTGTCAGATCGAGAAATCAAACCCAAGCGTAACAAACTGTGTTTGCTGATTTCAATTTGATCTTCTGCTGTAAATCCTTCCCTTTCAATCAACGCGTTTAACTCGTTTAAGAACGCCCGACCCTCCCTTTCATATTCATCTATCATTGCATTAAAAATAGAATTTCGCTCTACTTCATCCGCGCTGCGATGCAGGTCTTCGCATTCTCTTTGTCGTTCAGACCAAACGCGAAAAAACTCATCAATCATTTTTGGCACAAGCAACGTGAGCTTGAACAGTCTTACGTCAGGCAAAGTCATGTCAGAAAGTGTTTTCACAAACCTTTCGAGCTTAGCGTAGTTAGGGTTTTCCGACATTTCTTTTGCCATCAGGTTCGCCCACATGGCCTGTAGGTCGGCCTCCTCCGCCTTGCTAGAATTTTCGAATAGGCTGTACAGAGCGCCATCTGGAAGTGCTTTCGCCTTTTCCAAACTTATGCCCGATTCCTTTAAACAAACCGCTGTTTTCTCAAGGACACTGATCAGGTTCCGCTGACGCCACTGCCTAACCCTGTCACCGATCAGGCCGCCCCAAACGTCCTGCACAGTTCCCTTCACTCCATTGGACAAACCCGCAGTGGCGGCCATAGCTACATCCAAAGCGGCTTTTGAAGGGATATTAGAATGGTTGGAGTCTTCTATTTCAGTCATGGTTTCAAATGATCTAAGCGTGCGGTTATTATAGTGAAAGCATGGCCGAGTTTCACCCATCAAATCGGTCCAATATCTCGGAGTGTAATCCCGCCCCACAGCAAGCGCCGTGACGCTAACTTGCTTAAAACAGTCCCCAAATCGGCACCACATCTCCCCACCTCCGCGCCAATTCTGACCCATTTCTAACGGACAATCTCCGCATAAGGAGAGCAGTCATGCCGACACGCAACATGCAGCGCTGGACAGGTCCGCGCCGGAACCCCGGGTTTCGCGCACCCAAGCCGCACCAGTTCACCGATTGGGCGATGATCTGACCAGATCGCCCGCCCGCAGGTCACAAAACACAGGCAAGGGATGATCACCAAGCTGTGATATCCCCCTCACGCGCCATCACATGCACCCCATCAGCTCTGGCACTCACGCGCTTTCCTATCCATCTGACCAACACGCAGGAAGGAAATGCACATGCAACAGTCGCAAAAGACAGAAGATCTTAAGGACCCCGACCCCAGACATGCGGGTCAGGACGGCACCCAACGGGCGGATCTGTCGCCCGACCGGCCCAAAGACACCCCTGCCCCGCACCCCATCACGGATTGGGCGGGGCTCTGAGATAGATGGAAGGACACACGCCCATGGCCCTATGCCTCTTTATATTCGCAAGCCTTTGCGGAATTGTCGCTGGCTTTCTGGTGATGATGCTTGCGGGCATCGGCTGGGTCGGCGGCGTGGCGGTGTTCTTTGCAACCACCTACGGCGTGGTGATGTTGCCGCTCCTTCTCGATCTGCTGCTGGATCGGCGCGGCCATCAGTCGTAACCATGGCTGGCCACATGGAAGGGCAGACGTTAGTTTGCGCCCATGAAGAGCCCTTCTGACATAGATGTCGTTGTGATCGGTGCCGGGCCTGCGGGGTCGGCAGCGGCGGTCTCGGCCCTGGGCCAAGGGGCCAGTGTGGCCGTCATCGACAAGGCACGGTTTCCACGGGCGAAGCTGTGTGGCGGGCTGATCACCGGGCGCTGTGCACGCCACTTGCGTGAGGTGTTCGGGCTTGAGATCACCGACGATCTGTTTGAACCGCGCGATGCTTTCGAATTTTTCATGGATGGGGCGCGGCTGGCGGAGATGCGAGACGTGCCGAGGGCTTACCTGACCATGCGGTGGGACCTCGACGCAGTGCTGTTTGGGCAGGCCGTCGAACAGGGCGCGCTGGATTTTTCCGGGCAGAGGATCGAAACGCTGGATCTGGACAGGCGACTTTTGCGCTTGGCAGATGACACTGAATTGCACTTTGGGTGTTTGATTGGCGCAGACGGGGTGCGATCCCGCGTGGCCGAGGCGCTGTTCGGGGAAAGCTATGACACGGGCAAGATCGGTTTCGCGCTTGAGATTGAGGATAGCAGCACCGAGCCCGATCACACCACGCCCATCCGGGTGGATTTCGCCGCCGCCAATTGGGGCTATGGCTGGTCCTTTCCCAAGCGGCACAGCACGACCATAGGCATCGGTGGATTGCAGGTTGAAAACCCGGATATGAAGGCGCGCCTGACCCGGTATCTTGAGCTGTTGCGCACCGGCCGGAACGCCAAGGTGAAAGGGCAATTTCTACCCTTTGGCGGGTTTCGAAACCGTCCCGGTCGGGGCCATGTGCTGCTCGCAGGCGATGCGGCGGGGTTCGTCGATCCGATCACCGGCGAAGGCATCGGATATGCCATACAATCGGGGGCCATGGCCGGGCGGGCGGCGGCGGAGGCTGTGGCGGCGCAGGCCCCGGGGACGGCTTTCGCACGTTATTTGCCCGCAACGCGCCCCATCCGAACCGCACTTCGATGCGCCCGTGTCTTGCGTCCGCTCCTCTTTGCCGCGCGCATGAAGCCGTTTTTTGCCAGCACCTTTCGGGCCTCAAAAACGCTCAAACGCGACTACATGCGGCTTTTGGCGGGGGAGACGGAATACTCCCAGCTTCTGGCGCGGGCATTTTTGCGAGTGCCGCGCGCGGGAATGCGGTTTTTGTGGCGCAAGATCCGGGAGCCGCGACGTGGCGCGCAGGATCAGCGCGCAGATTAGGCTTTGCGGCGGCAGTTCGGTCACATTTTCGAGATTATTTGCGTATGTCGCATTCTGAATGGCGCTCAAACGGGTTAATCTGAGATCGCGGTTCGAAAGAGGGATTCTGGAAATGATTGATCGTCGTTTGTTCATCGCGGGCAGCCTATCAGCCTTGGCAACCCCTGCGCTCGGCTTCCAGCTTGAAGCGCGCTACAAACCCACGACCGTGAGCATTTCAAAGCAATATGAGGTCGGCAAGCTGGTTGTGGTGCCACGTGGGCACTTCCTCTATTTCGTGACCGCCCCAGGTGAGGCGCTGCGCTACGGGGTCGGCGTGGGCCGGGCCGGGTTGGAATTTCAGGGCACGGCGGTCATTGCCTACAAACGCAAATGGCCGGACTGGCGCCCGACCAATGAAATGATCGCCCGCGATCCCGGGAAATACCCAGAATTCGAGGCTGACGAGACCTACCGTCAGCCAGGGGGCCCGGCCAATCCGCTTGGCTCGCGCGCGCTTTATCTGTTCCAGAACGGGCGGGACACCTATTACCGGATCCACGGCACAACGGCGCCGCGCTCCATCGGGCGGTCGGTGTCGAACGGGTGCATTCGGATGCTCAATGATCATGTGAACCAGCTCTATGAGAAAGTGCCGGTCGGGACGAAAGTGACGGTTCTCTAAGTCACATTCTGCGTCGAAACGTACGGTTCTTGGGGGCCAGCCCCCAAACGCACTATCCTTGGGGGCCAGCCCCCAAACGCACTATCC
>JBCCCZ010000185.1:0-4853 GCA_039033255.1 Pseudomonadota bacterium
AGTCCAACGAACCCGGCGGTTTGGCAGGTATTCTTCAGCTCCATAAGGCTCCCCATCTGATGCAAAGTAGAAGGTTTTGCCTTGGGTATAGTCGTCAAATTCCTGCCCGCTCATGGCAAAGGCGGGAACAGCGGACATCACAAGGGTGAGAATGCTATGAAGGATAGCGTTGCGCATAGGCTGACTGTGCCAGATGCGCCCCGGGCTTGCCACTGCGATTTCGCCCTTGAGGCCGGACTTTGCCGATCTCACCGGGCGCCACGCTCCAGACGCTGCACAGCAGGTTCATCCGGCGGAACCAAAGTTGTGGCACCAGCGCGATCACGCCCATGATGGGCAGTGGGTAGGGCAGATACGGCATCTCTTCGACGTCAAGCTGCAGGGAGGGATAGTCATTGTGCGGGCTCATGTGGTGATCCGAGTGTCGTGGTGCATTGTCCATCAGGACGGATGAAAACACACCCCGAGGGTTCCACGCATGCTGCGGTCCCACGGGTTCCAGCCGCCCATTGGCCAAACGCTGTCGCTGCAACCCATAAAGCTGCTCGTAATCGGCCATCCGGATTTGGACCTGCGCATGCGCCATGATCGACAGAACCGCCATCGCACCAAGCGCGCCAAACCCGGCCCAAACGCCAATAATGGCCGCACAAGCCCCTCCCGCGTGAAGGATGTAAGGATGTGTAACGACCGGCTTTGCGCCCGCCTGCGCCGCTCATTTTCCATCTCGAGCGTCAGAACGAAAACCAGCCTGTCACCCGCACCAAGTGCGATGCGCTCCGACACCTCCAACCTGCTTGGTTCCACAACGCCTCAAAGGCCTGCAGCCAGCATGGCAAAATGCGCCACCGCCAACACCACAAGAAGCGCATCACTGGCCGGAAACACCGCCTCAGGAACGGTGTTTTACCAACTCGTGACCGTCAGCCGATCCATGCAAGACAAAAGCGCTGTCATGTCAAGAAGCGCACCCCATGCCCAGTCACCGCCCAGCACCACAGCCGCCTTCATCAACAGGCAGGGCAATAGGGTTATGACGGAAAAGCGCGTCATCGGCGGCAGGTCTCATCGGGTTTGCGCCTGAAACGAACGGGCAAAAGAAGGTGCGAAATGAGGTGAATAAATTACCGCAACAATTTGTTTTAATGTATTTTATCGGGATTATGGTTGGGGATATGGCCATGTTGCAACCTTGAGTTCATTTTGCGATTTTTCGACCCACCCTAGGGTCGATCAACCACAGGTGTTTTGCCCCAATACCGGGCCTTCTGCCCGAATCGCTGCATGCGGCCGGGCGCATCCCGCTCTTCCATCCGGGCTGCGTGCGATATACGTGGAACACAAGAAGGCCAAAGGGCGCTAAGATGTCATTTTTCAAAAAACTCAAGAACAAGCTCTTCAAGTCCTCGTCGAAGATCGATGAGGGGCTGGACGCAATTGTGGAAGAAGGCGGCGTCGAAGAGATGGCGGAAGCCACGCCCGAGCCGGAGTCGCAGCTTGATCCGCAGCCAGAACCAGAACCAAAACCAGAACCAGACCCTGAGCCTGAGCCTGAGCCTGAGCCTGTAATGCAGCTCGAACCCGTACCGGAGCCGGAGCCCGAACCTGAGCCCGAACCTGAGCCCGGGCCGGAACCACAACCGGAGCCAGAGCCAGAGCCACAACCGGAGCCAGAGCCAGAGCCTGAGCCCCAACCCGAGCCAGAGCCAGAATCCAAACCCGAGCCTGAACCGGCCCCGGACCCTGAGCCAGAACGGAAACCCGAGCCTCAACCTCAGCCCGAACCTGAACCCGCGACCGCCCCAAAAACCGGTCTTCTCGGCCGCCTTCTGGGCCGCAAGGAAACCAAAGCGGTCATGCGCCGGGCGCTCGATGATGACATGCTCGAACAGCTTGAAGAGCTGCTGATCACCGCCGATATGGGCGTCGACACCGCCTTGCGCGTCACCGCCAACATGGCCGAAGGCCGCATGGGCAAGAAACTGTCGACCCGTGAAATCAAGGAGCTGATGGCCTCAGAGATTGCCCGCATCATGGACCCGGTCGCCCGCCCCATGCCGCTGTTCCCCAAGACCCCGCAGGTGGTGCTGGTCGTCGGTGTGAATGGATCGGGCAAGACCACGACCATCGGCAAACTGGCCAGCCAGTTCAAGGCGGCGGGCAAATCCGTGGTGATCGCCGCCGGTGATACCTTCCGTGCCGCCGCCGTCGAACAGCTGCAAATCTGGGGCGACAGGGCAGGGGTGCCCGTGCTGACCGCGCCCGAGGGGTCGGACCCGGCCAGCCTTGCCTATGACGCCATGGAACAGGCCGCTCGCGATGGCGCAGACCTGCTGATGATCGACACCGCCGGGCGTCTGCAAAACCGGCAGGACCTGATGGAGGAACTGGCCAAGATCGTCCGTGTCATCCGCAAGAAGGACGAAAGCGCACCGCACAACACGCTTCTGGTGCTGGATGCCACGACAGGTCAAAACGCGCTGAGCCAGGTGGAGACGTTCCAGAAACTGGCCGACGTCTCAGGCCTCGTGATGACCAAGCTCGACGGCACGGCGAAAGGCGGTGTGCTCGTGGCGCTGGCAGACAAGTTCGGCCTGCCCATCCATGCGATCGGCGTGGGCGAGCAAATAGATGATCTTGCGCCGTTCGATCCAGAAGAGTTTGCCGCCGCGCTCACCGGATTAGAGGAGTAAGGTGATCCCATGGCCGACCCGTCCAAGAGTTCAAATCGTGTGACGGGCATCGCCGTGGGTGCGTTTGTGGTCGTGACCGCTGTCCTCTTGCTGCCCGGATACATCGCGCGATGGTCGGCAGAGCCGCCAGACGCGGCCGAGTACCAGGTGAGATACGCGATTGAAACCAAGACGCGCGTGTTTGACGGGGAGGGACGGTTCGGTCGTATTCCCGGCGACGTCGGTTTCGGCAAGATCACCGCCTTTTCCTGTGAACCCTCACGCGAGGCGCGCCGTGAATTTGGCTGGCGCGGGGCGAGGGAGCTGATTTTCGACTGTCCGTCCACGTTTGAAGATGCCAGTGGTGGAACTTATGCTTGGGTTTTCCGTCTGATCCCGGATGAGGACGCGCCATCCCCCGATGGCTACCGGACGATGCACATTCCCGCCGAAGAGGCCCGGATCATTTTAGAGGAAAACGGCATGTTCCCATGACCGAGTGGTTTCTTTCGCTCGAAGGCACTGAAACCGGCAGCACGGTCGCCCTGATCCTCGCCATCCTCGCCGCCTTCCTGCACGCCGTCTTCGGCGCACTGCAAAAGGGCCGGTTTGACCCGTGGCTCACGCGCGGGGCCATCGACGCCAGCTATGCCATCATGGCCGCGCCCTTTGCGCTTTTCGTCGTGCCCTGGCCGGAGCCGCATATGTGGCCCATCTTCGCGCTCGTCTGGGTCATCCACATGATCTACAAAATCCTGCAGGCCATGGCCTACACGCGCGGGGCCTACACCGTCGTCTACCCGGTGGTGCGCGGCACTTCCCCCATTTTTGCCGTCATCGGCGCCTACTTCCTCTTCAATGAAACCTTCACCGTCATGCAATGGATGGGCCTTCTGGTGCTGCTCACCGGCATTTTCGGCCTTGGCGCCTACAACCTGCGCACCATGACAATTGCCCGCGATACGATGCCCATGGCGCTGACCCTGGCTGTGATGACGGGGCTGTTCGTGGCGCTCTACACCACCTTCGACGCCTACGGCATCCGCGCCACCGCCAACCCCTTCACCTTTCTCGCGTGGTTCTTCCTGATCGACGGCCTCGTCATGCCCTTCATCGCCCTGATCCGCTATCGCCGCATGGAAAATCCGCCTCACGTGATTGCGTTGATGAAAAGGGGTGTGATCGGCGGGTTTGTCGCCTATATGTCCTTCGGATCGATCATGCTGGCCACCCGGCTGGACAAGGTAGGTGAGGCGGCAGTTCTGCGCGAAACCTCGACCATCTTTGCAGCCTTCATCGGCTGGATCGCGTTGAAGGAAACGGTGGGGCCGTGGCGCATCGCGCTGATGGCATTGATCGCGGCCGGGGCCGTGATTGTGGAAGTAGGAGGCTGACGCGGCATGGCTGAGACCCGCGAAGAACGACACGCCCGCCGAAAGGCCGCGCGCCGCGAGGAAAGACGCGCGTTGAAGCAGGCCCAGATGGCCGCGCAAACCGCAGGCGACCCGCCCGTCACAAAACCTGAGAAAACCGTGCATCCCGGCCTGAAGGCCGCATTGGAATTCGGGCCCATCATCGGATTCTTCGTGGCCTACCTGCTTTACAAGGATGAGGTCTTCGTTGTCGGCGGCGTGGAATACACAGGCTTCGTCGCTGTCACCGCCGCCTTCATCCCGATCTTCCTTCTGGGCATTGGCGTGTTGTGGTTCCTGACAGGAAAACTGGCGCGGATGCAGGCCGTCACCGCCGTGTTGCTTATCGTTTTCGGGGGTTTGAGCGTCTGGTTCAACGACCCCAAGTTTTTCAAAATGAAGCCCACGGCGGTCTATCTGCTCTTCACCATCATCCTCGGCATCGGCCTTTTGCGCGGCCAAAGCTGGTTGAAATTCGTGATGGAAGAGATGATGCCCTTGAAGGATAAGGGCTGGATGATCCTGACTAAACGGGTCACCTTGCTGTTCTTCCTCTCCGCCGTGGCCAACGAGGTGGTCTGGCGCACGCAATCCGAGGAATTCTGGGTTTATTTTGAGACCTTTGCGATGCCTATCGTGATCTTCGTCTTTTTCATGGCGCAGACCCGCTTGTTTGCAACTTACGCCACGATGGACCCCGCAAAAAAGTAGGCATTTGGAGATACCAGAGCGCGTTTGGCAGGCCGTGGAATGGCGATCCGAATTGGGG
>JBCCCZ010000186.1:0-4848 GCA_039033255.1 Pseudomonadota bacterium
ATGGTGGTTCGAGGCAGGCCTCGGCCCACGGATCGCAGGCACCTCCACCCGCAATTCGCTGATGAACGAACCGGTCGTCACGCTGGATGATCGCGACCCCACCCGCGTCGACATCCTGCATGAGTATTTCGTGCCGTTCGAGGCCTTCGATGGCTTCCTGGAAGCCTGCCGAGACGTCATCCCCAACGCCTTCGTCGAATTCCTCAACGTGACCCTGCGCTTTGTGGACAGTGATCCCGTGAGCCTACTGGCCCATTCCCCCACCCCGCGCATCGCCGCCGTGATGTCCTTCACGCAAGAGATGACCGTACGGGCCGAGGCCGACCACCGCCGCATGACCCGCGCGCTCATCGACCGCATCATCGCCTTGGGCGGCTGCTACTACCTGCCCTACCGGCCCCACGCGACCGTTGACCAGTTTGCCGCCGCCTACCCCCGCGCCGCTGAGTTCGCCACCCGGAAACGCGAGATTGACCCTTCGCTCACCCTGCGCAACAACCTTTGGGACAGTTATCTGGAGCGCCTATGACCTTCATTCGCCGCCTCTGTTTCGTCTACGCCGTGATCCTTCTGGCCGCTGCGTCGCTCAACTACATCCCCGGGCTGACCGATGACCAAGGCCTCGCTTTCGGCATCTTTGCTCTCGACCCGTTCGATGACGCGCTGCACCTTGTCTCCGCGATCTGGGCGCTCTGTGCAGGGATCATCTCCCAACGTTCGGCCATTATGTTCATGATCCTCTTTGGTGCGGCCTATTTAGGCGATGGGGCCTTGGGCATCCTCACCGGCTGGGGCTATCTCGATTTCGGCATCTTCACCAACCCGTCTTTGGGCCCGGAATTCTCCTTCCTGCGACTGGCCGCGAACATGCCCCATATCAGCCTCGGCCTCATCGCCCTCGTGGTGGGTCTCATCACAGCACGGCGCGCATGAGACGTCTCTGGCGCTTTGCCAAATGGGTGCTGCTGGGTCTGGTGGCGCTGATCATCGGGCTGCTCGCACCCGTGGGCTACAACGAGGCCATGTGCCGAGGCGACGGCCCGCCTGCGCCTGCGAACCCACTGTCGGGCGAAACTCGGGCGGAAGTCCGCACCCTGCTCACCTACCCAGAATGGCACATCGTCCACGCCTATGACGACTACGCCGAGGTGATCCGCACCGGCGATCCCCATCACTTCCGCTACCTTTCCGCCATCGGCGGCTACTGGAGCTCGCTATGCGCCCTGACTGGGGAAAGCGCCCAACTTGGCGAGATCGACGGCAGCACCAAACAACTGGTCTACGTCATCGGCGTCTCCTTCACCTTCGAAATGCTGGTCAAAGCACTCTACGAGGAAACGCTCGGCCGTGTCGCGGCCTCGCTCTGGGGTGAGACGCGCGCTCCGCTCGATGATCTGTCGGCAGAGCAGGCCGCAGGCTATGCCAAATTTCTCCAACAGGTTCCCTGGCACCAATACGATTTCCGCTCTGACGCGCGCGCCCTCTCTGCGGCCTCCACCGGATCGCTCAGAGACTGGGAACGCGCTGCAGCACTGGGGTTCGAACACCGCAACCGCGCCGCCTATGCCGAGGTCATCGCCGCCGCCGTCGAGGCCACAGGCCCCGATGACCTGACCCTGCAAATGGTGATCGCCGACATCCCTGAGGACGCGCTCACCTCAATCGACGGCGTCCGCGTGATGGGTCCGGTCGCTGGTGGGTTGGAAATTGAGACCCCCCGCTACCGCCAACTGACCGGCATCCTCGCTAATTGGGCGGCGCAAGGCGCGCAGTTCCTCGACATCGCAGGCAACGACCAGATCATGTTTTCGGCCATTTCCCAGACACCTCAGATAGAAGGCGCTCTCGCCAGCTTGCCCCGACAAGGCTACGGCGACACCCGCCACCTGTTCCTGCTACCCGTCACACACCTCGCCGAAACCTTACGCGGGCTCGCGGCACGCGGCCTCACCCTAGAACACATCCATGACTACTAGGCCCACCCCATGATCCGCCGCATCCTGCTCGCCATCCCCATCCTCTTCGTGGCCTGGATCATCGTTCTGGCCGTGGTCATGCGCGTGGGTGGCGAGGCCCCCGGCGCCTTCGTCCCATGGCCGTCAGAGACGTTCATCGCAAGCCTGCCCCAAGACGTCGCCATCACCAGCCGCTCGACCATTTCCGTCACGCTGCAAAGCGACCAAACGGACCTCACCCAACGCCTCTATGAAGCGGGGGCACGACTGGTTCTGCCCGCAGGCCTCGACGCCTGCATACCAGCCTTCCTCCTGCGCCCGGTGGAGGGTGGTCAAAACCCCCGATCCGAAACCTGAGGCACTCCCGATCACAGTTCACGAGCCGGTCCGCGGGGTGGTGCGGAACGCGCCGCCCCGTGGGGGCGGACCGGCGCGGCATGATGGTGCCCATCATGCGGGGCTTTTGATTGAAGCGAAGTGCCTCAGATATCAGATCGGGCGCTTAACCCATTGACGCAAACAAAATGCTCCTGCACGCTGGAAGTGATTTCAAGCAAACGGAGGCGTGCCCCGTGCTGACCAACACTATACGGTATTCTGCCCTGCTTTTGGCGCTCCTCGCGGGCCCCGCCCATTCCGCCCAAACCGAAGACATCCCCGCCTGGTTACAAAAACACGTGGGCACCGGCGAAGGCCAGATCGCCGAGGTCGTCCTCACCCGCGCCCGCGCGCTCTATCGCGAAAAAGTCGCCGCCGGGGAGGTCTCCAACGCCTGCTATTTCGCCATGGACGTAACGCGCCCAAGTGCCGCCCGAAACGGCGCACCCAATGACCGGTTCTACGTCATCTGCGAGGCCATGAAGAGCTTCCGCGCCGTTTATTCCGGCTATGGCAACGGGCGCAAACTGGCGGCGGCAGATTTCTCAAACGGGCGGCAATGCGCGAAAAACTTCTCCAACGCCGAAGGGTCAAAACTGACCATGGGCGGGGCGTACGTGACCGCCGAACACCGCACCTCCTTCAAGGGATACTTTACGGAAGGGGGCACGAAAAAGCCCTTCCTGCGCACCTTCCTGCTGTTTGACGGTGAAGGCGAAACCGAGAATGCCCGCGAGCGCGAAATCGGCGGGCATGTGGCGATGTTCCTGCGCTGGCAATGCCGCTACAAAGACGAAGACAGCCCCCATGCCGATGACGAAGGCTACGTGCCCTATGGCAGCCTCGTGAACTACACCGGCGGGCGCAGCAATGGCTGCACGACATGGTCCATCCCGGAGACGCAAGGCATTCTGGACTTGACCGAAAGCAACCCGACCTCGCTTTATATCTACCCGGAATCAAAGGATATCGAGGCGGTGAATGCGGCCCTCAGCAACGGCCAAACACCCGCGCAGGCAGGCACCTATTGGAACGCGCGTTGCCTCCAAGAGATCGGCAAACCCAAATTCTGGCCGAAATCCGACTTGCAGCCCGTGATCAACGCATGGCGCGACAGCCTGCCCACACCGGCACCCTACGTCCTGCCCATCTGCGACTAACAGAGCGCCTTCGCAAGGCCCCGGTCTGGCGTTCCTGCCCCTTGAGCGGCAACACTTTATCGCTCGGGTTTCGGACGACATCAGAGCAAAAGCCTGCAACTGCCAATTCGCCAGGCCCTGGGTGGGGCCTTGCGAAGGCGCGGCGGGCTACGCCCTTGATTCCGCGCCCACTCAAACCCCCACTTTCACAAAATTGAAACACCCCTGTCGCACACCCGTCATACCCGCAAGTTAGCCAGCCGAGACTCTTTTGTGGACGCACGGCCAAGACTCAGACTACGCTACCCACACGGGAGATAATCAATTTTTTTTGGAGGAACACATGAAGACCGCTTTGCTTACGTCTGTGGCTGCGCTCGGCCTGACCGCCATGACGGCCCACGCCGCCGACCGCACGGAAATCCAATTCTGGCACGCCATGGGCGGCCAATTGGGCGAACGCACCGATGCTTTCGCCACCACCTTCAACGGCCTGCAGGACAGCTGCACCGTCAACTCCGTCTACCAAGGCAACTATACCGAGACGATGACCGCCGCCATCGCCGCCTTCCGCGCGGGCGAACAGCCCAATATGGTGCAGGTCTTCGAGGTCGGCACCGCCACCATGATGTCCGCCGAAGGCGCGATCTATCCGGTCCACAAGCTGATGGAAGACCAGGGGATGGATTTCGATGAGTCAAGCTACATCCCCGCCGTCATTTCCTACTACTCGGACACCGAAGGCAACATGCTCTCGCTGCCCTTCAACTCCTCCACCCCGGTGATGTGGGTCAACAAAACGCTCTTTGAAGACAACGGCGTCGCGATCCCCGCGACATGGGATGAAACCGTGGAAGCCGCCCGCGCGCTGAAAGCTGCAGGTGTCGCCTCCCCGCTTGGTTTCGGCTGGCAAAGCTGGTCGATGATCGAAAACTTCTCCGCCTGGCACGACCTGCAAATCGGCACGATGGAGAATGGGTTCGCCGGCACCGGCACCGAACTCACGATCAACAATGAGGCCGTCGTGAACCACCTCGACCGCATCCAGGATATGGTTGAAGAAGGGCTCTGTGTCTATGGCGGTCGTCGCGGCGACAGCCGCCCGCAATTCGTGAATGGCGAAGCGGCGATGTGGATCAACTCGTCTGCCTATTTCGGCGGGTTCCAGAACGACATCAAGGATTTCGAATTCACGCAAGTCCCTCTGCCGCTGGATAAATCCGTGGCCGATGCGCCGCAAAACTCCATCATCGGTGGCGCAACCCTCTGGGCGCTGCAAGGCCATGAAGACGCGGAGTATGCCTGCACGGCGCAGTTCCTCGACTTCCTCTCCGGGACTGAGCAGCAGGCCGAATGGGCGCAAGCCACAGGCTACG
>JBCCCZ010000187.1:0-4756 GCA_039033255.1 Pseudomonadota bacterium
GCCAAAAGCCCGTCCATGCCCTGCAACGTCTTTGGCCGCCGCAATTCCAGAAAGTCCAGCAATGCCGCGCCCACCAGAGGGGCATCGCCATTCAGCTTGGAAACGCCTGGCCCGGTGTGGTGTATTCTGCCCTCGTTGTTCAGCACCACGTACCAGGGGCATACCAAATCGAGCAACCGCGTGAAGGACGTCTGGTTCGGGTCGGCGTCTTTCATCCCGACTGCACCCCCAGTTCAAAATTACGCGCCTCAGCGAAATCAACGTCGAGCAAGCAAACATCAATGACGTCAGTGCCGTCTTCATCTTTGTTGAGATCAAGAAAGACAAGCGCGCCGTAATCATCGGCCATCGCCCGCAACAAACCTGAAAGTACGTGAGCAAAAAGACCTTCTGTTCCAGGGCGGGACTTGATCACGACGCTGAACCTGTCTGGGTCGTCCTCTTTGAGCTCAATGTGCGGCATGGGCAGGTCGGGCACGGCCAGTCGAACGCGGGCCGGTAATTCATCCAGCGAATTCACAAACTCCACGAAATCAGTGCCGCCAAAGCGCAAAAGCCTACGCAGCGCATCGGTTTTGGGTGAGGCCACAAGGTAAGTGCCCAAGTCTTCCAGAACCTCTTCTCGCTGTTTGCCAAGCGCATCGGAAAGCGCATTCACAACACGGTCTGTCACACCACGCTCATAGGTCAGCATCGCCTCAAAGGAAGAAAAGAGCAGCCCGGCATCGTCGGCAACCGACCTCCAGAATGCATCCCCATATGTGTCACGCGCAAATCTTTCGACTGCCCTGTTTATGAGCCCGTGCAAGTCTCATCTCCGTCAATGGCTGAGCGGAGCTTGCCACTTGGATGGTTAACACCGACCCAATAAATTCAATTGTCAGTACTTTATGACCCGGTTCAGAAATCTGTCGGCGCACCGCCTTCGCGTTTGCGGCGCTCCACAAATTCTGCCAGCTCGTCGCGGATCGCCACATCCATCGGCGGGGCTTCGAAACTGGCGATGATATCGCGGAATTGCTGATGGGCGCGTTCCGGGGTCCAGATGCCGCCTGCGGCCTCCCAGGCCTCGAAATTGCGCCAATCGCTCAGGAAGGGTTGGTAGAAGGCAGTGGTGTAGCGATCTTGCGTGTGCTGGATGCCGAAGAAATGGCCTTGATCGCCCACCTCGCGCACCGCCTCGACTGCGATTTCGTCGGGGCCTGTGGCCGTGATCATCGGGTCCATATAGCGCTGAATATGCTGAAGAATTTCGCAATCCATGATGAATTTCTCCGGGCTCGCGATCAGCCCGCCCTCCAACCAACCGGCCGCGTGATAGACCATATTGGCCCCCGCCTGCACCGCCGACCAAAGGCTGTTCGACGTCTCCCAGATGGATTGCCCATCGGGCACATTGGCCGCGCAAACGCCGGACGCGCGCATTGGTAGGCCGTAGAAGCGCGCCAACTGCCCGGTCATCTGCGTGGCGCGCATGTATTCGGGAGTGCCGAACGCGGGTGCGCCGGATTTCATATCGACGTTGGAGGTGAATGTGCCTATGGCGCAAGCCGCCCCGGGGCGGATCAGTTGGGCCAGAACGACCGCGCAAAGGCCCTCGGCCAGCGATTGCGCCACGGCCCCTGACATCGTTACAGGCGCCATGGCACCGGCCAGCGTGAAGGGCGTCACCACCAGCCCCTGATTGCGCCGCGCCAGCCGCATCCAGCCGTCGAGCATCGGAAAGTCATGTTTTAGCGGCGAGGTGGAGTTGATGTTGGTGTACATCCGGGGCGTGGCGTCAAATTCTTCATGGGTCAGCCCGCCCGCGATGCGCACCATCTCCATCACATCTTCCACGCGTTCCTTGCCGAGGCAGTAGGCATGCGCGGCTTTGTCGGTGAGCGTCAGCTTGTCATAAAGCGCATCAAGGTGGCGGATGGAGGCGTGGATATCCTGAGGCTCCACCGGATAACCGCCGATAAAATGGATACAGTTGAAATGCTGGCTCAGTTTGAAGAAATTCGCGCACATCTCCCGCGTGCCGGTGACCTTTTTGCCGATGGCCATATCCCAGTAGCTGGGCGGGGAGGAGACGTTACCGAAGAGCAGGTTCTTGCCGCCCATCGTAATCGTGTGATCGGGATTGCGGGGCGTGATGGTCCATTCCGAAGGGGCCAGCGCCACCTGCTCCATCACGAAATCCCGGCCCATGCGGACGTTTTCGCCATCGATGGTGCAGCCGCTTGACGCCTTGAGGATCTCCACCGCTTCGGGGTTCAGGAACTCGATCCCAATCTCCTCAAGGATCCGCATTGCCCCGTCATGGATCGCCTGAACGCCATCTTCACGCAAAGGCTCTGTCGGGCGGTCGATGTTGATGGGGGGGTTCCATGGCATCTGGTGATCCGTGGCCGATCCGCGCCTGTCGGCATGGCCCGCCCGTCCGCCGCCGCGTTTCCTGCGCTTGGTCTCTACCGCCATGAAGTTCTCCCTACCGTCGGGCCTCAAGCAAGCATTTGAAGCGGGCGTGGGTATGCCCGTTTGCGACAAGATTTGTCGCATAGCTTTCCTTCCGCCTTATTCTGAGAGCCTTTGACAGAAAAAACGCCTTCAGCAACGATGGAAACACGGAGGATATGGCTATGGGTTTTCGTATTTTATGCGTCACGTTTTTGGTTTGCTGGGGGCTTGGTTCTGCCGCCCAAGCGCAGGATCGGGGCCTCGGGAATGCAACCAAGGCATTTACCGATCCTTCCCAGATCAGCAATTCGGACATCTCTGATCCAAACGAGATGCACCGCGCATGGGTGGCCGCCATCGTGCGGGTGCCAACGGGCAAAAGCAGATCCAAGAAGCTCACGACCTCTCGTCTCTTGGGGTGGTCACCCCAAACTGATGCAAAACTTCCAGCTGTGATTTACCTGCACGGCTGCTCCGGCATCTGGCAGGGCACGCATCGCCGGGTCCAGTTTATGGCCAACCTCGGATTTGTTGTCGTGGCACCTGCCAGTTTCGCGCGGCAGAAATATCCCCAATCCTGCGATGTACAAACCAATACAGGCGGAATGTATCGCAACACACTGAAAATTCGACAAAACGATGCGGTTTATGCACTTCGACAGGCGCGCAGATTGCCCTTTATTGACCCCAGTCGCATCGTGATCATGGGTTCGAGCGAAGGCGGCATCACCACCGCGACGCTCCGCCCCCAGCAAGGGGAGGCGGCCCGTATTATCGAAGGCTGGACCTGTCAGGCCGGATGGGGCGAATACAAAGGCATGAACGCCAGTGCCTCGACGCCGGTCCTGGCTTTGGTGGGTGCAAACGATCCCTGGTTTCAGGATCGGTGGACGCGCGGGAACTGCACCCGAAATCTGCGCGCAAACAATGGCAGCCGGTCGGTTGTCTACACGTCGGGTCGCCTTGCGGCGGTGCATGAGCTTCTGGACCATGCGCAGCCCAGGCAGGAGGTGGTGAATTTCCTCGCGGCGCGTGGGCTGATCCAGTGAGGTTTTGAAGCGGCCTTCGGTAGAACCGGATCAGGCCATAAACAAAGCCCCGGCCATTCAGACCGGGGCTCATAGCTTTCCGTAGGCCGGGGTTCACCCCGGCACCGGCGTCAGCCTTTTTCTTCGACGATCTCCACCAGATGTGGGATCTTGTTGACCATGCCACGCACGCTTGGTGTGTCTTCCAACTCACGCGTCTTGTGCATTTTGTTCAGGCCAAGCCCCACCAATGTCGCGCGCTGTTCTTTGGGGCGACGGATGGGGGAGCCGACTTGTTTGACGACGATTGTCTTTGCCATGTCTCTCTCTCCTTAGCTCGCCGCTTCTTCAGCGGGTGTATCGACAGCCGGTGCATCATCACGGCGCAGGATGTCTGCAACTTTCTTGCCACGACGCTGTGCGACCATGCGGGGGCTGGCTTCTTTGCCAAGACCGTTCAGCGTGGCGCGGATCATGTTGTAGGGGTTTTGGGAGCCGATGGATTTCGCAACCACATCCTGCACGCCCAGCATTTCGAACACGGCACGCATCGGACCACCTGCGATGATCCCCGTACCGGTCGGCGCGGTGCGCATGACCACTTTACCGGCGCCATGACGGCCTTCCACATCGTGGTGCAGCGTGCGGCCTTCCTTGAGCGGGATACGCACCATCTGGCGCTTGGCCTGCTCGGTGGCCTTGCGGATCGCCTCGGGCACCTCTTTGGCCTTACCTTTGCCAAAGCCCACGCGGCCCTTCTGATCGCCAACACGACAAGCGCGGCGAACCCAAAATTCTTACCGCCCTTCGTGGTCTTCGACACACGGTTGATTGCGACCAGACGGTCTGCAAATTCCGGCGCGTCATCATCGCGATTGCGGCGCCCTCTGTTTTCACGCTCTGCCATCAAGGCCTCCTTGAGCTCTCTCTACTGCCGATCCCAGTGGCCCGAACCCGCGCCCCGGATCATCGAGGGGGCGACCGGTCACCCGATCGCCCCCTTCACTGATTAGAATTTCAGACCACCTTCGCGGGCGGCATCCGCCAGCGATTTGATCTTGCCGTGGAAGAGGAAGCCGCCGCGGTCGAAGATCACTTCTTCCACGCCCGCCTTCTTCGCGCGCTCTGCAATGGCTGCGCCGACTTTGGCGGCGGCGTCCATATTGTTCTTGCCCACGATGCCGAGATCCTTCTCGAGGCTCGACGCTGCGGCCACGGTCACGCCCTGGACGTCGTCGATCACCTGAACAGAGATGTTCTTGGAAGACCGATGCACGGACAGGCGC
>JBCCCZ010000188.1:0-4695 GCA_039033255.1 Pseudomonadota bacterium
CAAACCAACCCTGATCGTGGAAGTTGCCCGCCCAGATCACATCAAACCCGGCTTCCTTCAGGAACCCGACCGTGCCTTGCCACCATTCCGGCCAGTGATACGCGGCGTTGAGCGCGACTTTTTCGATGTTCATCGCGCGCAGAGCCTCCACCATCGCGTAGCCCGCCATGTGAAACCGCACGCCGTAGCGGTCGGACAATTCCTCACAATGCTGGCGAATACCCTCCACCCCCAGCCCGCTGGCATGGACCCAGTTCGACCCCACCTGCCCTGCCACATCCACGCCGTTGCGCGCCATGAACGTCGAAAAAGTCGCGCTCAACGCCGCCTATCACTGGCCCGCCTGGTGGCAAGGCACGGTCGGGTTCCTGAAGGAAGCCGGGTTTGATGTGATCTGGGCGGGCAACTTCCACGATCAGGGTTGGTTTGATAGCCAGGACACGGTGAACGACATGCGCTGGGTGTTCGAGGGCGATCTGGCGCTGAAAAGCTTTGAACTCGTGGCAGACGAAGCACCCAACGCCGATGCCTACCTCATCAACGGCATGTGCAATTTCCGCACTGGCCCTGGCGGGCTGCCGCAACGCCCTCTTCACCTGACAGAGATGCTGGAGGGCGCGCTGGGCAAACCCGTCATTGGCCACGACACCGCGCTGTACTGGCGCATCTTCAAATCCCTGCGCCTCGCCCCAACGCGGCCAATGGGCCAACTCCTCGCAACCCTATAGTCGTTTCTTCTGGCTAAAAATATCCCCGCCGGAGGCTCAAAATCTCTGGCACATATCCAACGGATCAAGACCATGCACAAGATTATCGCGCTCTGGGCTGTCCCACGCTCCACGTCTACCGCCTTTGAATGGATGATGCGCCAGCGTGGCGATCTGGATTGCCTGCATGAACCTTTTGGCGAGGCCTGGTATCAAGGGGAGGCGCCGTTATGGCATCGCTACACAGAAGGCCAGGTCACGACGCCCGGTCTGACGCTGGAGAGTGTCTGGGAGGACATCAAAGCCCGTGCCGAGAAGGGCCCGGTTTTTCTGAAGGATTTCCCCCATTACATCTCTCATATGTGGACGCCGGAGTTCCTGTCGAACTTCACCCATGCCGTCCTGATCCGCGATCCGGCCAAGACGATCACGTCAATGCACAACAAATGGCCGGATTTCCATGAAGGAGAAGTGGGGTTTCCCGAACAGCGTGCCCTGTTCGATCTGCTGACGGCGTTGAATGGCAGCGCGCCGCCTGTGATTGACAGTGATGATCTTCTGGACGACCCCGAAGCGATGACGCAAGCCTTCTGCAAGGGCGTGGGCATTCCTTACATGCCGGAGGCGCTCAGTTGGGAACCGGGCGGTGACCCGTCAGAGCATAGCTGGTGGGATGGTGGGTCGTTTCATGCCAATCTGGCCAGGTCCACCGGGCTGACCCGACAGACGCGGAAGTATATCGACATCACCGAAAGCCCCGCGCGCGTGCAGCAGGTGTACCGGCGCATGATCCCGCATTATGAACATCTTCACGCCCACCGTATTGTCGTTTGAGCGTGACCGTCTGAGAAGGAAACCTGATGAAAGACTATTGGCAGAACTATATCGACGGCGAATGGGTCGATGGCGGCGCGGGCCGCGTGGATGTGGTGAACCCCGGCACGGGGGAGGTGCTGGCGGCGCAGGCCTTGGCCGATGAAGCGGATGTGGACCGCGCCGTGCGGGCGGCGGCTAAAGTGCACGAGGCGCGGGTGCTGTCAAATCTGCGCCCGGTGGAGCGGGGGCGCATGGTGCAGGCGATGGGGCGTTATCTTTTGGATAATGCCGATGAGCTGGCCGAGTTGCTGACGCTGGAGCAGGGCAAGCCGCTCTGGGAGGCGCAGACGGAGATCAGGGGCGCTGCGCGCTACTTTGAATATTATGGCAATCAGGCCGAAACGGTGGAAGGGCGGTCAATCCCGCTGGGGTCGGGCTATTTCGATTTCACCCATTATGAACCGTTTGGCGTCTCGGCGCAGATCATTCCGTGGAACTACCCCCTTGAGATGACAGCGCGGTCGCTGTCGGCGGGGCTGGCGACGGGCAATGCCTGCGTGATCAAGACGCCGGAGCTGACGCCGCTCACGAACCACATCTTTGCCCATGCGGCGGAGGCCGTGGGGTTGCCAAAAGGTGCGGTGAATATCCTGTGCGGTTGGGGGCATCAGGCGGGGGCGGCGCTGTCGGGGCATGCCCGCGTCAATCAGATCGTGTTCACCGGGTCGGTGCAGACCGGCATTGCCATCGCCACGGCGGCGGCGGGCAATGTGGTGCCCTGCGTGCTGGAACTGGGCGGGAAATCGGCGGCGATTGTCCATGATGATGCCGATCTTGAGGCGTTTGAGAAGGACATCCGCTGGGGCATTTACTTCAACGCGGGTCAGGTCTGTTCGGCCATGAGCCGCGTCATTGTCCACGAAAGCCGCCGGGATGAGGTGATTGAGCGCGCCGAAGCTGTGGCCAAGTCACTTTCCGTCGGCCCGGGGATCGAGCGCACGGAATATGGCGCCAACATGGGCGCCATGGTGTCCGAGGCGCAGCGCGATCGCGCGGCGGGCATGGTCAGTGAGGCCGAAGCCCAAGGCGCACGCGTCGTGGCCGGCGGGCGCAAGATGAACATTCCCGGCGCGTTTCTGGAACCTACGGTGATGGCCGATGTCACGCCTGACATGACCATTGCGCAGGAGGAGGTGTTTGGCCCCGTCTTGTCGGTGCTGTCCTTCAAGGACGAGGCCGAGGCCTACAAGATTGCCAATGGTACCGATTACGGGCTTGTGGGTGGCGTCTTCACCCGCGACCTCGACCGTGCGACGCGGGCCGCACAACAGATCCGTGCAGGGCAGGTGTTCGTCAATGAATGGTTCGCAGGCGGGGTGGAGACGCCCTTTGGCGGCTATGGCAAATCCGGTTATGGCCGCGAGAAGGGCCGCGAGGCGCTGTGGAATTACGTGCAGACCAAGAATGTGGCGATTTCCGTGCGCCCCTAGAGGGCCCTGAAAGATGGCGCGCTATACGCTTTACTATTGGCCGATCCCGTTTCGGGGGGAGTTCATCCGCGCGCTTCTTCGGCTGGCGGGGCAGAGCTATGACGAACCGGACCCCGATGAGGTGACGGAACTCAAGCTGCGCGCGCCCGTTGATCAGCCCGTGCCCTTCATGGGGCCGCCGGTGCTGATGGATCATGAGGCTGGGGCGGCGATCTCTCAGATGTCGGCTATTCTGCGTTATGTCGCGGGACAGCACGGGTTGATGCCAGATGATGCCGCGCCGGTCGCGCTCACGGATAAAATCATTGCGGATTCCAATGACGTGCTGGATGAGCTGACGCTGTTTGGCGGTCGGTCGATGTGGACGCTGGGAGAGTGGGAGAGCTTTGTCGAGGACCGTCTGCCGCGTTGGATGGCCATCTTCGAAGAAGGGGCCCGCCGCCAGAATGTGACGGAAGATGCTGGATATCTGACAGGGGACCGCGTCCTGCTCGCAGATGTGGTGATGGCGGTGCTATGGGGGGTGATGACGCAAAAGTTGCCTCAGTTGCGCCCGATGCTGGAGCATCATGCGCCGCGTGTCGCCGGGTTATCGGAGCGGGTGCTGGCATTTCCTGCGGTTGCGGAGCTGCGCAGGGAAAACAACGCCCGTTGGGGCAATTTTTATTGTGGCGGGCAGATTGAGGCTTCAATCCGTGACATGCTGACCCGTCACGGGGTTTGAAACAAAAGGGAGGGCCCGATGGCCGATACATTCGACGAAGACCTGTTTTTGAAGGGGCTGGAGCAGCGCAAAGGCACGCTTGGCGCGGACTATGTGGACAAGAACCTTGCGGCGGCGGATGATTTTACCCGGCCGTTCCAGGAAGCGATGACGGCTTGGTGCTGGGGCTTTGGCTGGGGCGATGATGTCATTGAGCCCAAAACGCGGTCCATGATGAACCTCGCCATGATCGGGGCCTTGGGCAAGATGCATGAATGGGAAATCCACTGCCGTGGGGCGCTGAACAACGGCGTCACCAAAGATGAAATCCGCGCGATCATACACGTGGTGGCGATCTATTGCGGCGTGCCCCAGGGTCTTGAGTGCTTTCGCGCGGCCAAAAAAATCTTCCAGGAACGCGGCATCTGAAGGCATCGGTTACAATGTGGTGCCGCCGCATTTGGCAATCGTCTTTTTCTATCGACGCATGGAACGCGGGTGATTTTTCCGGTCGGCGCGGCTGGACATGACTCCGTATCGGGCGATTCTCAAGCGGTCTGAAATGCGGCGGAAATACGTCATAAACGTGCCGCAATTGCGCCGCGTAATGAGATCGTCACGGATTTAGCGGGCCTCCGGCATTTTGAGGCGAAAGGCTTATAAATATGGGGTTTTCTTGTTGGGGACGGCGGAAACTGGCCGGTGCGCGCCGAATCTGTGTGATTATTACGTCACAACGCTGGCAACAGTCGTGCAACCCGGGGTGGTTGCGTTGACCTATCTGAGGATTTCGACCATTCCATATCCAAGCCGTATCGGTGCATTGGTGCGGTGGATTAATCTATATCCTGCTTGAATTAGGAGGGATAACCTTGAAAAAGCAACTTCTCTGCACCAGCGCAATCGCCCTTGGCGTCGCCGCTGCGCCCGCAGCAGCCCAGGACTGGAACCTGGACTGGGGTGGGTTCTTCAACACGCA
>JBCCCZ010000189.1:0-4662 GCA_039033255.1 Pseudomonadota bacterium
CGAACCCCGATTCCAGCAGCGAGGTCTGATAGTCAATCTGCGTGCCGAAAAGGAACATCTGCGCCATGGGCGCAATCATCACGCGCGCGCCATCCTGTTCGACCACCTCATCCATGGGGTCGACCTCAGCCACGTAATCCATCGTGTATTCCATGCCCGCACAACCGCCCTTCTTGACGCCGATGCGCAGGCCCTTGGTGTCGCCCATAGCCATCAGCTTGGCAATCTGGGCGGCGGCCTTGTCGGTGATGGTGACAGCATTTTTTCCCGGAATGGCAAACACTACATGAACCCCAATTCCAGTTTGGCCTCATCCGACATCATATCCATACCCCAGGGCGGTTCCCATGTCAGATCCACATCCACCTGTTTCACCCCCGGCAGCGGTTCAATCGCTTCGGCCACCCACCCCGGCATTTCACCGGCCACTGGGCAACCCGGCGCGGTCAGCGTCATGATTACGGAGACCGCGTTTTCCTCGTCAATGCCGACGGTATAGACCAGCCCCAGATCATAAATATTCACTGGAATTTCAGGGTCATAGACAGATCGTATCGCCTCCACCACCTGTTCATACAAAGGGTGGTCGACGCTGGAAGGCTGGATCAGAAAATCGCCTTCGGCCGGTTCCATTGTGTCATCCATCGGTCATCCAATCCTGAAGACCCCTTTGATATAGGAAATCTAGGCCCATGCGTCCAGAGCAGGCCGTCAACTGCCCGCTTTGCGTTTGCGGATGGGCACGGGACGGACGCGGGCCTCGATTGTTTCATAAAGCTTGCCGACGATGTTTTTCCCGGTCGAGCCTTCGATCCCCTCGAATCCGGGGGAGGAATTCACCTCCAGCACCTTGGGGCCGCTGTCTGATCGCAAAAGATCCACACCCGCCATGTTGAGCCCAAAGGCCTTGGCGGCGCGCAGCGCCGTGTCGCGTTCATCCTTGGTAATGCGCACCGATTTGGCCGACCCGCCGCGATGCAGGTTGGAGCGGAAGTCGCCCTCCGCGCCCGTGCGTTTCATCGAGGCCACAACCTTGCCGCCAATGACAAGGCAGCGGATATCCTCTCCGGCTGCTTCCTTGACGAAATCCTGCACGAGGAAATTGGCCTTCAACCCACGAAACGCATCAATCACCGACTCAGCCGCCTTCTTCGTCTCTGCCAAAACAACCCCTTTTCCTTGCGTGCTTTCCAGAAGCTTCACGATCAGCGGCGCGGTGCCCACCAGCCCAATGATATTGGCATTGTCGCGCGGAGAGGCCGCAAAGGCCGTATTGGGCATGTTGATCTTTGCCCGCGCCATCAATTGATGCGCATAAAGTTTATCGCGGCTGGCCGTGATCCCGGCCGATCCATTCACGCAATGGGTGCCGATGGTTTCAAACTGCCGCACAATCGCCGCGCCATAGGCCGTGACCGAGGCCCCGATGCGCGGGATCACCGCGTCATAGCGGGGCAGGCGTTTGCCGTCGTAATGCACCTCGGGCGACAGCGCGTTGATCGCCATGTAGCAGCGCGTCGTGTTGATCACCTCCACCGTGTGGCCGCGCTTTTCGCCTTCTTCCACCAACCGCCGGGTGGAATAATTGTCTTCCCGGCTCAGCACGCAAATGCGCAGATCACGGCGCGGGGCGGCGGTGCGCATGCTGGCAGTGCGGTAGACATCATAGCTGAGTTCGGGTTGCTGAAAGCGCTCTGTCGCCAAGATGGAGATATTGTCGCGCAGCGCCGTGCGGCCCAAAAGCATGCGAGAGGCCATGGTGGAGCGATCCGTCAGCGTGATCTCAATGGGCCAGGATTGCCCGTTCACAGCCAACGTGGAGGAAATCACGCAGCGCAATTCCTTTTCACCATTGGAGGACACCACATCCCGCTTGTCGATCAATGAGGCAGAACAGGGGATGCGAAAATCCTCCCGCCCCGGGATGGGATGCACGTTGAAGCGGACCTTGGGCTTGGCGGGTGGCCCGAAGACTTCGATGTCTGACGCGTGCAGGGCCGAAGTGCGCGCGCCGGTGTCGACCTTCGCGCTGAGCGCGGGGACCCCCAGATCCGGCAGGCCGATCCATTCTTCCCACCCAAATTGCATATGCGCGCTTTGATCATCTGGCATCTTGTCTCATGTCCTTTCGTCTTCCCTGTAATCATGACACCCGATGGCATGACTTCAACCCGCACTTTTCTTGACGCTCTGAATGGGCTTTAACGCCCGGGCATTCGAGGATGACCACAGTGACATTTGAATTTGAGCTTCAGGCCACAGAAGGTGCGGCGCGCACCGGCGTGATTCGGACCCCACGCGGGGATGTTCGCACGCCGGCCTTCATGCCCGTGGGCACCGCAGGCACCGTGAAGGCGATGATGCCGGACAGTGTGCGCGCCACGGGGGCCGATATCGTGCTGGGCAATACCTATCACCTGATGCTGCGGCCCGGCGCGGAGCGTGTGGCACGCCTGGGGGGCCTGCATGAATTCATGAATTGGCACCGGCCCATTCTGACGGATAGCGGCGGGTTTCAGGTGATGAGCCTTGCGGGGCTGCGCAAGCTGACGGAAGAGGGCGTGACGTTCAAATCCCACATTGATGGGTCAGCCCATGAACTGACCCCGGAACGGTCGATGGAAATCCAGCGCCTTCTGGGGTCTGATATCGTGATGTGTTTCGATGAATGCGCTGCCCTGCCCGCGACAGACAAGGACGTGGCCGACAGCATGCACCTGTCCATGCGGTGGGCCAAGCGGTCGAAGGACGCGTTTGGCGACCGGCCGGGACATGCGCTTTTTGGCATCCAGCAAGGCGGCGTGACCAAGGATTTACGCGCGGAAAGTGCCGAGCTGCTGCGGGAGATCGGGTTTGACGGCTACGCCATCGGCGGGCTCGCCGTGGGCGAAGGGCAAGAGGCGATGTTCGGCGTGCTGGAGTATGCCCCCGACATGATGCCGGTGGACAAACCGCGTTACCTGATGGGCGTGGGCAAGCCCGATGACATCGTGGGCGCGGTGAAGCGCGGCGTCGACATGATGGATTGCGTGCTGCCCACGCGGTCTGGCCGCACGGGACAGGCCTTTACCCGACGCGGCGTGGTAAACATCAAGAACGCGCGCCACGCCGATGACCCCAGGCCGCTGGATGACACGTGCACCTGTCCCACCTGCCAGCAGTTTTCGCGCGCCTATCTGCATCACGTCTATCGCAGCGGAGAAATGATCGCGGGCATGCTGCTCAGCTGGCACAACGTGCATTACTTTCAGCAGATCATGGCAGAGATGCGGGAGGCCATCGCAGCGGGCACATTTGCGCAGTGGGAAAGGCAGTTTCAAGCCGTGCGGGCGGCCGGAGATATCGAACCTCTATAGAAAAGCCCGCGCCACTCAGGACGCGGGCTTTTCGGCTTATCGAGGCGTCACTCGCCGTTGACACCGGTTTGCGTGTCATTGCCCACATCAGGCAGCGTGCTGTCGCCTGAATCCAGACCCAGTGAGTCGCTCACGGCATTCACCGCATCAGAGGCAGCTTCTGACGCGGCCTCGCCCACGCTGTCGGCCACATCGCTTGTCGCATCTACGGCGTCCGATGCGGCGTCAACAGCCGCTTCAGCCGCGTCACCAGCGGCATCGCTGACGGCTTCCACCGCGTCAGATGCAGCATCCGTGGCCGCCTCGGTTGCGCTTTCCACGGCCTCGGTCGCGCCTTCAACCGCCTCTTCCGCAGCCTCAGCGGCGCCTTCAGCGGCCTCTTCTGCAGCCTCGGTTGCCTGATCGACAGCCTCCTCGACAGCCTCTTGAGCCTCTTCCACGGTCGGCACCTCGGTCTCGGTGGCGTCGCTTGTGTCTTCCTCAGCCTCGGATGCGGGTTCTTCGGTCGCCCCTTCGTCCTGGCCGGTCAGCAACAGGTAGCCCCCGCCGATCACCACGACCGCGATCACGATCCAAAGTAGGTTCTTCATAACTATTCCCCAGTCTTGTTTACTGTGCTGCAACGCAGCGGGCGTCATATGGGATGGTCGCGCAGCCAGCGCAAGAGCGAAAGCAGAATGGCCGGGGTGGCGAAAAATCGGCCCCGTTTCGCTTATGACCCGCTTATGACCCGCTGATATATCCGCTTGAAGAACATCCCTGCCCCGTTTAGTTTCTGGGCTCCAAAGACAACTGCACGTAGGAGACACAGCCATAGCCCGCAGACCACACAACGCGCCGCCGCAAAGAGACACCGGACCGCGCGTCAACGACCGCATTCGCGGAACGGACATCCGCCTTATTGGCGCAGAAGGCGAAAACATCGGCGTCGTGAGCCCGGAACGGGCCATGGAACTGGCCGAAGCCGCGGAACTGGACCTGGTGGAAATCTCCCCCAACGCCAACCCGCCCGTCTGCAAGATCATGGACTATGGCAAGTTCAAATACGAACAGCAGAAACGCGAATCCGAGGCGCGCAAGAAGCAGAAGATCATCGAAGTCAAAGAGGTGAAGTTCCGTCCCAACACGGACACCCACGACTACGATGTCAAAATGCGCAACGTGACACGGTTTCTGGAAAACGGCGATAAGGTCAAGGTGACCCTGCGGTTTCGCGGACGCGAAATGGCGCACCAGGATCTAGGCCGGGATTTGCTGGAACGCGTGGCGGTCGACATTGAAGGTTTGGGCAAAGTGGAGAACATGC
>JBCCCZ010000190.1:0-4647 GCA_039033255.1 Pseudomonadota bacterium
CGCGAAGTCCACGGCGCGATCAGCCACCCGCCCGACGGCAACCCCCTCATCGGCCCCGCGCCGGGCGTGCGCAATTACTGGTGCTGCTGCGGCACGCAAATCGGCATCGGCTGGGGGCCGGGCCTCACCCGCGAACTGGCCCGCTGGATGGTGCACGGTGCCGCCGACATCTCCATGCGCGACTACGATCCCCGCCGCTTTGGCGACTACGCCACGAAGGACTGGCAGGTCATCAAAGCCGAGGAAGATTACTGCCTGCGCCACGAAATCCCCTTCCCCCATTTCAACCGCCTCGCCGGTCGCCCGATCAAACCCTCCCCCCTCTATGACCGCCTGCACGAAAAGGGCGCGGTCTATGAAGAGGTCTTCGGCCACGAACGCCCCCGGTGGTTTGCCAAGAAAGGCGTCGCGCAGCACGATCACTATTCCTTCCGCCGCAACGAGGTGCACGACATGGTCGCCCTCGAATGCCGCGCGGTGCGCGAAGCGGTCGGCATCATGGACATCTCCGCTTTCACCAAGGTTGAAGTGTCAGGACCAGAGGCCGAAGCCTTTCTTGACGGGTTGGTCGCCAACCGCCTGCCCAAAAAGGTCGGCGGCATCGCGCTGACCCACATGCTCAATCGCCGCGGCCGGATTGAGCTGGAAACCACCGTGGTGAAACTGGCCGAGGACCGCTTCTACCTCGTCTGCGCCGCCTTCTTCGAACAAAGGCTTCTCGATCATCTGGAGCAAAACCGATTTTTAGAAAAATCGCCGGCCAACGCTGGTGGCCGAATTTTCGATGAAAATTCGGTGCGCATCATCCTGCGCTCCAACGACTGGGCCGCGATCACCCTCAACGGCCCCAAGGCCCGCGATGTACTCAGCCAGTGCACCGATGCCGACCTGACGAACGCAGGCTTCCGCTGGCTCACCGCGCAGGACATAACTGTCGCAGGCCACAAAATCTGGGCCTTCCGCATGTCCTACGCAGGTGAGCTTGGCTGGGAATTCCACATCCCGCGTGACCACGCCCTCGCCGTCTATGACGCCCTCTGGGCCGCTGGGCAGGCGCACGGCATCACCGATTACGGCTCCTTCGCCATGAACGCGCTCCGCATGGAGAAAATGTTCAAAGGCGCAGGCGAGCTCACCAACGAGGTTACCCTGCCCGAAGCAGACGTGATGCGCTTTGCCAAGCTCGACAAGGACTACCTCGGCGTCGCCCCCACCCGCGCCAGCGCCAAAGCCGCAGAGGCCGGCGACATGCCCTGGATCTGCGCCTATATGGAAATCGAACCCGACGGCATCGAAGACGGCCATGGCGGCGAAGCAGTCATGTACAAAGGCGAGGTCGTCGGCTCCACCGCCTCCGTCGCCTACGCCCACACCTACGGCAAGATCCTCGCCTTCGCCTATATCAAACCATACGCCAACGTACCGGGCGCAGAGATTGAGGTGATCATCGCAGGCGCGCCCCGCAAAGGCCGCATCCTCAACGCACCCGTCTATGACCCCGAAAGCCTGCTGCCCCGCACGGATGCGGCACTGGAGGTCGCCTGACCCACCCCCGCCTGTCGCATTTAGCCGCGACAGGCCCCGCTGTGGCGGCCCAGCATCACGAAAAAGGACCAAGACATGACAGACCTGCCCACCACCATGAAAGCGATGGTTCTGACCGGGCATGGCGATGTGGACATGTATCACTGGCACGACGACTGGCCCACACCCACGCCCGGCCCCGATGACGTCGTGATCAAGGTGGGGGCTTGCGGTCTCAACAACACGGATGTGAACACCCGCTCGGGCTGGTATTCCAAGGCGGTGGATGAGGCCACAACCGGCGGCACCTATTCCGAGGTTGATGACGAAGACCCCACCTGGGGCGGCCGCCCCCTCACCTTCCCGCGCATACAGGGCGCGGACCCCATCGGCATCGTGGTGGCCCTAGGCGCAAATGCCGATCCCGCGCTGATGGGCAAACGCGTATTGATCGACGGCTGGATCCGCGACTGGAACGATCCTGACAACAAAGACAAGACCGGCTATTTCGGGTCGGAAAAGAACGGCGGCTACGCCGAATACACCATGGCCGACCGCCGCGACGTGGCCGTGGTGGAAAGTGACCTGAGCGACGCCGAACTCGCCACCTTCCAATGCAGCTATTCCACCGCCGAAGGCATGCTGGTGCGCGCCAATGTGACCGACAGGGACACCGTGTTGATCCCCGGTGCATCCGGCGGCGTGGGCGGTGCACTGATCCAGCTCAGCAAACTGCGCGGCGCGCGTGTGATCGCCATGGCATCGGAAAACAAACACGCCGATGTCGCCAAACTAAACCCCGATGTCCTGCTGCCGCGCGCGCCCGAAAACCTGCGCGCCGCACTGGGCGACGAAAAGATCACCGTGGTCGCCGATGTGGTGGGCGGTGATCAATGGCCCACCCTCATCGACATGCTGGAACGCGGCGGGCGCTATACCTGTTCGGGCGCCATTGCAGGCCCCATGGTCACGCTCGATCTGCGCACCTTCTACCTGCGCGATCTCACCTTCGCCGGCTCCACCGTCATCCCGCAAGAGGTGTTCCACAACATGGTGCGCTACATCGAAGAAGGCGCCCTGCAACCCATGCTCGCCGCCACCTACAAACTTTCAGAGCTGCGCGAGGCCCAGACCGCCTTCATCGAGAAAACCCACACCGGCAATATCGTGGTCGTGCCGTGAACGTGGTCTGGACAGACCTGTGGGCCGAGGCGCTGGCGCTGCATGACAGCACACCCGCCCTGTCGGCATTCTGTCCTTTCCCAGCGGTCACGCCCGTTGACGATATCACCCCAAAAATCGACCCTCTCTGCGACACCTTCCGTCAGGATGACACGCTGACAGGCCCCTTCTCCGCCTTCCAGACCGCCTGCGCGCACGCCGCCCCGCATGGCCTCTGGCGCGACACCTATCGGGACACGGATATCGGTGATGTGCTCCACGCCCATTTCGGAACGTTCGAGATCCTGGGCCGCGATACGCCGCTCAAAGCAGACGGCATGCGCAGCTTCCTCATCTACCAGACGCCCGGCTACCACTACCCTCTCCACCACCACCCGGCGGAAGAGATCTACCTTATCCTCGCAGGCGAAGCGGATTTCGAAGTCGACGGTGAAGCCACCCAACGCCTCGGCCCCGGCGACACGGCCTATCACCCCTCAAACGTCCCTCACGCGCTGACCACCACCGACCGCTCCATCCTCGCCTACGTCCTCTGGCGCGGCGACATCGCCACGAAGCCCGTCTTCACCCACCCCGAGGCCTTGTCATGACCGCCCGCGCCGCTTTTGAGGATGCGCTGATGGCCGTGAAAGAATGGCACGCGGCAATCCCCGAAGTGCACAACTTCTGCCCTTGGCCCACCGACCTGACCTATGCCGAGCGCCGACCATGCCCTCTGCCCGCCATGGGCCTGCTGCAAACCAATCCCGGCCCGACCAACGCCCTCTCCGCCCCGCTTTTGCAAGCCTACCAATCCATCGCCCCTCATCTCGAATGGCGCCACACCTACACGGTCGAAGAGGTCGGCCAGCATTTCCTCGACACCTTCGCCTGGTTCGAACTGGCAGGCCCCACAGGACACTTCATCACCCACCAAACCCGCATCACCGCCGCCTATTGGGGCCCCGGGCTGATCTACGACCGCCACTTACATGTCGCTGAAGAGCTCTACACCGTGATCTCAGGCGAGGCCCTATTCAAATCCGATGGCGACGCCGACGAGGTCCTCGGCGCAGGCGCCACCCGCTACCACGCCTCAAACCAACCCCACGCCCTGGAAACCCAGGACCACCCGCTGGTCGTGCTGGTCTTCTGGCGCGGCGAAGGGCTGGCTGACGCGCCAGCATTGACCCCGTCATGAAGATCGCGCGCATCGAAGTCTACCAAGCCGATCTTGCCGTCAAAGGCGGGGTCTACCGCCTGTCCGCTGGCCGCGAATACACCTCCTATGACGCCACCTTCACCCGCGTCGTCTCGGATGACGGCCAAGAAGGCTGGGGCGAAAGCACCCCCTTCGGCGCCACCTACATCCCCGCCCACGCTGGCGGCACCCGCGCCGGCATCGCCCTCCTCGCCCCTGCCCTCCTCGGCACAGATCCCCGCGCCCACGACCGCCGCATCGACCTGATGGAGGCCACCCTCAAAGGCCACCGCGACGCCCGCTGCGCGCTGGATATCGCCTGCTGGGACGTCACCGCCCGCGCCGCAAACCTCCCCCTCTGCGACATGCTGGGCGGGCGCATCCCCGGCCCTGTCCCCATCATCTCCTCCATCGGCTCCGACACGCCCGACGCCATGCGCGCCAAGGTCGCCCAACACCGCGCAGAGGGCTTCACAGGCCACTCCCTCAAGATCGGCGCCTCTGAGGCCGAAGGCGGCCCCGCCCTCGACGCCGACCGCATCCGCGCCTGCCTCGCCGACCGCCAACCCGGCGAATGGTTCCTCGCCGACGCCAATAACGGCCTTTCCTGCGAACAAGCCCTCCGCCTCATTGCGCTCCTCCCCCAAAACACCGACATCGTGCTCGAAGCCCCCTGCCCCAGCTGGTCAGAGACTGCCCGCCTGCGCCCCCATTGCCCTTATCCCATCCTCCTCGACGAACTGATCCAATCTGAGGCCGAC
>JBCCCZ010000191.1:0-4602 GCA_039033255.1 Pseudomonadota bacterium
CACGCCTTCGCGCTGCAGCTTCTTTTTCAGGGCACGAAGCGCCTGATCGACATTGTTGTCGCGAACACTGACCTGCATGTGGTGTCACCACCTTTCTAGGTTTGAGTTGCATGAATTGCAGGAAGTGGCCGTATAGCAAAGGGGATTTATGTTGTCTAGGGTAAGAGCAGACAATCGGAGACGATGATGAACGATTTGGATATCACGGCGAAGATGCTGGAGGCTGCGGCCATGCATGTGCCTTTTGACGGTTGGAGCGAGGCCACGTTTGCCGCTGCCGCCAAGGATGCAGACGTTGAATTGGGCGTGGCACGGGCGGCGTTTCCGAGGGGCGCGGTTGATCTGGCGCTGGCCTTTCATGCGGCGGGCGATGCGGCGATGGTGGCGCGGCTGGACGAGGCCGATCTGTCGGCGATGCGCTATAGCGAACGCGTCGCTTTTGCCGTGCGGACGCGGCTTGAGGTCATTGAGGACAAAGAGATGGTGCGTCGGGGGATGACGCTGTTTTCCCTGCCGCATTACGCGGGCGACGGGGCGCAGGCGCTTTGGCAGACCTGCGATCTGATCTGGAAGACGTTGGGCGATACCTCGAACGATGTGAATTGGTATACCAAGCGAGCGACGTTGTCGGGGGTGTATGGGGCCACCGTTCTCTATTGGTTGGGCGATGAGAGTGAAGGGCATGAAAACACCTGGGCCTTCCTTGATCGCCGGATTGAGGATGTGATGCGGAGTGAGAAGATCAAAGCCAAGGCGCGTGACAACAGGTTGCTGAGCGGGCTAGTGAAGGGGCCGGAGGCGGTGATGAATGCCGTGCTCGACCGGATGGGGCCGAAGGGTGATCGTCCGAAGGATATGCCGGGGCGCTGGTCCGGGCCAGTTTGAAGGACGCAGACCATGACCACCATGACCGCTGTGGAGATTACCGAGCCCGGCGGGCCGGAGGTGTTGCAACTCACCAAGCGCCCTGTGCCGGAGCCGCGGCCGGGCGAGGTGGTGATCCGTGTGGCTTTTGCCGGGGTCAATCGCCCGGATGCGTTGCAGCGCGCGGGCAGTTATGCGCCGCCGCCGGGGGCGTCTGATCTGCCGGGGTTGGAAGCGGCCGGAGAGATCGTGGCCGTGGGCGCGGGTGTTGCCGGGCTGTCGGTTGGGGATGAGGTCTGTGCGCTCTTGCCCGGGGGCGGGTATGCGGAGTTTGTCGCGACACCTGCGGCGCATTGTTTGCCTGTTCCCGAGGGCATGGGGTTGCGTGAGGCCGCGTGTTTGCCGGAGACCTTCTTCACCGTCTGGAGCAATGTGTTCATGCGCGGCGGGTTGAAGGCTGGCGAGCGGTTTTTGGTTCATGGCGGGTCGTCCGGGATTGGGACGACGGCCATTCAATTGGCCAGTCAGTTGGGCGCGCGGGTGTTCACCACGGCGGGCAGTGAAGAGAAGTGTCAGGTCTGCCGTGATCTGGGGGCTGAGGTGGCGATCAATTACCGGGAAGAGGATTTCGTGGCTGTCCTGAAAGGGGAAGGTGGTGCCGATCTGATCCTTGATATGGTGGGCGGGGAGTATATGCCGCGCAATGTGAAGGCTTTGGCCAATGACGGGCGGTTGGTGAATATCGCTTTTCTGGGCGGGCCGAAGGTGGAGTTGAATTTTGCCGTCGTGATGATGAAGCGGCTTACGCTGACCGGATCGACCTTGCGCCCGCAGAGTGATCTGGCGAAGGCGGAGATTGCGGATGCGCTCAGGTCAGAGGTTTGGCCACTTTTGGAGGCCGGGAAAGTCGCGCCGGTGATGGACAGTGAGTATCCTCTGGCGGAAGCCGCGAGCGCGCATTCCCATATGGAAGCAGGCGGGCATATCGGCAAGATTGTCCTCAAGGTCGGCTGAATGACCAGTGCTGCACTGTTCTGTCTGCTGCTTGCGGGGGTCAGTGTCGTACTGTCGCTCTGGGCCATTGCGCGGGACAGGCCGCTGGAGTGGCGCTTTGCGGTGCCGGAGGCTGTGGTGCCTGAGGGTACGGCATCCTTTGAAACGGTTTTGGACTATGCGCCCGAGAGCGGGCAGGCGCATTCGCCTGGGATCGTGGTGGAGGAGGGCGGTTTTCGTATTTTGTGGTTTGAGGGCTCGGCCGAGGCGCAGTCTGATGTGGATGTGCTGGGGGCAAAGTTTAAGCGTGTGGATGGGGTTTGGGAGCAGACGGAGACCGGGCCTCGTTTGACGCGCGCGGGGTTGAGTGCTGCGATGGTGCCTGCGCAGATCGTCGTCACTCTGGGCAATACGATTGAGAATGAAGCGCGCGAGGGCGGGCTTTGGGCGACTGTGGCATCCGTGGGCGGTTGGGCGATGGCGTCGATTGTGGATGTGGCGAAGGGTGGCCCGGCGCGACGGCTGGATTTGTCGCCCGTGTTCGGGCGGTCCAATCTGGTGAAGTCGCCCATGGTGGCGTTTGCGGATGGATCCATGGGGCTGCCGGCATACTTTGAAATGGGGTCCACCTTTGGGCTGCTGGCGCGGTTCGATGAGGAGGGCCGTGTGCGGGATACGCGGCGAATGACGGGGTGGGGCAAGCCCATTCAGCCGATGATCGTGCCGCTGAGTGAGACCGGCGCGGTGGCGTTTTTGCGGGACTTTGAGCAGAGCCAGAAGCTGCTGGTAAGCCGGACGGAGGATGGGGGGCAAAGCTGGTCTGACGTTGAGCCGAGGGAGGTGTTTAACCCGAGTTCGCCAGTGGCGGCGCTGGGATTGGGCGATGGCCGAATCCTGATGGCGATGAATGATGTGGCTGAGGCGCCGGATGTGCTGCGGTTGGTGCTGAGCGAGGATGAAGGGGACAGTTGGCGAGAGCTGTGGCGGTTTGAGGAGGCGGGTGCGTTGCGCTACCCGATGCTGCGGCGGCTTGGGTCCGGTGAGATTGTGCTGAGCTACTCCAAAGGGGCTAAGCAGGGCGTTGTGGCCCATGTGTTCAATCAGGCCTGGGTGGACGCGGCATGACGCAGGTGGGCAGCTCGCTGGCGCTCGCTGCTTTGGTGGCGTGGGTGGTGCAGGGGGTGGCGCTGGTAGCGCTCGCTCCACTCGCGGCGACAGTTCTTGGGGCCGCCGCTGGCGCGGCGGCGGTAGCGCTGTCGCGCCGAATTGTTTTTGGGGGCGCCGTCGCGCTCCTTAGTCCGTTTGGGGTGATGCTGCCCTCGCTGGCGCTCGGGAGGGTGTTAGCAAGGTTGGGGGTGGATTTGCCGGGGTTTTCCGTGTCTGAACTGGTGGTGTTTTTGGCGGGCTATACGGTGTTTTTGTGTTCGGCCTTTGGGGTGTTGCGGGTGGATCTTTACCGATTGGGCTATGGGCCGGTACCTGTGGCTGGAATGGTGTTGGCGGTTTGTCTCTACGCCGCGCTGGCTGGTAATTGGGTTTTGGCCCTGGTTGCGGTCGTGAGCCAGTTTTTCTGGGTGATGCGTTGGGGCAGCAGCAATTGGTTTGACTACGTGCTGCACGTGTTGCTCTGGCCTGTTGCCTTGGTCGCGCTCGTGGCATCTGTTTTATGAGTACTTTTTGGCAAGATGAAACGAGTCCAGTATTTCATCTTTCCAAAAATACTCCCGCCGGAGGCATCTAGTCGATCGGATCGAACAACGCGTCATTCAGCGTGCAATCACGGATCACGTCGCGGCCGCAGGGGACGGGGTCGAGGGATCTGGAGAGGCAGAGGCGGGCTTCCTGAATGCGACCCGAGCGGCAGGTGATGGTGAGCATGTCGGGCTCCCATGACGGGTTGGCTTTGAGGAAGGCCTCTTCGACGACCGAGGCGGGGAGTTTCACGGGTTTGGTGAGTTTGCGGAAGACCTCGGGGCGGTTGACGGAGGCGTAGGCTTCGCGGGACAGCGCGTAGTAGTCGGGGGCCGACAGCCCGGTGCAGGTGCCGTGTTTTTTCCATTGGTACCAGGCCAAACCGGATGTGCCCATGATGTCGGCCATGTCGCGGGTCATGGTGCGCGAGGGGGGCCGTTCTGCGCTGGGGCAATGGGCGGGCCAGCCGCGGTGGTACTGGGGCCAGAGGCCGTGGAGGACCCAGCCGTGATCGGCCTCGGGCGCGCATTGCTCAGAGCCGCGTGCGTCGCCTTCCAGCGCGCACCATGTGGGGGACCAGCTGAGGGCGAGGACGTAGTAGTCAAACGCGCCCGGTTTTTCGCCGTCCGCATACGCGAGCGACGTATTGAGGCCGAAGATGACAGCCCAGATCCAGTGCATGATTGGCCCTTTCTTTTTCTCGTCCATCCCACTATATGCGTCTCAAGTTCCCCGACAACGGAAACCCGCCCCGCCCCGGGCAAGCCATTTCAGGCAACGGGGATGATGTGTTTGAAGGAGATGCAAGATGTCAAAACCGCTTATGGCCAAGGCCACCGCCGTCTGGCTGGTGGACAACACCACCATCAGTTTCAAGCAGATCGCGGATTTCGTGGGCCTGCATGAGTTGGAAGTGCAGGGCATTGCCGATGGGGATGTGGCCACGGGCGTGAAAGGGTTTGACCCCATCGCCAACAACCAGCTTACACAGGAAGAGATTGATACTGCGCAGGACAATCCAATGCACAAGCTGACGCTGAAGTACAATGCGGC
>JBCCCZ010000192.1:0-4575 GCA_039033255.1 Pseudomonadota bacterium
ACCGTGACCTCTTTGGGCATAGATCAGGCCGGCAGCGGGTTGCGCCTGCGCGCGATCACCTGCGAAATGATCGCCGGTGCCGCGATGATCAGCGCCGCAAGATCCGCCGACAGGGACGGCGCGATGAACACGATCCCCGCAATGGCCATGAGCCAGCGATAGACCGCCCCTATGGGCGCCAGCCAATAGCCCACCACCGCCGAGGACAGCGCGATCACGCCCGCGATGCAGGAGGCCGCCGTATAGGTGAACTCCCACAGATCAAACCCGGTGGACGACACGAACAGAAGCACCGGCGCATAGACGAACGCCATCGGTGCCACCACCTTGCCCAAGCCCAGCGTGAAGGCTGATATCCCCGTTCGGAACGGGTTCGAATTGGCAATCGCCGCCGCCGCATAGGCCGAGGTACAGACCGGCGGCGTGATCTCTGCCACCACGCCGTAGTACAGCACGAACATATGGCTCGCGATGGGCGGCACGCCCAGTTGCGCCAGCGCAGGCTGCGCCACAGACACCAACATGATGTAGAGCGCCGTCGTCGGCACGCCCGCGCCCATCAGGATGCAGGCCAGCGCAATGAAAACGAGGCTGATGAAGAGGGTCAGGTCTTCCACCGTGAAGAGCGTCCAATCCCCAAAGGTAAAGAGCCAGGCCAGATCGGTCCCAAGGTTCGACGCCGCTTGCGTCACCATGAACCCGATGCGGAAGCCCACGCCGGTCGTATTGATCACCCCAATCACGATCCCCACCGCCGCAGAGGCCGCCCCCACGGCGAGGGCATATTTCACGCCTGTCTCGAACGTGTCGGCCATCTCCGGCAGTTGGATCCGCCGTTGCGGGTTGAGCGTGGCAACCACCGCGCCCCCGATCAGAATGGCCGACATGCTCAGGTCAAACGCCCCGTCCGTGAACTTCCACACCACGAAGGCAATGAAGGCCGCCGCGTAGATCAACGTGATCGGTTCTTTCAACCGCGACATGCCCGCCACCAGCGCCAGCGATATCCCGCAGAAGGCGGACATATAAGGCGTGTAGCCCGAAAACAGCACCACCAGCAGCCCCACGAGAGGCACGATATTGGCCCACCCATCGCGCCACACGGCGCCCAGCAGCGGCATCGCGTCCTTCGCCAGCCCCTTCAGCCCCAGTTTGCGCGCCATCAGATGAACCACGGCGAACACGCCCACATAGTGCAAGAGTGCCGGGAAGATCGCGGCGATGACGATGGTGGTGTAGGGCAGCTCCAAAAACTCCGCCATGATGAAGGCCGCGGCCCCCATGATCGGCGGCGTGATCTGACCCCCAGCAGAGGCTGCCGCCTCAACTCCACCCGCGAAATGACCCGGGTAGCCCAGCCGTTTCATGTTTGGAATGGTCAGCGCCCCGGTCGACACCGTGTTGGCCACCGATGACCCAGAGATCGTGCCAAAGAAGGCCGACGACACCACCGACACTTTCGCAGGCCCGCCCGTATAGCGCCCCGCAAGGATCGTCGCGTTGTCGATAAAAAGCTGCCCCAGCCCCGTCCGCTGCGCAATCACACCGAAGAGCACGAAATGAAACACGATGGTCGACACCACCCAGAGCGTCACGCCAAAGATCCCCTCCTGCGGGAAATACATGGACGACACGAAGGTGTTGAACTTCACGCCCGGATGCTGAAGCAGCCCGGGGAAAACAGGCCCGAAAAGCGCGTAACAAATGAACACCGAAATGATCAGCGGCAGGATCCACCCCAGCGTCCGCCGGGCAATATCCAGAACCAGCACGATCAGGGTACAGCCAAACAGCATATCCCACCCGTTCGGGTTGCCCATGCGGAAGGTCATCTCCTCCACGCCCAGCCACTCGATCCCGCGCCAGGCAAGGCCCAAGTAAAGCGCCGAAGCGACCCCCATGATCATCATCAAAATGTCGATGATCGGCACGCCGCCCACGCGCAGCGGGCCGTTGTTAAGATCAAACGCGCCTTTGGATTTGACCAGTGGATAGAAGGAGTACGTGAGAATAAAGAGCCCGCTCAGATGCCAGCCCATGTGCCAATAATCCGTGGGCAGGGCGAAGCCAGCGGTCAGATAATGATAAACCGCGAAGGTCAGCGCGACATAGCGCAGGAACTTTCCGAACCCCGGCGTCACCGATCGTGTGGCCGCCCCTTCGTCGTATTTTTCCTCGATCGCGGCCAGTTCCTCTTCGGTCAGCTCACGAAACTCATCTGATCGCGGATCGCTCATGGCGCAGTGCCTCTTCGCTCGGTCAAAAAGAACGGGCGGCAAGAATGCCTGCCGCCCGTATATGTATCAGGATCAAAACGCCAGACTCACTCCAGCAGCCCGGCTTCCTTGTAGAACTTCTCAGCCCCGGCATGGAGCGGCACACCAAGTGCTGCAATGCCATCCAGCGCCGTGTCAGGGGTGATCTGCTTGCCCTTGGCATGGCCATTGTCCAGCAGCTTGCGAGTGTTGTCATTCCACATGGCCGCCGTGATGCCATAGACCAGTTCTTCCGACAGATCCGAGGACACGACCAGAAGCGCGGACACCGCCGGTGTCTTCACCTCGTAATCCACGCCTTCATAGACGCCCGACGGAATGGCGGACGGGATATAGGCCGGAATGATGCCGTTGATCTTGGCCAGATCATCCTCGGAGAAGCTGTGCAGTTCCATCCCCTTGGTGGTCGACAGCTGCACCATGGCAGAGACGGGCCAGCCCGCGGCGTAGAAATATGCATCCAGCTGACCATCGGCCATCCGTTCCGCAGACTGGCTGTTGTTCAGTTCTGCTTCATCCATATTGTCGCGGGTCACGCCCCATTCGGCGAGCATCTGTTCCACGGCCACCTGCGTGCCGGAACCGGCCTGGGCAATGCCCACGCGCTTGCCTTCCAGATCAGCAAGACTGTCAATGCTGGACCCTTTGGGCAGCACCAGATGCAGATCCTCAGGATAAAGATTGGCCACGATGCGCAGTTTCTCATGGGGCTTGCCGTCAAACTTGCCCTCACCGAGGAACATCGACCGCGTGACATCAGCCGCGGCCAGACCGGCCTCCAGCTCCCCATTCTGCACGGCGGTGTTGTTGAACACCGATGCGGTGGTGGATTGCGCAATCGCGATCAGGCCGGGCACACCACACTGGCCACCCTGATCACAGGGGCGCGAACCGGGTGGGGCAGAGATGCCGTTGGCGATGGTTCCGCCGATGGGGAAGTACGTGCCCCCGGCGCTGCCGGTGCCGATCCGGAAAAATGTCGGATCCTGCGCGACGGCCGTTCCGGCCGCCAGCGTCACAGCCAAGGCTGCACCGGTTAGATTTTTGAAAATTCTCATATTTTTCTCCCTGTTGAGAGACCCGCACGCGAGTCACTAAACTCAGCGTGGCCCAGCGCTAAAATTAAAACAAATTTTATTATTTTTGCATTTGATAGATTTTGTTTATGGATGGCTCATGAATGTGAACCAGATCACCGCCTTCCACGCTGTCATGACCTCCGCCTCTTTGTCAGAGGCCGCGCGAAAGCTGGGGCGCACGCAGCCCGCGGTCAGTACAGCGATCAAAACACTGGAAGATCAGCTGGGCATGAAATTGTTCACCCGGACAGGCCGCAAACTGGTCCCCGTGCCGGAGGCGCAGTACCTGCTGACGGAAACCAGCGCGATCCTTGATCAGCTCACACGCGTGCGCCGCACCATGAAAACCCTGGTCGACGGGCAGACCGGGTCGCTCCGGGTGGCGACCATGCCGGGCCCGGCGGCCATGCTGTTCCCCCGGTTCATCGCCAGTAAAATCAAACCCGATGCCGACACCTCGATTTCCATCATGTCGCGAAACTCGGCCCAGATTGCCGAATTGGCGCGCGCCCAAAGCATCGATTTCGGGTTCGCGGATGTGCTGAGTGACCCCATGCCGGAAGATCTCTACCGGACGGAAATCATTTCCGCGCAATGCTACGTTGCGCTGTCGGTGGATGACCCGCTGGCCGCCAAGGATGTCATCGGCATCGAGGATCTGGACGGGCGCCCCATGGGGTCCTTGCTGTCATCGCACACCCACCGCCGCGATCTGATCGCGCGGTTTCAGGCCGCAAGCGCACGGCTTCACGTGCTGGTCGAAAGCCAGGCGTTCTTGCAGACCGTTCAATTTGTCAGCGAAGGCCTCTGTTGCGCCGTCATTGACCCGCTCAGCATCCCCAATATCAAGGCGTCACCCGATCTGATGCGCACCGTCACCATCCGCCCACTGGCCTGCGATCTGCGATACCGCTATGCGATCTATCAACCGCGCTATCATCCGATTTCCGTTCTGGCCCAGCAGATCAAGATCGACTGGCGGGACGAAGTGATGCGCATGTTGGAAGAGGTGGACGCGCATCCGAAAATTCACGTGCAAGACCCGGACGAGGCACCTCAAGAATTGTCAGAGCAGCGCTGACAGCGTGTCACCATACCCGAAGAGACCGGCCAGACCGCCCGTGTGTACATAGCACACTCGCGCGCCCTTAGGGATCGTCCCATCCGCAACCAGCGCCGGAATGGCGGCAAAGGACTTGGCGGTATAGACCGGATCGAGA
>JBCCCZ010000193.1:0-4526 GCA_039033255.1 Pseudomonadota bacterium
CTGCGGCGCCCAGAGCACGCCGCCGCCTGCGTCATCGCCGCCGAGGATCGCCATGATCATCCCGTAGTCGTTTCCAATGTTCTCAAACCCGCGGAAGATGCCGGTGGGAATGTTGAAGATGTCGCCCTCATCCAGCACCACTTCACCCGCATCACCCCAGCGGCCCCAGAAGAAGCGCCAGCGGCCCTTGAGCACAAAGAAGACCTCCGCCGTGCGGTGGCTGTGCAGCGAGTTGCGGCATTTGGGCGGCTGGCCGGCGGCACCGATATTAAAGCCGTGCGGGATGGAGATATGCACGTGCTGGTCAGGGCTCTCGGAGACGCCGCCGCCGATGATCGTGAAGTTCTCCTTCTGATCCGATCCAGGGGTGTGCGCGTCGATGAAGGCGGTCTTGCAGGGCATCAGGTCGCCGTAGCGAACGATGCGGGTTTCCATTTCTTGGGGTGTCATAGGTCTGGTCCTTGTGTGAATGGGAAATGAGGGTGAAACATCACCCTGTCCCCGGGGGACGCAGGTTGAGACGGCGCGCGCGCAGGGACGCCCGCCAGACGTGGTATCTTCGCAGAGGTTCGCCCATCACAAGGGGCATCAGAGCTCTCCGGTCTGCAGCAGAATCTGTTTCCAGATCGTGGTTTCGTCAAAGATGACATATTCACGGCGCAGACCCCAGGGGCCGAATTCCGCGTGGCTAATGCCGAGCAGATAGACCTCCGCCCCCGTGGGCGCGCCAAAGCGGCCCCAGCCCGAATGCTTGCCATGCAGCGACCAGCGCAGGGCGGCGCGGGGCGGCATCATCGGATCGTCACGCCCGATCTGGTGGTCGATCCGGAAGGTGGCATCCGGGAAGGATGCCCGCAGGCCCATCCAGAACTGGTCCACATCGCCGTGGCTGTGGCCCGTGTGCCCGCCGGGGTACTCGACGTGACAGGCCCGGTCGTATTCCGCCGGGATTGCTGCCATGTCCGCGCCCATGATGCGGGTGAGGATATCCGCGTATTTTTCGCCCCATTCATTGTCATTGCCACGCCCCTTGTAAGGTCCGGGCTGGTCGGTCGTGGGGGTGAGCGGCGGCACACAGTAGTCAGGCCCACCTTCGCGCGCGATCAGATCAGCGGCATAGGCTTTCGGCTCCCAGCCCAGCTGGCGCACGATGGCGCCCTGATCGCGGATCAGCCATTCATCGTTGATCTGGTTGTTGATGGCGTGGCAGTCGGCGAGGATGCGATAGGTCAGCTTCTTGCCCGTCGCGGTCCCATAGACACCATCATGGGCATGGGTCGCGGTGCTGAGCAGCCGGTGCGAGCTCAGCATCCCATCCTCCGGGGTGCCGGACCAGATCACGTCCTCGCCAAAGAGCGTGCGGTCGGGAAACTCGGCGAGAGTCGCCATGGTCGCGCCGATGACATTGGCGTTGCCCAGCACCACCGAGGCAGGCGAGCGCACCACAATGTCATCGGAATAATACTGGTGCAGGGTCGCAAGGCCGCGATCCTCCCAGATCTCCTTGGTGATCCCGATGATATAGTCGGGGAAATCTTTGAACTTCGGATCGAAGCCTTTCATTTGGTCTGTCCTTTGGGTGTGCGGGCGGAGCCGCGGATGATGAGCGGACCGTCGAGCGTGATCCGGCGCGGGGCTGTGTCGGCGTCGTTGAGCCGGGCGATGAGTGCATCGACCGTGGCGGCGACCATGCGCCCGGCGGGCTGTCGCACCGTGGTCAGATCATAGCTCGGCCAATGCGACAAGGTCACATCGTCGTACCCGACAACCGAAACGTCCTGCGGCACCCGCAGCCCGAGCTCGTAGCGCAGCACATCCATGACGGCAAAGGCCATGTGATCATTTGCAACGAAGACCGCGTCGGGGCGGTCTTGGCTTGTGAACATCTCGCGCGCGGCCTCTTGCGCCGTCTCGAAGTCGAAATTTCCGACGCCCCGGCTGTGAAGAGCCATGCCATTGGCCTCAAGACCAGCGATGAACCCTTTTTCGCGGTCGATCTGGGTCGAGGCGCCTTCCCACCCGGCGATATGGGCGATGCGGGTGTGCCCGCCTACGATCAGGAACTCCGCCAGCTTGGCACCCCCCGCCTCGTTGTCGGAGGCGATGGAGGTGAGCCGGTCGTCATACTGGTGCCGGTTGAAGAGCACGATGGGGATGCCGAGGGCCTCGCAGCGTTGCGTGAGGTCATTCGAGAGGCCCACGGAGGCGGCGATGATCGCGTCGACCTGGTAGTCGAGCAGTTCGTCGATCACCGTTTGCGTCGCCGCGTGGTCGTTTGAGGCCATGAAGACGAGCACGTGGTAGCCTTCGGCCTGCAGTGCCTTGCTGAGGCGCTCGATGGCCTCGGGGTAGAACTGGTTCTCCAGATAGGCGACGACCAGCCCGATGATCCGGCTGCGCCCGGTAATGAGCGAGCGGGCGATCACATTGGGCCGGTAGCCGAGAGCGGTGGCGGCGCGGCGCACCTTCTCGGCCGTGCCCTTGCTGACCGACGCGCCGGGCGTGAACACCCGGCTGACCGCTGAGCGGCTGACCCCGGCCTTTTCGGCCACATCGAGGGCGGTCACCTTGCTCATCAGCCTGCGGTCCACCCCCCGTCGATCAGCATCGAGGTGCCGGTGACCATGGCCGAGGCGTCGGAGGCCAGAAAGAGCACCGCGCCCATGATGTCTTCGACCTCGCCGACGCGGGGCAGCTTGATCTTGTCGAGGATCCAGGCGAGGCGGTCGGGGTTGTCGAAGGTCACTTGGCTCAGGGGCGTGCGGATGAAGGTGGGGCAGATGGTGTTGATGCGGATGTTTGCCTTACCCCACTCGATGGCCATGGCTTTGACCATGCCTTCGAGCCCGTGTTTGGAGGCGCAATAGACCGCACGGTCGACGCCCCCCACATGGCCCATCTGGCTGGAGATATGGATGATGGAGCCCGGCTTGCCCGCCGCCATCAACGCCTTGGCCGCGTTCGCAGAGAGGAAATAAGCCCCGCGCAGGTTCAGATCCATCACAGCGTCGTAGTCGCCGGGCGTTGTCTCAGTGGCAGGTGAATGCCGCGCAAGACCAGCCGAATTCACAACGATATCGAATGGCATACCAAACGCCTCGGCAAGGGCATCCGCATCACTCTGATCGAGCGGCATGGCCTCCGCCGACCAGCCCTGCGCGGCCATCGCATCGACCGCCTCCTGCAGCACCTCGGCGCGCCGCGCGGCACAGACCACATGCGCGCCCGCCTCGGCCAACGCGACCGCACAACCGAGGCCAATGCCCGATGACGCCCCCGTCACCAGCGCGCGCTTGCCGCTGAGGTCAAAGGACGGGGTGCGGGGCAAATCACTCATAGGGCGACACCTGTTTCGGGGTCGAAGCCGTGCCGTGCTTTGTTGAACTCGCGCATCCGCGCGAAGACATCGACGCCGATCTGATCATACATATGCAGCAGGTCCACCATGACCCAGTTTTCGCGAATGAGCCCGTTTTCCACGCGCCAGAAGTCAAGCGAGCGCATCTCGATCTTCTGACCCGTCGGTGCGATGCCGAGCCAGCCACCATGGGTGATCGACTGCACCATGTCGGGCCAGCCGGTCACGGCAGCATAGTTGCGGTCGCCAAAGAAATGGTATTCCACCTCGTCGAGGTACTGCCCCCGATCCGGCATGCCGTTCAGGAACGGGATCTGGTGCCAGTCGCGAAAGCCCTCGATCCCGCGCCCGGTGCCGATGCCGGAGGGGCCGTACCACGTCATGCGGGGGTGCCAGAACTTTGGCATCTCCATGACCTCCGGGCCACCCTGCGCCGGGTGACGCTTGAGATGCTCAAGCATGTCAATGATGTGCTGGCAGGTGGCCGCCCCCTGCTCTGTATCATAGGGCCCCGGCACCAGCCCGTCGCAGGTGGCGGGGCCGGGGATGTGCCATTCGCGGCCCAAGGAGGGGGTCATCGGCCAGGTCCCCGCCTGCATCATCACCTCAGGCAAATCCCAAAGCGCCTGCATCTCGACGATTTTGCCGTCCTCAAAGCGGTAGAATTCGTGAAACCGCATGTGCACCAGATGGCCGGTGGGCGGAATATCGAGCCAGGGCGCGCGGAAGGTGCCGGTGTAGAAGCCACCGCAGCCGACCCAGTCAGCGCCTTCCGGCGTGTGGCCCGCCATCACGATGTGATCGCGGCGCTCAAGATCCGGGACAGCTTGGACAAGGGGCGCGTAGACGGCATCCACATAGGCGTCGACGCCGGTGATGGTCTCGAAAGGAAAGGCGAGGCGAAAGGCGACATCTGGCGCGCAGATATCGTGCAGGAGCGCGCGCACCCGGGTGAGGTCAAAATCATACATCGCCGCGCGCAACGGGGCGATGATCTCTTTGTGTTCAGAGTGTAAATCCATGGTGTGTTCTGGGTACGTCCCTTGGGGTCGGCGACGGGGCATCCGATGGGAGGCCCGCCTCTCCCCTTACTCCGCCGCCTCCGTTGCCGGTGCGCCTTCACCATAGGGCACATTGACCCCGCCGTAGCGCCGGACGCGCAGGTTGC
>JBCCCZ010000194.1:0-4468 GCA_039033255.1 Pseudomonadota bacterium
CGCACTAAGTGCTGCGGTATTATGGTGAGATCGGTGAAAACGGATCAATAACTGCCTCTACGTAAAGAAATGTTTTGTAAATTTATGGACAAAGGCAGTGGTAAATCTGTAAATTTCTTTTTACCGCCGTCGGGTGCAATCCGGCGAAGTGACGGGAGGACAACGGAAAATGGACACTGCGCGCGCCTCCATGATTGGCAGCCGCATCCGCGAACGGCGGGTGATGGCGGGCATGAAACAGGCCGATCTGGCCCGCGCGGCGGGGATTTCCGCCTCCTATCTCAATCTGATTGAACACAACCGTCGCAGAATCGGGGGCAAGACGCTCAACCAATTGGCGGACGTGTTGAACGTGCCTGCGGGGCAGCTGGCCGAAGGGGCCGAAGCCGCCTTGCTGGAGGCGCTGATCGATGCGGCAAAACCTACTGCGGAGGCCGAAACGGACCGGGTGGAGGAGTTCGCCGGACGCTTTCCGGGTTGGGCCCAACTGGTGGCTGACCTGGCACGCGAGCGTGATGACCTGACACGCTCCGTCAACGCCCTGACTGACCGGATTGCCCATGACCCGGAACTTGCCACCTCTCTGCATGAGGTGATCTCGACCGTGACCGCGATCCGGTCCACCGCGTCCATCCTTGCCGGTGGCGCGCTGGAGCCGCAGTGGCAAAGCCGCTTCCACCGCAACATCAACGAGGACAGCGAACGCCTGGCGTCAGAGGCCGAAGCGCTGGTGCGCTATCTCGAAGGTGCGCCGGGGGCGGAGATGGCCGTGCGCACGCCACTCGAACAGGTGCAGGCTTTCATGGCGTCGCATGATCACCACTTTTCTGAACTCGAAGGCGCGGGCGGTTCGGCGCGGGTGGCCTCCCTCGTGGATCGCAGTGACCTGCTGTCGGATGATGCAGCCAAGCGGATCGCCAGGGCGTTGCTCGATCAATACGTCCAGGATGCCCGTGCCTTACCCATGAGAGATATGGAAGGTTGGCTCGAAAAGCTTGGAGACGAGTTCGCCGAGGATCCAAGCCACGCGGTCCAAAGACTGGCGGATATGACAGGTCTGCCATTGGCCACCATTGCGCGCCGGTTGGCGGGTCTTCCCGAAGGCATGGTTGGCCCGGCCGGTATTTTCATCAGCGATGGCGCCGGGCGGATGATCGTTCAGAAACCTGTGCTCGGCCTTGACCCGATGCGCGTCAACGCAACCTGTCACCATTGGCCGATGTATGAAGTGCTGGCCCATCCCGGACAGGTCGTTCAGGAGCGCATCCAACAGGGAGAGGTGCGGGTTCTGGCGCTGGCCATGACACATGAGCTGCGGCCCGCCAGTGTGGGCCGCCGCGCGGAGCGTCACGCGCAAATGCTTATCCTGCCCGATCCCGGGCTGGCGGCAGCAAGTGATGCCATTCGGACCGTCGGAGTATCCTGCCCAATGTGCACAATGGGTCTGTGCGAAGCGGAATAATGCGCGTCGGTGCCCATCAAACACATCGTGATCGCTTATGTGTTTTCATCGCGCAAGGGCGATGCTAGGCTTCTGCCCAGCAACACCGAAGATCCTGAGCCGGTGCCGCCATTCCAGATTTTCGAGGTGATCGTGCGACGTTTGCTTTTGGCACTCTTGTTTCTGACCGGGCTTCTGTCAGCCTGTGGTTCGGCCGTCTACACCGACACCGACCCAAGCTTTGATTTCGCCCCTTTGCGCACGTTCACCTGGGCCAAGAACCCGCCTGTTGTCACGTCTGGCGATCATCAAATCTCGCCACTGGCCATCGCCAAAATGACCACTGCGCTGAAGGCGGAGATTGAGCGCAAGGGCTATCGCTTCGTCTCTTCCGCCCGTCGCGCCGATTTCGCGGTGTCCTACACGTTGGGCGCGCGCGACAAGATCGAGCTGCGGCACTACCCGTCCACATACACAACGAGCTTTAGAACCTGGCCCTGGGGCGCGCGGTACTACGGGTTTGGCTATCGCTCGCCCTTTCCGCAAACACGAGAGGTGGAGGTGACCATTGGCACGCTGGGCGTGGACGCGTTCGACACCCGCACCCGCCGCCCGGTATTTCATGCCGAGACAAGCCGCCGCCTGTCAGATGCCGAACTGGCGGGCACGTCAGATGCGCTCATTCTTGATGCGGCCGAAACCGTTCTATCCGAATTCCCGGTTCGCGGACAGGTGCCGCCTGCGCAGTAAGACCTGCGCTTAAGCCGTTCTTTTTGCCATAAATATCCCCGCCGGAGGCATAAAATCCCTGCGCACGTGCACTCTGCACCCAAGCTTTGACAGGCCCACCAAACCGTAAGATAGTGTGAATAACGGGAGAGCGCACAATCGGAGGGGAGGCCGATTGCATGGGCAAGAAGGTCATCGTCATCGAAGATGAGCGCAACATCATAGAAGCGATCAGTTTCATCCTGTCCCGCGACGGGTGGGATGTGGCGACCCATTCCAACGGCCATGACGCCATTGATGCCGTGCGCGCGCGCAAACCCGATGTCGTGATCCTCGATGTCATGCTGCCTGGCAAAAGCGGCTTTGATATCCTGACCGAAATTCGCGGGGACACGGAACTGGAACGTCTGCCCGTTCTGATGCTCACTGCCCGTGGTCAGACCAAGGATCGCGAAATGGCCGAGCGGGCCGGGGCCAGCGCCTATATGACCAAGCCCTTCTCCAACGCCGAGGTGCTCGACGCCGTGCGTCAGCTCGCAGATGCTTAAGGCCGGCCCATGAGCGACGGCAAACCCGCTCTTTTCGTCCAGCAACGCACCTACAGGCGGCGGCGTCTGGCCGATGCCGCGCGGATGCTGCCGATCCTTGGGGGGATCCTCTTCATGATCCCGCTCCTGTGGTTGGGATCCGCCAGCATGAGCACGGCTACCGTGATGGTGTACCTGTTCGTCATCTGGGCGGCTTTGGTCGGGATCGCTGCGGTCCTGTCGCGCAGGCTGGGCCCGGAAGAGGATCAGCCGGAAGACAGGAACGCGGATCATACGGCAATGGATGAGGGGGCTGGCTGATGGCCATGCTGAACCTTCTGGTCCTGGTGTGTCTGGGCTATGTGGCGCTGCTTTTTGTTGTCGCCTTCATCGCCGATCGCGCCGCGGCGCAGGGCAGGGCGCGCTGGCTGCGGTCACCGCTCATCTACACCTTGTCGCTGTCGATCTACTGCACCGCCTGGACCTTCTACGGCGCGGTGGGGTTTGCGGCTCGGTCGGGGCTGGAATTCGTCACCATCTATCTGGGCCCCTCTCTGGTGATGATCGGCTGGTGGTGGACGCTGCGCAAAATGGTGCGTGTGGGCCGCAGTCAGCGCATCACCTCGATTGCCGACCTCATTTCGTCGCGCTTTGGCAAATCCAACACGCTCGCCGTTTTCGTCACCGTCATCGCAGTGATCGTGCTGGCGCCCTATATCGCGCTGCAATTGCAATCGGTGACGCTGTCGTTCAGCACGGTCGCTGCAAGCGATTTCATCACCCCGGAGGCCCGACCCGGCCAGCAATCGACGGCCCTTTGGGTGGCGGCTGGTCTTGCGGTTTTCACCATCCTTTTCGGCACGCGCAACGTGGATGCCAATGAACGCCACCACGGCGTGGTCATGGCCATCGCCATTGAGGCGGTGGTGAAGCTGGTCGCGCTTCTGGCGGTGGGCGTGTTTGTGGTCTGGGGCCTGTCGGGCGGCGTCACTGATACGCTGGCGCGGATTGAGGCCTCGCCGATTTCCGCCTGGGACGTGCCGGGCAGCCGGTGGGTGGGACTGACGCTTTTGTCGGCGGCAGCGTTCATCTGTTTGCCACGGATGTTTCAGGTCATGGTCGTGGAAAGCGAGCACGAAGATCACCTGCGCGTCGCGTCCTGGGCCTTTCCTTTGTACCTGATGTTCATGAGCCTCTTCGTCGTGCCCATCGCGGTCGTGGGGCTTGAGATGCTGCCCGCAGAGGCCAATCCGGATCTTTTCGTCCTGACCCTGCCGCTGATGGAAGGGCGCGAGGGGCTTGCGATCCTGTCCTTCCTTGGCGGGTTCAGTTCGGCCACATCCATGGTGATCGTGGCCGCGATTGCGCTCTCGACTATGGTGTCGAACCATATCGTGATGCCCATCTGGCTGCGCTCCACCGGCGGGTCGGCGGTGATTTCGGGCGATCTTCGGTCTGTTGCGCTGATCGCGCGGCGGCTCTCCATCGCGGTGATCCTGTTTCTGGGCTATCTCTATCTGCGCCTGTCGGGCGGGGGCAGCGCGCTTGCCGCCATCGGCCTCATTTCCTTTGTCGGTGCGGCGCAGTTCCTCCCCGCGCTCATGGGCGGGCTTTTCTGGCGCGGCGCCACGCGATCCGGCGCGCTGGCAGGCTTGGGCGTGGGCTTTGCTGTCTGGCTCTATTGCCTTTTCCTGCCCAGTTTCGGGCCGTCGGGCATTCTGCCGCAAACGGTGTTTGACAATGGCCTTTTCGGGCAGGCCTGGCTGCGGCC
>JBCCCZ010000195.1:0-4465 GCA_039033255.1 Pseudomonadota bacterium
AAAGCCGCCCCGTCGCGGGCTGACGCAAACGCCTTGGCCAACGCCTTGGCGCGGCCGCGATCGTCAAAATGTTCCCACATCATGTTGTAATTTGGCCCCGCCGCATAGGCCCGCCCCCAGTGGGCCATTGCGCAGGTGGGATCGGCCTCAAGGGCGCGCTCAAAACAGCTGATGGCCTCGTCATGGTTGAACCCGAAGGTCCACAGAAGCCCGCGATCAAACCATGTCTGCGCCTCGGCGCTGTTGGTGGTCACCGGATAGGTAAAGCCCCCCAGATCGTAATAGTCGTCCATTTTTTCCCCCAGCCCAGTCTTTGGGCCAGCAGCGTCTATCGCATTGCGCCTCAGGTCAATCCAAAGCTAAGTGGGCCCATGTCCTATGACCCCCATGACAGCCTGATCCGTCCGGCGCGCAAATCGGCAAACCCGGTGCGGCTGATCCTGGGGGCCGGGTTGGCGGTGGCGATCTATCTGTCGATCCTGATCCTGTTCGTGAACACGCTACCCTCCATCCTCGGGACGGGCACCGTGGAGCAGCTTTTTGAAGAAGACAGCGGCGGCTACGTTTTCTTCACGCTGTTCCAATTCACCTTCATGATCGTGGCACTCAGCATGGTCCTGCGCACGCTCCATCGTCGCCAACTACGCACGCTTATCGGGCGGCGCGACCGCGCTCTGGGGGATTTCCTGCTTTGCGCCAAATACCTCGTGCCGCTCTACCTGTTCTTCTGGATCATGCCGATGCCCGACGGGTTCCAACTGGAACGCCATCTGGCGCTTGGCCAATGGCTCTTTTTCCTCCCCCTCGCTCTGCCGCTTGTCATGATCCAGATCAGCGCCGAAGAACTGGCATTTCGCGGCTATCTCCAAAGCCAGCTCGCCGCCAAATTCCGCCACCCAGTGATCTGGATGGGCATCCCCTCCGCCCTCTTCGGCCTTCTGCATTACAGCCCTGATATTGCTGGCGAAAACGCGTGGATGCTGGTGCTCTGGTCCGGCCTGTTCGGCATGGCGGTCGCCGATCTGACCGCGCGCAGCGGCACTTTGGGGGCCGCCATCGCGCTACATTTCGTCAACAACGTCTTCGCCATCCTCTTTGCCGCACCACAAGGCGAATTCGACGGCACAGCTCTCTACACCTTCCCCCTCGCTCTCGACGCCCCCGGCCTTGCCGGCACGCTCCTGCCACTGGAGCTGATGATGACACTCTGCGCATGGCTTGCCTGCCGCCTCGCCCTACGGGTTTGATTGCAAATCATAACACGCCGGATTATGTCCAGATGACTTTAGGCAAAGGGGACGCTTGCCCGCATGAACTGGATCACCAATTACGTGCGCCCGCGCATCAACTCGATCTTTTCGCGACGGGAAGTGCCGGAAAACCTGTGGGTGAAATGCGAAGCCTGCGGGACAATGCTGTTCCACCGCGAACTCTCTGACAATCACTATGTCTGCACCAATTGCGGGCATCATCTGGCAATTACCCCGCGCCAGCGGTTTGACCGGCTGTTTGATGGGGGCGTGTTCACCGAAGTGGACGTGCCGCACCCCGTCGCCGACCCGCTCGGGTTCAAAGATCAGAAAAAATACCCCGACCGGATGAAGGCCGCCCAGAAAGGCACCGGCGAATCCGAGGCCATGCTGGTCGCCCGCGGCGAAATCGGCCGCACGCCGATCATTGCCGCAGCACAGGATTTTTCTTTCATGGGCGGGTCCATGGGCATGTATGTGGGCAACGCTATCATCGCCGCCGCCGAGGAAGCGGTGAAACTGCACCGCCCGCTTGTCCTGTTCTCTGCCGCCGGGGGCGCGCGCATGCAGGAAGGCATCCTGTCGCTGATGCAAATGCCGCGGACCACCGTCGCCGTGCAAATGCTGCGCGAAGCGGGCCTGCCCTACATCGTCGTGCTGACCCACCCTACAACCGGCGGCGTCACCGCGTCCTATGCCATGCTGGGCGATGTCCACATCGCTGAACCCAATGCCCTCATTTGCTTCGCTGGCCCCCGCGTGATCGAACAAACCATCCGCGAAAAGCTGCCCGAAGGTTTCCAGCGCGCCGAATACCTGCTCGATCACGGCATGCTCGACCGCGTGACCCCCCGCACGGAAATGCGCGAGGAACTGATCACCATCACCCGCATGCTGCTGGGCCTGCCGCCCGCGATCATGGGCGATCTGCCCAAACCCGAACCCGAAGAGGCGAGGCAGTCCGACAGGACTGATGAGCCGGCGGCGGAGGAAGACGCCGACGAGCCCGCCGTGAAATGACCACCACCACCTCCGACGCCATCCTCGACCGGATGATGTCGCTTCACCCCAAGATCATCGACCTGACGCTGGATCGTGTCTGGCACCTGCTGGATCGCCTCGGCAATCCCCAAGACAAACTGCCCCCTGTAATCCACATCGCGGGCACCAACGGCAAAGGCTCCACCCTTGCCATGATCCGCGCGGGGTTGGAGGGCGCGGGCCAAAAGGTCCACGCCTACACCTCCCCCCATCTGGCGCGCTTTCATGAACGCATCTACCTCGCCGGATCGCTCATTTCCGAAGACGACCTGACCGCCGTCCTCGACGAATGCTATGCCGCCAACTATGGCGCGCCGATCACCTATTTCGAGATCACCACCTGCGCCGGCCTTCTGGCCATGTCGCGGGTGCAGGCAGACTACACCCTGCTCGAGGTCGGCCTCGGCGGACGGCTGGATGCCACCAATGTCATCGCAAAACCCGCCCTCACCGTAATCACGCCCGTCTCCATGGACCACGAAGGGTTCCTCGGTGACACGCTCGGCAAAATCGCCTTCGAGAAAGCAGGTATCCTCAAGCGCGGCGTGCCTTGCGTGGTCAGCCCTCAAGCCGACGACGCGCAGGACGTGATTGACGCGCAAGCCGCGAAGGTCGGCGCGCCACTGCTCGCCCATGGCCAGCACTGGCATGTGCACACCGAACGAGGGCGACTGGTGTTCCAGGACGAAACCGGCCTGCGCGATCTGCCCATGCCAAACCTTTTGGGCGCGCATCAGGTGCAAAACGCAGGCGCCGCCCTCGCAGGCCTTCGCCATCTCGGCGTATCGGACGCAGGGCTGGAGGCCGCTGTCACCAAGGCCCTCTGGCCCGCCCGCATGCAGCGTCTCAAATCCGGACCACTTGTCGAGGCCGCAGGCGCGGCAGAGCTCTGGCTCGACGGCGGGCACAACCCGGCAGCGGGTCAGGCGCTCGGCGCGTACCTGTCGACATTGCGAGACCGCCCCACGCATCTGGTTTGTGGGATGATGAACACGAAGGACGTGGCAGGCTACATGGCCCCTTTGGCCAGCCATGCCGCCAGCCTGACCGCACTCTCAATCCCCGGCGAAGTGAACACCTTGCCATCTGAGGCCACCGCGAAAATCGCCAAGGACTGCGGCATGGAGGCCGACATCGCCCCCGACGCCACCACCGCCGTCAAAGCCATCGTCGCAAACGACCCCGAAGCCCGCATCCTCATCTGCGGTTCCCTCTACCTGGCCGGTGCGATCCTCCGCGAAAACGGCTGAGGTACTCCGCTCTTCGCTCCCTTACGGGCGCGCCTCGCCGGGGTACTACAGCGCGTCAGATACAGCGCCCCCCATCCACCTCCATGCACACACCCGTCACCATGCTCGCCTCATCGCTGCACAGGTAGACGGCCGCATGCCCCATATCCTCCGGCGTCGAAAACCGCCCCAACGGAATGGTCGACAGGAACTTCTCCCGCATCTGCGGAGTGTCCTCGCCCATGAAAGATTTCAACAGCGGCGTCTCCCCCGCCACCGGATTGATCGCATTCACCCGCACGCCCGCAGGCGCCAATTCGACCGCCAGCGTTCGCGTCGCCGTGATCATCCAACCTTTGGAGGCGTTGTACCAATTGAGCCGTGGCCTCGGACTCACCCCAGCGGTCGAGGCCACATTCAAAATCGCCCCCGCCCCGCGCGTCTTCATCGCAGGGATAAACGCCTGCGCGGCCAGGTAAACGGATTTGCAATTCACCGCGAAAACCCGGTCAAAATCCTCCTCTGTCACATCCTCCAGCGCCTGCGGCAAATGCGTGACGCCCGCGTTGTTCACCAGAATATCCAGATGCCCAAACTCAGCCATGGCAAGCTCCGCCATCGCGTCCACACTCGCCCGCTCCGACACATCGACAGTGCAGGCTACACCCCCATGCTCCGCCGCCACATCCCGGGCAGCATCGGCATTGATATCCGCCACCATCACCCGCGCGCCTTCTTCGGCGAAGCGCCGCACAATGCCCTCGCCAAAGCCACTGGCCCCGCCGGTCACAATCGCGGTTTTGTCTTTCAGTCGCATCCCAACAGGCCTTTCTTCAATTCCCGCGCCGCACCGACGCAATACCGACGTTATACCGACACGATACCGACGTTGGGTTTCGGTATCGACCAACCCAAGTCAGAGATGCCCGCCAACCGGGCAAACCG
>JBCCCZ010000196.1:0-4426 GCA_039033255.1 Pseudomonadota bacterium
CGCCGGTCAGAAATCCATGCCGGTGCATGGCGCGGGCTGCTATGTGCCGGGCGGGCGGTACAGTCATATCGCGTCGGCCATCATGACCGTGACCACGGCCAAGGTCGCGGGCTGCAAGCACATCGTCGCCTGTTCCCCGCCGCGCGCCGGCGAAGGCATCGCACCTGCGATTGTCTATGCAGCTGATCTTTGCGGTGCCGATACAATACTTGCCATGGGTGGGGTGCAGGGCGTGGCGGCCATGACATTCGGGCTTTTCGGTTTGCCCAAGGCCAATATCCTTGTCGGTCCCGGTAACCAGTTCGTGGCGGAGGCCAAGCGCATGCTCTTTGGCCGCGTAGGCATCGACATGATCGCAGGTCCCACCGACAGCCTGATCCTTGCTGATAAAACCGCCGATCCGATGGTGGTGGCCGTCGATCTTGTCGGGCAGGCGGAGCACGGCTACAACTCGCCCGTCTGGCTGGTGACAGATGATCGCGCGCTGGCGCAGGAGGTGATGCGCCTCGTGCCGGGTCTGATTGACGACCTGCCCGAGGTGAATCGCGAAAACGCCACTGCCGCGTGGCGCGATTATGCAGAGGTGATCCTCTGCGCCGACCGCGAGGAGATGGTGGCGACATCAGATGAATATGCACCCGAGCACCTGACCGTGCAGGCCGCCGATCTGGATTGGTGGCTTGACCGGCTGTCCTGCTACGGGTCGCTTTTCTTGGGCGAGGAAACGACCGTGGCCTTCGGAGACAAGGCATCTGGCACCAACCATGTCCTGCCCACATCGGGTGCGGCCAACTACACCGGCGGCCTCAGCGTGCACAAATACATGAAGATCGTCACCTGGCAGCGCGCCACCCGTGAAGGCGCCAAACCCGTCGCCGAAGCCACCGCTCGCATCTCGCGCTTGGAGGGGATGGAGGGCCACGCCCGGACTGCCGATATCCGTTTGAAGAAATACTTCCCCGATGAAGAATTTGACCTGACGGGTGAACAGTAAGGCTTGGCGGTGTCTGGTCTTTTCGATCTGACAGGCCGCGTGGCCTGCGTCACCGGGGCCAGTTCCGGCCTTGGGCGTCGGGCGGCGGATATCTTGCTGGGGTCAGGGGCCAAGGTCGTGGGGGTCGCGCGCCGGGCAGAGGTGTTGCAAGACTGGGCGGACGCCGCAGATGGCTGCGTCGCCACCGTCGCTGCCGATGTGGCCGATCTGGACGCTATGAAGGATCTTGGATGCCATGTCTCCGACCCGTTTGGCGCGCCTGATATTCTGGTGACAGCGGCGGGGATCAACACCCGCGAGGCCGCCGATGACGTGACGCTGGATGGCTGGACCACCACGATGAACCTCAACCTTGCCGCGCCGTTTTTTCTGGCGCAGGAACTGGCCCCCGCGATGAAGGCCAAAGGGTGGGGCCGCATCCTCAATTTCGCGTCCCTGCAAACCACGCGCGCCTTTCCCGGCGGACTGGCGTATGGCGCTTCAAAAGGCGGCATCGCGCAGCTGACCCGCGCGATGGCGGAAGCCTGGTCGCCTCACGGGATTACTGCCAACGCCATCGGTCCGGGCTTCTTCAAGACGGAACTGACCGGCCCGGTCTTCGACGATCCTGACCGCGCGGCGCGCAATGCGGCCCAAACCTGCATCGGGCGCAATGGTGAAATGGATGACCTTGATGGGCCCGTTCTGTTCTTTTGCTCTGACGCGTCCCGTTATGTGACAGGCCAAATCCTCATGGTGGACGGAGGGTACACAGCCAAATGAAAGCGCTCGTCTATACCGGCCCCGAAACGCTCCAATTCGGTGAGGTGGCGGACCCGGCCCCCGGCCCGGGTGAGCAGCTTGTTCGCATTGAACGGGTGGGCATCTGTGGGTCTGACATGCACGCCTATCTGGGCCATGATGATCGCCGCCCCGCGCCCTTAATCTTGGGCCATGAGGCGGCAGGCGTGATCGTGGGTGGCCCGCGAGAGGGCGAACGCGTCACGGTCAATCCGCTGGTGACCAACGCTGACAGCTGGGCCTGCCAGGAAGGCCGCGACAACCTGTGTCCCGATCGTCAGATCATTTCCATGCCCCCGCGAGAGGGCGCCTTTGCGCAATACCTCACCATGCCAGAGGCAAATCTCGTGACCATTCCCGCACATGCGTCGGTGGACCATGCAGCTCTGGCCGAACCCATTGCTTGTGGCTGGCACGCGGTGCGGCTGGCCAAACGCGCGCTGTTTGATGGTGGTGAGACCTGTCGCGCGCTGGTAATCGGGGGCGGCGCCATCGGCCTTGGCGCGGCGCTGAGCCTGATCGCCCAAGGCATTGCGGATGTGACCCTTCTGGAACCCAACGCCGCCCGCCGCGCGGCTATTGCCGCCAGTGCGGATTTTCCGCTGATCGACCTGCCCGACCTCGACCAAGCCGGCCTTTTCGATCTGGTGATCGACGGCGTGGGCTTTGAAGCTACCCGCGCCACTGCCTCGACCCATGTCAAACCTGGCGGCGTGATCATGCATATCGGGTTGGGTCAAAGCACGGGCGGGCTCGATATCCGCCGGATGACCCTGCAAGAGATCACCTTTATCGGCACTTACACCTATACGGCGGAAGACTTCCGCGCCACGGCTGAGGCCATTTTCGACGGCCGCCTCGGCCCGCTCGATTGGACCGAAACACGCGCATTGGAGGATGGCGCGGGGGCGTTTGCGGATATTCGGTCTGGTTCGGTTGCCGCGCCGAAGGTTTTGCTCGACCCGACAGCGTAAGACCATGTGCCTCCGGCGGGAGTATTTCCTGCAAGATGAAAAACGGACAGGCCCCCTGTTTCATCTTTCCAAAAATACTCAGGGGAGTCGCGCTTGCGCGACGGGGCTGGCCCCACTTACTTTCCCGTCTTCGCCCGATACATCTCTTTCTTGCGCACCCGTGCCTCTTTAGAACCGGTGGCCGTGCCATCGTGGTAGGTGCCAAACCATCGGTCAAAAGGGATCTCTGACGTGCCGTAGTTGCATTCGAAATACCGGTGATGCAGCTGGTGGAAGAAATCGCCGGCCTTGGCCGATTGCCCTTCATTGGGGATGATCCGTTCGAACCCTGCGTGGGAAAAGATCGGTGTCGTCTGCTGGAAATAGATGTGAAACATCACGTGCAGCGGGTGGGACGGCACCACCAGATGGATGAAATACGTCGTGAAGTAGAGCATGTTTTCATACCAGTGGTTCGAGATGCCCGACCACGGCCCCACATTGATGTTGCGGTGGTGGACGGCGTGCACATGGCGGTAGAGCTTGGGGTGATGCGCCAACCGGTGCACCCAGTAGAAATGCAGCCCGCTCCACATCGGGATCACCGCCATCCAGGCCAGGAACCACAGTTGCGATGCCGCCCATGTGACCGTGGGTACATAGCCATTGGCCATCGCCCAGAAGACGCCCCATTGATAGACCGTCGCCACCGTCAAGGCGCTGCCTAGCGTCCACCAGATATTGTCCCAGACCTGGTTGTTGAAGGTGAAAAGCTTGTTGTCACGGGCCTGATCGCGGGCTTCGAATTTTGTCTCCATCCCTTGGCCTTTGTGGATGTAGAGCCACCAATGCAGGGTCGAGGCGATCACCGTTTGCGGCACCATGTTCAGCAACCAGATGGTAAACATCCAGCCGAACTGAAACGTGACCATTTCTTCCAAAGGCGGCAGGAACCACGCATAGGCGATCACCGCGATGGCAAATGCGATGGAGACGGAGGTGATCTGCAACCACGCGCTTTTGTACCATCGCCAGATGGCAGAGGGCCTTGGCGGCCATTGAAAGAGCGGGTTCAGAGGCACGCGCCCAGCGGGGCGGTGGTGCCACTTGGCGTCTTCGGGGTCGGTCAACGCCTCATCGAAACTTGCATCACTCATGATGCGTAATCCGCGCCTTCCTCATCGAGGATCAGTTTCAATTCCGCCAGGTGGTTCTGCGCGAGGCCGGGGTAGTCCTCGATCTCTTGCGCGGTCTTCTCGGCGATTTCATCAGACAGCACACGCATCTTGGCGCCGGTCTGCAGCGCGCGGATATAGGTCTCGCAGGCGCGCTCGAAATAGTAGAGACGGTTGAAGGTCTTCGCCACGCTGTCGCCCATCACCAGCACGCCGTGATTGCCCATGATCATGACCTTCTTTTTCGGGTCTCCCAGCATCGTGGCACAGCGTTCGCCTTCATCCTCAAAGGCCAATCCGCCGAAGCCGTCATCAATTACGTAGCGGTTGAAGAAGGTCGCCGTGTTCTGGTCGATTGGGGGGATGTTGCTGTCGGCGAGTGATGCCAGCGCCGTGGCAAAGATCGAATGGACGTGCATCAGGCACCGATGATGCGGGCAACGACGGTGGACCGATCCGTGCAGCCCCCAGGCGGACGGGTCCGGCGCGCCGGGCAGGTTCAGCGTTTCGGGGTCATTTGCATC
>JBCCCZ010000197.1:0-4414 GCA_039033255.1 Pseudomonadota bacterium
CAGCCCGCCACGCCGATTTTGAGATCGGGTTTTTCATCCTTCAGCTTCCGAAAGCGCCCGAGTTCAGAATAGACTTTCTCCGCCGCCTTTTCGCGAATGTGACACGTGTTCAGCAGGATCATATCCGCGTCGTCGGGGCTTTTGGTTTCCACATAGCCCACACCGCCCATGGCCTCCGCCATGCGTTCGCTGTCATAGACATTCATCTGACAGCCGTAGGTCTTGATGAATAGCTTTTTCGGCTCTGGCTTCAGCTCAGACATCGGTGTCCCTGTTTTGGCCGCGTCAATTTTTACGAAACATAGATCGTTTGCCTACATCATCCCACCCGTGACTTGCAATGAAAGACAAAATGCCCGATTTTGAACCGCAGCAGTGCCCTAAACACCCTGAACCACGATGAATTTCACTTCTTTCGACGCGCTTTTGTCCAGTGGCCCGGCTGTGTTGGCCAAAGGCCCCATCGCGCTGATCTTTGTGGAAGATGAGGTCGAGGTCGACAGCACCCTGCGCCACCATCTGGAGCTGAAATTCAAACAGGTTCTGGCGTTTATGCCCGAGGGGTTTGAGCTTGCTCCGGACGTGGCAGACCGGGTACACCGCGTGCATTTCGATGTGGCCCGGGGGGACAGTTATGTCCGCGTCGTGAATCGCGCGATCGAGGCAGTGCCGGGCATATGGCTTTACTACTGTTTCAACGCCGAATACCTGTTCTACCCCTATTGCGAAACCCGCAGCGTCGGCGAATTACTGACGTTCCACGCCGAGGAACGGCGCGATGCAATGCTGACCTATGTCATTGATATGTATGCCAAAGACTTGGGGCAATATCACAACGGCGTGTCGCTAGAGGATGCGCATCTGGATCGATCCGGGTACTACGCGCTGGCGCGGATGAAGCGGCCCGACAGTGGCGATCCAAAAGAACGGCAGCTGGATTTCTTCGGCGGACTGCGCTGGCGGTATGAGGAACATGTGCCGCAGGACAAGCGCAAGATCGACCGCATCTCTTTGTTCCGCGCCAAACCTGAACTGATGCTGCGCGACAATCACACATTCTCGGATGAGGAATACAACACCTATGCCTGCCCGTGGCACAACAATCTGACCGCTGCCGTCATGTCGTTTCGAACGGCCAAGGCGTTGAAAACAAATCCGGGTTCGACCTTTGATATCCACAATTTCTGCTGGCATAACACCGCGCCGTTCGAATGGCATTCGAGGCAGTTGTTGGATCTTGGACTGATGGAACCGGGGCAGTGGTTTTAGCAATACGACTTTTCTAGGAGATCGCGGCAAAACCGCTCTCGACCCAATCGCTGACATCACCGATTGTCCAGCAACCACCGCGTGATGGCATTGAACTCCTGAGACCCGCCATTGTCGGATCCTCGGCTCAGAACGCCCTGAACAACACCGCGCGTTTCATGCGCCCCGCCCCAGATATCCGTGGCCACGTTTGCCACCAGGAACATGCCATCATGTACCGGCGGCGCCAGGTCGCGGTGCTGCCAAACGGCGAAGAGACCGATCGCAAAGGTGAGCCAAAGCAGCCTGCGCGCCCAACGCTGCGCTGTGTCAGCCCGGGTGCAATAGGCGGTTTGGCGCGCCTGAAACTTGCTTTCGTTCAAAATATCCATAATCCCTCGTCGCATACCAAAACGGCGCGAACGCGAAGAACCCATGGCAAATTTATGTCAAAGATGTTCCGCCTGCGGCATGCCCAGAACATGGAAGCCACCGTCGACCCGGACAATTTCACCCGTGGTGTAGGCGCCTGCGTTTGAGGCGAGGTAGACAGCCGTGCCGCCCACCGCCTCCAGCGTCGCGTTGGACCGCAAGGGCGCGTTTTCTTCCGTATGGCGGAAGGTTTTGCGCGCCCCACCAATAGCCGCCCCGGCCAACGTTTTCATAGGACCGGGAGAGATGGCGTTCACCCGGATCCTGTCGGGCCCCAGATCATTTGCCAGATAGCGTGTCGTCGCCTCAAGCGCGGCCTTCGCCACGCCCACCACATTGTAATTGGGGGCCACGCGGCTGGATCCCTGATAGGTCAGTGTCAGCAACGTCCCACCATTGTCTTTCATCATCGGATAGGCCCGCCGCGCCACCTCAATAAAGCTGTAACAGCTTATATCCATTGAGTTTTTAAAGTTCTGCCGCGAGGTATTCAGAAACCGCCCCGTCAGTTCCGCCTTGTCGGAATAGGCGATGGCATGGACCACGAAATCAATCGTCGGCCAGCTCTGTTTGAGCTCATTAAAGCCCTTCTCAACCGAGGCCTCATTGGTCACATCCATATCCAAGAGCAACCGGGATCCCACCGATCCCGCCAGCGGTTCCACCCGCTTGCCAAACGCGTCGCCTTGATAGGAAAAAGCCAGTTCCGCGCCCGCCTCATGCATCGCCTTCGCAATGCCCCACGCGATGGAGCGGTCATTGGCCACCCCCATGATGAGGCCGCGCATACCCGTCATTGATTTGTTCATGAAGTTGTCACCCAGTCAGTTTGCTCATCAGCATGGATCCGTTCGTCCCGCCGAAGCCAAAGGAGTTCGTCATCACCGTTTCGAGCCCCGCGTTCTCTTTCAGGGCGGTCGCCACCTCATCTGGGTTGATACCGGGGTCGAGGGTCTCGACGTTGATGGAGGGAATGATGAAATCGCCATCAAGCGCCAGAAGACAGAAAATCGCCTCCAACGCGCCCGCCGCGCCTTGCGCGTGGCCGGTCATGGATTTCGTGGAACTGATCGGTGGCACATGGCCTTCACCAAAAATACGCCGCACCGCCTCCACTTCGCCCACGTCGCCCACAGGTGTCGACGTACCATGTGCATTGATGTAGCCAACCTGGCGTTCGTTGCCGAGTTGGCCCAGGGCGAGGCGCATTGCACGTTCGCCGCCTTCGCCCGACGGGGCCACCATGTCGTGGCCATCCGACGTTGCCGCATAGCCGGTGATTTCGGCGTAGATTTTGGCCCCGCGCGATCTGGCGCGGTCCAGATCTTCCAACACGACAATCCCGCCGCCGCCGGAAATCACGAACCCGTCGCGATTCACGTCGAAGGCACGCGATGCTCTCTCCGGCGTGTCATTGAATTTCGACGACATGGCACCCATCGCGTCAAAGAGGCAAGAGAGCGTCCAGTCCAGCTCTTCCCCGCCGCCTGCGAACATAACGTCCTGTTTTCCCATCATGATCTGTTCCGCAGCGTTGCCGATGCAATGCAGGGACGTAGAACAGGCCGAGGTGATAGAATAATTGATGCCCTTGATTTTGAACGCCGTACTCAGGTTCGCTGAAATTGTCGAACACATGGTTTTGGGCACGGCAAATGGCCCGATCCGCTTGGTCGCGCCGGTCTTCAGCACCGTCTGATGCGCGGCCAACATGGCCGATGTAGACGGCCCACCCGAGCCTGCCACAAGCCCGGTGCGCGGGTCCGACACCTCCGCCTCGCTAAGGCCCGCATCCGCAATTGCCTGTTCCATCGCCAGATAGGCATAGCCCGCCCCCGGCCCCATGAATCGCAGCGTGCGTTTGTCGATGGCCTCGGTCAGATTGACATTGGGCGCGCCCGCAATCTGGCTGCGGAACCCATGCTCGGCCATGTCTTCATTGGCTGTGATGCCCGACCGGCCCGCCTTCAGCGACGCGGTCACCTCATCTGCATTGTTTCCGATGCTAGAGATGATCCCCAGACCGGTGACAACGACCCTGCGCATCTTGGCACTCCTCTCGTCAAGATGACATGAAGCTATGCGACCTGTCAGCTTTCCGACAGCGCAACTTTCATATCTTTGACTTGATAGATCACCTCACCATCGGCCTCAACCCGGCCATCGGCCACACCCATGGTCAGGCGACGCGTCTGCACGGCTTTGGTGAAATCAACGAAATAGGTCAGCAACTTGCGATCCGGCCGCACCATACCGGTCAATTTCACCTCGCCCACACCCAGAGCATAGCCGCGCCCTGTCCAGCCGCGCCAGCCGAGGTTGAAGCCCGTCAGTTGCCAAAGCCCGTCAAGGCCGAGACAGCCCGGCATGATCGGATTGCCGGGAAAATGGCATTCGAAGAACCAAAGGTCTGGTTTTATGTCAAATTCTGCCACCACATGGCCTTTGCCATGCGGGCCCCCATCGCCTGAAATTTCAGTAATGCGATCCATCATCAGCATTGGGGGTTCGGGAAGTTGCGCGTTCCCGGGGCCAAAAAGTTCACCGCGCGCGCATTTCAGCAGGTCCTCACGGTCAAAATGGCTCGGATAATCAGCCATAAGGTGGGCCCCTTTCGATCAGTTTCCCCGTTCAGGGGCCCCTCTAGCACCCGGTCAAAGCCCCATGCAAGACATTCAGCGGCATATTCGCGCCGCGACAGACACGCACGACTAAGTGAATTATGATTGAAATC
>JBCCCZ010000198.1:0-4310 GCA_039033255.1 Pseudomonadota bacterium
GGGTCTGCCCTAGACAAGGCCCTCCCTGACTGTTCCGACACCTCTCTCCAATACCTCTATAGACACTGGACCACCTCCTTTCAGTTGTTAACGTTATCCAGAGGTTGGCACAGTTTTTGCGTTTGTCAAAACAAAATCATGTGGTTTTCGCAGTAAGTGACCCCACGATGATGCGGAATGGCACCAAAGCGAGCAAAGCCAGCACCATCTTCACCATCCAGTCCGCCACCGCGAGCGACACCCACAGGGGCGCCTCGGGGCCCATACCCAGCACCGGCAGGATCTCCCCTGCCCAGCTCACATCATTGCCGGGCTCCAGAAACGTCAGCGCGCCCGAGAAAGCGATCGTAAAGAAAAGTGCCGTATCCACGCTGCTCCCGATCACAGACGACACCACCGGCGCCTTCCACCAATTGCCCTCCCGCAACCGATTGAAAATCGCAATGTCCAACAACTGCGCGGTCAGGAAGGCGAGGCCGGACCCGATGGCGATGCGCAGGGTCACAAGCGGGCCAAACTCGCCGATGATCTGCGTGCCGATGAAAGAACAGACAAGGCCAACACCGAAACCGGCCAGCACCACGCGGCGCGCGGCTTCGCGACCGTAGACGCGGTTCATGATGTCGGTGACAAGAAACGCCAGCGGATAGGTGAACGCCCCCCAGGTCAGCCATTGACCATAAAGGAACTGCACCAGAATGTTGGACGCCACGACGATGGCCGCCATGGCCAGAATGCCGATCAGATGGGCTTTTTGCATGTCTGTCACCGATAATTGGGGTTGGCGCGCGTGTAATCGGTTTGGCCGAGACAGGAAAGCCCTAAACAACCGTCACTGCGATTGCAGCACCGTCAGACACTGCGCCGGCAGATCGGTCAGGGTGATCTCTCCGCGCGGTTTGGGCGGCGGCGGGGCGTTTGGGTCCGGCGGTCTTGGGGGCGGCGGGTTGATGATGTTATTCACCCATTCCTGCGCATCGGCGCAGCCATCCCCTTCGGGCGGCGGGTCCTGATTGACGCACGCCGTTTCGCCACGAGGACAGGTCAGGCGCACATGGAAATGATAGTGGTGGCCATACCATGGCCGCACTTTGCGCAGCCAGGATCTGTCGCCGGTCTCTTCCTTGCACATCCGCACCTTTGCGCCCGGGAAGACGAAAATGCGCGCCGTGCGAGGGTCCTGCGCCGCGGCCTTGATGATCGCATGATGCTGGCGCGTGTAGTTCTGGTTGGTGAAGGCCCCGTTCTGACGGCGCAGCGAAATAGAGGACAGGCTTTCCCGCTCAGCACGGCTCAGATTCAATCGCTTGGGCGGCAGCATCCAGATGTCCACGTCGAGCCCGATCTGATGGCTGCGATGCCCGGTCAGCATCGGCCCCCCGCGCGGCTGGCTGATATCGCCGACGTAAAGCCCTTCCCACCCGGGCTGGCGTGCCGCGACCTGAGACAGCTTCTGAATGAAATCAATGACCTCCGGATGCCCCCAGTTTCGATTGCGCGATAGCCGCATCGCCTGCCACGTGGGCCCGGTTTCGGCCAGTTGCATCCCGCCCGCCATGCATCCTTTGGAATAGGACCCAAGTGGCGCAGGCGCCTGCGCCGAGGCCCCGGGCTTCGCACCAAACAGCTGCTTGGCAGGCACGCCCCGCATGGACGCAGGCACGCTTTGCGCGGACACAACCGGCACTGCAGGGGCAGACACAGTCGTGGGCCCTGCTCCACCGCACCCGGCCAGCAGAACCACCATCGCCGCGCGTGTCAGCCTGCGCATCATGGTCATGCATCCCCTTCTGTCTTGACCCAGCGTAACAGCACGAGGCCAATCAGGAAAAGAACTATCAATGGGGTCACACCCATCTGCTGGCTTCCGCTGACACTAGTGACGATGCCCACGGACAGCGGCGCGATGAAGCTGGTGGCCTTGCCCGCCAGCGCATAAAGGCCGAACGCCTCGGCCATCCGGCCTTCATTCGCCTGCCGTACCATCATGGATCGGCTTGCCGCCTGAATAACGCCCCCGGCTGCACCGATGATGGCGCCCAGCACGTAAAAGGTGATGTCGGGAAGGCGGGACTCGGCATCAACGGCCACGCCAAACACGGCATCCCGGCTGACAAAGACCACACTGATCGCCACGGCCGTCAGCGCAAGGATCGAGACACGGATCACGGGTTTGGGTCCAAATCGGTCATCAGCATATCCCCCAAACCACGCCGCGATTGCACCCGAAAGTATGGCCAGAATGCCAAAAATGCCCGTGTCGATGATCGACCATTCCAGCACCCCCGCCGCATAAATCCCGCCGAAGAAATACATGCCATTGAGTGCATCCCGATAAAACATCGAGGAGCCAAGGTAGGCAAAAAGCGACGGCGTCTGCGGTAGGCGTTTAATCGTCTGGCCGAGGCCCTGAATTGCCGCCTTCAACGCGCCGGGCGGCGGGGTGGCAAGCTTCGGATCGCGCACCCAAAGGAAGAACGGCACAATGAAAACCACGAACCAGATCGCGGTGAACGGCCCGACGAACCGCGTGCCTTCTCGTGCGCTGGCATCAAGGCCAAGGATCGGATCAATTCCCAACAGGGTCTTCCCCGTCGCCGCGCTTTCGGCAAAGAAAAACAGCATCACCACCAGCGCCACCAACCCGCCGGTATAACCAAAGGCCCAGCCCTTGCCGGAAATGCGCCCGATCTCTTGCCGCGTGCCCAAATCCGGCAGCATGGAATTGGTAAAGATCGTCGCAAACTCCATCCCCACAAGCCCCAGCGCGAAGCAAATCAGCACCAAAGTGAGGGGATAGTTCACCGGCGTCGCCATCCAGAGCCCCGCCGCACCCACGACATAAAAAAGAGAAAACACCCAGATCCAGCGCAGCCGGTTGCCATAGGTATCCGCCACCGCGCCAAGGATCGGCGCCATAAGCGCGATGCAAATGCCCGCTGCCCCCACGGTAAACCCCCAGGTCGCCTGCGCCTGCGCACCGTCGCCGATAATTTCCTTGATGTAGGGGGCGAAAATGAAGGTGATCAGCAGGGTCGAATAGGGCTGACTTGCCCAGTCAAAAAAGAACCAGCCCCAGATCCGTTTGCGCGCTGCCATGCTGGCCCCCTGTGTCTGTCACCAGACTAGACAGGTTCCCATGCATGCTGGCAAGGCTGCGGCTTCAAAACCTCTCGATCAGGCGCGTTCGGGTGGCCAGACCCGGGCATCTTCCGCCTTCGACCACGCCACAAAAGAGGGCGGCAAAGGCGGGGCGCCATCCGTCACGCCCATGGCTTCCGCGATGTGATGGGGCGAGACGATCCCGTTGCGATCCGTCACCGCCGTCCGGAACATCGCATGGTTGGCACACTCGCCATTCGTCTTCCACATGGATTGCTCGATATAGAAAAACCGCTCATCCCAGGACACCAGCCGCGAATTCATCTCGATCTTTTCAAACATCCGGATGCGGCGGCGATAGCGCACAGCGACACCAGCAACCGTCAGCCCCCATTTGCGGTCTCGCAGCAGCACATCAAGCCCCGTGCGCACAGCAAACGGCACGCGCCCCAGATCATAGAGCGTCAGCGTGCGACCGTTGTTGAGCTCCATGAAGATATCGATGTCCCAAGGCAGACAGGTGTGATGGGAAACATGGATCTCGAGCGGCCCAAGCTTCGGCATGCGACGAACCTGGATGTATTGGGCGAGCATGCGAATGACGGGATACATGGCGGCGACCTTGCGTTGTGATCAATGTGAGGTGACCCTGACATGGGCCCACGTCAACCGAAACCTCGCGTAAAGCTTGCGCATCCGCGTTTGCCCGCATAGGTCTTTCGGAACGCAAACACCAAGGATGCCGCCCATGCTGTAGCTCTTTCAGATCCTGATGATTATCCTAGATGTGGTTTGGTTTCTGATCATCATTCAGGTGATCATGAGCTGGCTCATCCAGTTTCAGGTGCTCAATCTGCGCCAGCCCTTGGTGAGCCAGATCTGGGAGGGTCTGACGCGATTGCTTGAGCCGCTTTATCGCCCCATTCGGCGCATTCTGCCGCCCATGTCAGGTATTGACCTGGCCCCGCTTGTGGCGCTGATCGCGGTCTATGCGCTGCGGATCATCCTGATCAACAACATCTCGGCTTTTGCCTGAAAATCTGACCGGACCTGATCTTGTTTACTGAATCTTAGTGTGCGAGATTCATACAAACGAGCAATTGAACAAAATCTTACAGGTCTGGCCATAGTGCCCTACCGCAAAGCTACTTGAGGGCCACGATGCAAAGCGCTGCCACGCTCCTGCACGACATCTTTGGATTCACAGA
>JBCCCZ010000199.1:0-4283 GCA_039033255.1 Pseudomonadota bacterium
CACCATGTGGGGCGGCTCCATTGAGTTCAAAACGCCGATGCTATGGTCGGTGGGCTTCATCTTCCTGTTCACGCTGGGCGGTGTGACGGGCATTCAGCTCGCCAACGCTGGCCTCGACCGCGCGTTCCACGACACCTACTACGTGGTCGCCCACTTCCACTACGTGATGTCGCTGGGGGCCGTGTTCGCCATCTTCGCCGGGGTCTATTTCTACTTTCCCAAGATGACCGGCCGCATGTACCCCGAATGGGCCGGCAAGCTGCACTTCTGGGCCATGTTCCTCGGCGCCAACCTGACCTTCTTCCCCCAGCACTTCCTGGGCCGTCAGGGCATGCCGCGCCGCTACATCGACTACCCGGAGGCCTTCGCCCTCTGGAACTGGTGGTCCTCCGTAGGTGCGTTCATCTCATTCGCCTCCTTCATCTTTTTCTTCGCGGTCATCATCTACTCGATCTTCCGCGGTGCGAAATCCACAGAGGCGAACCCCTGGAACGAATACGCCGACACACTGGAATGGACCCTGCCCTCCCCGCCGCCCGAACACACGTTCGAGCAGCTGCCCAAGCAAGAAGACTGGGACAAGCAGCGCGTCCACTAAGGCTTGCGGAAAAATCTCAAAAGGCCCTCGATTTCGGGGGCCTTTTTCTTTGCCGCCCCCAAGCCGCCCATGATACACCGCCTGAAATTGCATCAACGACTGCCCGATCATGACCAACGAAATCCGCCTCGCCTTCGAACACCCCGCCGGTCGCTCTCAGGCCACCGCGCCTGACGGCCCACTTGATCGGATTTCCGTGCGCGATCACACGGTCGAGGTCGAAATCGGCGCGTTCCAGGCCGAGCGCGGCACGACCCAACGCATCTGCTTCAACGTAGTGGTCGAAGTCAGCCCCCTCACAGACGTCATCGACGACGATGTCGACCGCATCCTCAGCTACGACAAAGTGACCGAGGCCATCGAGGCCGCGCTTTCCGAGGAACGCCTCAACCTGCTGGAAACCCTCGCCGACCGCGTCGCCGAGCGCATCCTCTGGGAACCTCAAGCCGTCCGCACCTTCGTGCGCATCGAAAAGCTGGATCGCGGCCCGGGCGCGCTCGGTGTCGAAATTGTCCGATCAGTCGACGATATCGCGGCCAAAGCCCCTCAGGCAGACACGCCTCACCCCCATGTGGTCTTCCTCACCAACCCCGCCGTCACTTCCCCCAATCTGCACGGCTGGCTTGACCAGTTGGAGGCCCGCGCAGAACCCGTCATCCTCTGCGTCGGCCACTCCGTCACCCACGCCCCCCAGACGGGCCACAAGATGACCCAACGCCGGGTCGATCTTTTGGCACTGGAACAAAACGCCTGGGTGCTGGCAGGCCGCGACGACCGCTGCGTCGTGGTGGGCACGCGCACCGAACTCGACTGGGCCATGAAGAACGGCCAGATCAGCGTCTGGGCGCCGTCCAAAATCGTGCTCGACGCCGTCGACGGCCCAACCACCGGCCCCGACGACCCCGTCGCGCTGACCACATGGTTTGCAAGCCATATCGAAGCCTCCGACCTCACCCTCATCGGCGCCGCGCCCTCAGGCGACAGCACCGTTCCGATCCTCATCCAGGACATCGACCGCGCTGGCCTCTGAGCCGCGGCGAGGCGCGCCCGTAAGGGAGCGATGAGCAACACCACAAAAGACGAGGCGCGCCCGCAAGGGAGCGATGAGCAACACCATGACCTACTATCGCCCCATCCCCCAAACCGACCACGCCCGTCCTGCCGTTGCTCACGCTCTCGCAGGCGGCTGGTGCTGGTTCGATCGCGTAGAATGCCTCCACCGCGACTGCGCGTCTGAAGTTATCCCTGCCTCCGACCTGCCCACTGACGTCCTGGACCGTCTCACCACCCCGCGCGCGCGCATCGCAGGTCTCACATTCAACGCCCCCACCCTCATGGGCATCCTCAACGTCACCCCGGACAGCTTCTCCGATGGCGGCGACCACTTCGCCCTCACCGACGCCGTCACCCGCGCCCAAAACATGATCAGCGAAGGCGCAACCCTCATCGACATCGGCGGCGAATCCACCCGCCCGGGTGCCGAAAAAGTCCCAACCGAAGAAGAAATCCGCCGCACTGCCCCCGTAATCGAAGCCATCCGCACCGAGACCGCCACACCCATCTCCATCGACACCCGCAAAGCCCCCGTCGCCCGAGCGGCTGCCGAGTCGGGCGCAAACCTCGTCAATGACGTGGCCGGGTTCACTTTTGATCCCGCCCTCGCCCCCTTCTGCGCTGAGGCAGACCTCCCCGTCTGCGTCATGCACGCCCAAGGCACGCCCGATGTGATGCAAAAGGACCCGCGCTACGACAACGTCGCGCTCGATGTCTATGACTTCCTGTCAGACCGCATCGACGCGCTCACCAGCATCGGCATCGCGCGCAACCAGATCATCGTCGACCCCGGTATCGGCTTCGGCAAAACGCTCGACCACAACCTGACGCTTTTGCAAAACCTGTCGCTCTTCCACGCGCTGGGTTGCCCCATCCTCCTGGGCGCCTCCCGCAAACGCTTCATCGGAACCATCGGTGGCTCAGAAGAGGCCCGCCACCGTGCCCCCGGCTCCATCGCCGTGGCAATTGCCGGGCTGGCCCAAGGCGTGCAAATCCTGCGGATCCATGACGTGCGCGAAACCTCTGAAGCCCTGCGTCTCTGGCAAGCCTCCACGCTCAGCGCCCGCATTCTTAAAAAGAATGCGACCGAAATCTTTTAAAGATTTCGCGGCCTCACCCGAAAAACCCGACCTCACCGCCCGGTTCTGCTGCATCCTTCAACAGCCCGAACATGTATTCCGCCACCGACCGGAAGCAGACCACGCGCACTGTCTCTTCATCAGCCATCCAGAACGCCGCCGCAACTTGCGCAAACCGCGTGCGCCGGAACTGCCCCGGCTTGAACGCCTCAGGTGCCATATCCACGGGCGCAAGCTTCGCCACCACCTCGCGCACCGCCGCGCCTTTCACTTCAAATACGGCCCGCGCGTCCGACACATTCACGGCCAGAAAATGCTGCCCCTTCAGCGCCTTCTCCAACGCCTCAACCGTGGAACCAGCTTCTGCATAAGGCACCATCACCATCAGCTCATCCGGCGACATCCACGCGACGCCCTTGTCCCCTGCTATGGCCACAGACCACACATCCGGCACCGTCACGCCCGCCACGGTCTTCACCGCCGACTTCAGCTTCGCCGCCGCCAGATCCCCGCGCAACGTCACCATACCCTGCAGCCCGACCTCGCGCACCGCCACATAGCCCTCATACGCCGCACCCGGCAGCGCGCTTACCGCATCACGCATTCTGCTTCTCCCCTTCCGGGTCATAGAACACCGGGCTCACGATCTTGGCCTTCACCACGGTCCCATCGACCTTGGGAAACTCCAGCACCTCACCCATCCGCTCCGGCCCATGATGCACCAAGCCCATCGCAATCCCACGATCCAGCGTCGGCGAATAATAGGTCGACGTCACCCGCCCCTGCACCTTGCGCTGCCCATTGGCATTGGTGCCCTCAGCTGTGGCATAGGCCCCATCCGGCAAAACAGACCCGTCCACCGTCTCAAGCCCCACAAGCCGCCAACGATCCGGGCTCGCCATATTCTTGCGCTCTTGCGCCCGCTTGCCCATGTAGTCGTCTTTCTTCTTGGAAATGGCCCAGCCCATCTCCAGATCCTGCGGAATGACCGTGCCGTCGGTTTCATCCCCGATCATGATGAAGCCTTTCTCAGCCCGCATCACATGCAACCCTTCGGTGCCGTAGGGCGACACGCCAAACTCGGCCCCTGCCTCCAACAGCGCATCCCAAAGCGCGAGCCCCTGCCCCGCAGGCACGGCAATCTCATAGCTCAACTCACCCGAGAACGAGATCCGATAGGCCCGCGCCTCGATCCCCGCCAACGTGATATCCTTGAACGCCATGAACGGCAGCGCCTCGGCGCTCACATCATCCTTGGTCAGCTTCTCAAGCGTTGCCCGCGCCTTCGGCCCCACAACTGCAATCTGGGCGTACTGCTCCGTGGCGTTGACCACGTAAACCTTCCAGTCCCACCATTCGCATTGCAGCCAGTCTTCCATATGTGCGTGAATGCTGTCCGCCCCGCCGGTGGTCGTGTGGCACAGGAACGTCTCCTCATCCAGCCGCGCCACCAAGCCGTCATCCGTCAGGAACCCGTTTTCATTGCACATCAGCCCATACCGGCACCGCCCCGGTTTGAGCGTACTCATCATGTTGGTGTAGAGCATGTCGAG
>JBCCCZ010000200.1:0-4264 GCA_039033255.1 Pseudomonadota bacterium
ATCAGCCAAATCTTGTAGAATTTAGACATGCATCAATCCCCCTATGAGAACCAAGGCGCCCAGATATAGGTCGCGATATGTGCGACCAGCGCAATCAGTACAAAGAGCCACATTCCGCTCAAATATACCGAGTGCAGCTCCTGGGCTTGCTCGTCGGTGAGACCTGTCATCGACAGGTCGGTGTTATCAGCCATAAACTTTCCTCCGGAACGTTCCGCTGACACCGCGCACCCCGCGGCTGGGACCGAATGCACCTTCATGGCACAATCGGCGTCTGACCACCCCGAAGGGCAGCAGGTGGTGTCTCGGCAAGCCCGTCACTTAGGCCGAGAAAATGAGTGGCGTGATCCGGTCCGCCTCCGCCCAGGCGCGGGCGATGGGGCCGCGCACGTCGAGGCTGCGCTTTCGGATCACGTGAGAGATATACCGCTCGGTGGCGAACGGGATCGCGAGGATGAAGATCAGCGTGAAATACACGTGGAATTCCGCTGTCCTCTTGCGGCCAGTCCGCTCTTCACGCGGCAGGTTGGATGTCATGTCAGTCATGTCTGAGCTCTCCCAGGTTCAGAGTCTTCAATTACGTCGTCGCGTAAGGCTACGGGCGATAGGGCTTTGACGGTCTCCAGCACGACCCGCTCTGCCCCGCCGCGCAGGGCGGCATCCTCTGCGGCATCGCGCAGGGTCTTGGCGGCGGAAATCCGTGTGAGAACGGGGTGTGAGGCAACGATCCGGTCGAGCTCCTTCTGCGCATCCGCATCCCAGGGGAAGTTGCGCTTGAGCGGGCTGGGCGTGGCGGCGGCGGCATCCATCTCGGACGCGAGCGGCAGAATATGGAACAGCGCATCAAAGAGGCCGTTGCAAATCTCCTGCAAGAGATACGTCGCGCCCGCATAGCCCATCATCGGCGTGCCCGTGGCGCGTCGAATGGCAGCGCCAGGGAAACTGGCCGGAATGAACGCCGGGCTCGGCCCGTGTCCGGCCTTCATTTCGGCCATATACATTTTCTCGTTGATCGACCCCATCATGATCAGTGGGCGATGCTGGTTCATCAGCGCGCGCACTTCGTCATTGTTGGTCTTGGTGCCTGCACAGCGCGCCACGGCGAAGGCACAGGGCAGGCCAAGATCGCCTTCGAGGTAGTTGCGCACACCACGCGCATAGGTCTCATTGGCCACGATGCCAAAGCTCGCGGTGGCAAAGAAATCCTGCGTGACCGAGCGCCACAGATCCCAAACGGGTTTGATGGTCGAATGCTTCTCCCGCTCTATGAACGGCTCAGGGTCGAGGCCCAGCAATTCGCCCAGCTTGCGCAGGAACTTCGTTGTGCTGTCGACACCGATGGGCGCCTGCAGGAAGGGCTTTTCCAGCACCTCACACAGCCCACGGCCAAATTCGCGATACATGCAGACATTCACATCCGCATTCACCAGATCCCGCATTTCCGCCAGATGCGCGCCCAGCGGCATGACCATGTTCACTTCCGCCCCGATGCCTTCGATCAGGCGGCGCATTTCATGCAGGTCAGAGGGCATGTTGAACGTGCCATACATCGGCCCCAGAATATTCACGCGCGGCTTCGCCCCCTCCGGCCGCGTCTTCTCAAGCGGCAACTTGCCATTGGTCATGCCGAACTCAGTGAAAAGCCAGGTCATTGACCGGTCAGCTGCTTCCCACTGATCCTCATCAATGGTCCGCGGCAGGAAGCGCTGGATGTTGGTCCCCTGAGGCGTCACCCCGCCGCCGATCATTTCCGCAATGGAGCCAGTCACCACAACAGCGGGCAACGCCGGATCCAGCGTTCCCCAAGCCCGCTTCATGGCCCCTTCCGTCCCTTCGCGGCCCAACTCCTCTTCGCCGAGGCCGGTCACCACGATGGGCAACTCATGGGGCGGCAACGCATCGGTGTAGTGCAACACAGAGGTCACAGGCAGGTTCTCACAGCCCACAGGGCCATCGATCACCACTTGCAACCCCTTCACCGCACAGAACGCGTAAACCGCGCCCCAATAGCCGCCCGCCCGATCATGATCCTGGATCAGCATGACATGGCTCCCCAAGCATCACCCGAGCCTGCTTCTTTTTGGCCAAAAATACTCAATCCAACCTGGCCAAAGGCAAAGGCTACCGCACCGACGCGATACCGACACAATACCGACGTGATACCTATGTGGATTATGGGCCCCAAACCGCGCATCAGATCATCTCCTGCGCTTTCTCGGCCTTCTTGGCTTTTTCCATCTTCTTGATGTTCATGGCGCGGAAATCAGGCCGCAAATTCGGATCGCCTTCCCAGACACCCGCGGTGTCCTTGGCACCCACGCCTTCAAAGAATTCCCGCATCGTATCCATGCGCTCTTTGCCCGCGATGGCGGCGTTGATCACATCCGCCAAAGACCCCGCCCCGGCAGGCCCCATCAGCGGTCGCGCGGAAATGAGGTTCGTGAAGTAAAGCCCCGGAATCGCGAGCTGTTTTGCCTCCTGCACCACAGGCGTCGTGCCAATGGCGAGATCCGGCTTGATATCGCGCATCGCGTTGCAGTCATCTTCCAAGGACGCCCGGAAATTGACCTCTACCCCTTTGGATTTCAGCCACTCCGCATCATCCGCTGACCAATCCGACTTGGCACAAGCAGAGCCCACATAACGCACATCCGCCCCGCTCTCGATCAAGAGACGGGCCACGATCAATTCGGAGCCTTCATAGCCGCTCAAAGTCACGGTCCCCTTGATGGGTTTCGCCTCCAACGCGCCGGATATCCCGGGCAGGAATGTATTCTGCGCCGCAGCCACTTTATCTGCAGCAATTCCAAAGGCATCGCCGATGTTCTTCAACCACTCCGCCGTGCCGTCATAGCCCACCGGCGCAGACCCCACGATGGGCTTGCCCGCCGCCTCAAACTCCCGCACAGCGGCTGTATAGAACGGATGGATCGCTGCCACCGCGCCGCAATCGAGCGCGGAGTACAACTCCCGCCATTCGCGGGTTGGCACAACCGGCCCCGGGGCCAATCCAAGCGGCGCCAGCATCTGCCCGATCATCATCGGATCGGCGGGGAACATCTCCCCCAGCAAACTCACAGTCGGCAGATCCGTCTTGAGCCCAATCGGTGCCGCCACCGGCCCCGCCGCAATCTCCTGGCGCGCATAGTTCAGCATCGCGCCAGCCAGAACATCCTTGGCCTCTGCATGGGTCGGAATGCCAAAGCCAGGCACGTCGATCCCCACGATCCGTACGCCGTTGATTTCATCAGGAAGCAGGCGCAGCGGCACACCCGACGCCGTCGGCACACACAGGTTCGTCACCACGATCGCGTCATACTTATCCGGATCGGCCAGCTCATGCACCGACTCGCGGATGTCTTCAAAAAGTTTCCCCGTAACAAGGGTTTCCGAGCTGAAAGGCACGTAGCCCACCGACCGCCGCGCACCGTAGAAATGGCTCACAAAGGTCAGGCCGTATACGCAACAGGCAGAGCCAGACAAAACCGTCGCCACTCGTTTCATCCGCAGGCCCACACGCAAACTGCCAAAGGCGGGACACATGCTTTGGGGTTTATCGTGTGGGCCCTGCGGGTAGTCGCGCGCATATTGATCGAGCATTTCGCTCTGACCGGCCATGCGCGCGGCTATCTCCATCTCGGATCCCGAATGACATCCGAGGCTTCCTTCGCCAACAGGTACGTCGCCTTCAGGGCGTGGATCGCCCTTCAGCACCGTCACCTCGGCAGTGTCGTCATACTTGACCTCCTCAGGGGCAGACGGCCCCCGATCCCCCTTCGCCCGCAAAACCGGGATGGGGGAGGTGTCATCATATGGTAGGTCGTCTTTCATCCCTGCTCCGGGCCGTTGAGAATATCATTCATCAGCCGCGTGATCTGATCAGGCCGCGCGCTTGCCAGGATGGCGCGGACGATCACGAGACTGGATTGGGTCGGTGCGTCAGGCATCGTCATAGATGACCTCCAGGCTCACCTTGGGCTTGGCATTCTTGCCGCGCATGTCTTCGTCCGTGGCAGGCACCAGCTCAAACCCCGCGCCGGTTTCCGACCCGTCAAAGAGATCCAGCAATCCGTCTTGGCTGAGCGGCGTCGGCCGCACGGGCGGCGCCTCTGACACCTGATCGGCAAGGCCAGCAAACAATCCGCCCCATTGCGATTTGTCCGTCCCCACAATCTGGTAATTCGCTGATTTCTTGCGCATTGAAAAGTTCGAAGCCCAGTATCCTGACATCACGGTCGAAGTGACATTTTCCAACAATGAAGAG
>JBCCCZ010000201.1:0-4250 GCA_039033255.1 Pseudomonadota bacterium
CCATGCATCTTCTGGCTAAAAATATCCTGGGGGAGCGCGAGGGGGCAAAGCCCCTTCGCATAAAGTGCGAGCGCGAGGGGGCAAAGCCCTCTCGCAAATTGTGGGGGAGCGTTGACACCAAAAGGCGCGCGTCATGAAAATCACCCGCATCCGCCTCTACAAAACCGACCTGCCCTACGTCGACGGCACCTACGCCTGGGGCGCTGGCAACGCCATCTCTGTCGCCCGCGCCTCCGTGATCGTGATCGACACCGACGCAGGCCTCCAAGGCTGCGGTGAATTCACCCCCTGCGGCGAAAACTACATGGTCGCCCATTCCGAAGGGGTGGAGGCTTTCACCCGCCTCGCCGCCCCCCACCTCCTCGGCCACGACCCCCGCCAGGTCGCCGCGATGGAGCGTCTGATGGACAACATCACCCAAGGCCACGGCTACGCAAAAGCCCCCTTCGATGCCGCCTTCTGGGACATCCTGGGCCAGGCCACAAACCAACCCGTCTGGATGCTCATGGGCGGCAAGCTGACCCAAGGCGCGCCCATGTACCGCGTGGCCCCCCAACGTTCTACCGAGGAAAGCATCAAGGAACTCGACCGCCACCGCGCGGCAGGCTACCGCCAATTCCAAATCAAGGTCGGCGCCGATTGGGCCTCTGACATCGACCGCATCCGCAACCTCGTCCCCCTTCTGCAACCCGGCGAAAAAGCCATGGCCGATGCCAATCAAGGCTGGCGCGTCGACAACGCCATCCGCGTGGCCCGCGCCACCAAGGACCTCGATTTCATCCTCGAACAACCCTGCAAAACCTATGAAGAATGCCAACAGGTCCGCCGCGTCGCGTCCCAGCCCATGAAACTCGACGAATGCGTCACCGGCCTCCATGCCGCCCAGCGCATCGTCGCCGACCGTGGCGCCGAAATCTGCTGCCTCAAAATCTCCAACCTCGGCGGCCTCTCCAAAGCCCGCCGCACCCGCGATTACCTCATCGACAACCGCATCCCCGTCGTGGCCGAGGACACCTGGGGCGGCGAAATCACCTCTGCCGCGCTGGCCCATTTCGCCACCTCCACGCCCGAGGACTACCTGATCAATTCCACCGATCTGATGGCCTACAACACCCGCTCCACCGGCATCGGCGGGCCGACAACGGCGAATGGCAAACTCTACGCCACCGACACGCCGGGCTTGGGCGTCACGCCCGACTTCGAAAGCCTCGGCGATCCGGTCTGCGACTACAAAACCGAAAGCGCCTGATCCATGCCCGACACCTGCACCGCCACCCAACTGATTGATGACGCCCGCGTCCGCGTCACCCGCTTTGATTTCGAACCGGGTCAGGACACCGGCTGGCACATCCACGCCATGGATTACGTCATCACCGCACTCACCGAGTGCCACATGGCCCTCGAACTGCCCGACGGCACCCGCCAAGAGGTCACGATCCCCGCAGGCACCGTCTATCGCCGTGATGAAGGCGTGGAACACAACGTCATCAACGCAGGCTCCATGCGCATGTCCTTTATCGAACTGGAACTAAAGTGAAGATCACCCGCATCACCGTCTGGCAACTCAACCTGCCCCTGTCCGAACCCTACTGGCTCTCCGGCGGGCGTCTGAAATTCGAGCGGCTCGACAGCACCATCATCCGCATCGACACCGATGAAGGCCTCTCCGGCTGGGGCGAAGGCTGCCCCTGGGGCGAAACCTACCTGCCCGCACACGGCCCCGGCCTGCGCGCGGGCCTCCAAACCCTCGCCCCCAGCCTGCTGGGCCTCGACCCGCGCAGCATCGACCATGTGAACCACGTGATGGATATGGCCCTGCCCGGCCACCCATACGTCAAATCCCCCATCGACATCGCCTGCTGGGATATCCTCGGCCAAACCGCAGGCCTCCCCCTCTGGCAACTTCTCGGCGGGGCCGCGCCAGACCCCGTCCTCGTCAACTCCTCCATCTCCACCGGCACCCCGGACGAGATGATCACCCTCATCACCCGCGCGGCCGAAAAAGGCTACACCGTCCACTCCGCCAAAGTCGGCGGCCACGATATCGACGCTGATATAAGCCGCATCGAGGCCATCTCCGCCGCTCTCCCCCAAGGACACCGCGTCACCTTCGACGTAAACCGCGCCTGGACCCCGGGCGTCGCCGTCGAAGTCCTCAACTCAACCAAAGCCCGCGACTGGGTCGAACAGCCCTGCGAGACCCTCGACCAATGCGCCCATGTCGCCGCGCGCGTCTCAAACCCCATCCTGCTTGATGAATGCATGACCACGTTCCAAGACCACCTCACCGCGTGGAAAACGGCGGCCTGCGAAGGCGTCAAAGTCAAACCCAACCGCGTCGGCGGCCTCACCAAGGCCCGCCAGATCCGCGACTTCGGCGTTTCCATCGGCTGGCAAATGCATATCGAAGACGTGGGCGGCACCGCGATGGCCGACACCGCCGCCATCCACCTCGCCAGCTCCACACCAGAGGCCAACCGCCTCGCCTCCTGGCTCTGCCACGATCACCTCTCAGATGATCCCGTCCCCGGCCAAGGCGCGCGCAATCAATCGGGCGCGGCAACCCCGCCCAGCACGCCAGGCCTCGGCGTGAGCCCCGACCCTGACACCCTCGGCGCCCCCACCGCCGTCTATCAGGCCTGACCCCATGTTTCTTCTGGCTAGAAATATCCTGGGGGAGCGCGAGGGGGCAAAGCCCTCTCGTATTTGGTGCGAGCGCGAGGGGGCAAAGCCCTCTCGTATATGGTGCGAGCGCGAGGGGGCAAAGCCCTCTCGCATCCGACATGGGCGGCACACAGCCCCCCGCCAGCTCACCACAAACCGCGCCGACCAAATACCGACGCGATACCGACGTCATACCGACGTTCAAAATCACCCTCAAACCAGCCCTCTGAAGACACCATGAAGATCACCAAAATCACTCTCTGGCACGTGCCGCTGACCAGCCACGCCACCTACTACATGGCCGGCGGCAAAACCTGCGCCACCGTCACCACCTGCGTCGTGGCCATCGACACCGACACAGGCCATCGCGGCTGGGGAGAGGTCTGCCCCATCCCCCACTACCTGCCCGCCTACGCACTTGGCGTGGCCCCCGCCCTGGAAGAACTGGCCCCCATCCTGATCGGCGCCGACCCTATCGGCCCCGAGGCCCTGATCGGCCGCCTCAACCGCCACCTGCTCGACCACCGCTACGCCAAATCCGCCCTCGACACAGCCCTGTGGGACCTCACCGCCCAAGCCGCCCAAATGCCCCTCTACGCGCTGCTGGGTGGTCGCCAACAAGCAGACATGCCGCTCTACCACTCCATCACCTGCGTCGCCCCTGATGACATGGCGGCCATGGCCAAAGACGCCCAGGACAAAGGCATGACCCAGTTCCAGGTCAAACTGGGCGCCGATGCTGATTGGACAGCAGATGTCGAACGCCTGACAAAGGTTCGCGAAACCGTCGGCCCCGGCCCCTTGGTCTATGGCGACTGGAACGCAGGCTCCACGCAGTTGGAAGCCACGCGCGTGGGCCGCGCCGTAGCCCATCTCGACATCATGCTGGAACAACCCTGCGACACCATCGCCCAATGCGCCGCCGTGCAGCAGGCCTGCGGTTTGCCCATGAAACTTGACGAAAACGCCCATGACACGGCCACCCTTCTGGAAGGGCACGCAAGCCGCTGCATGGATGCCGTCGCGCTCAAACTCTCCAAGTTCGGCGGCCTCTCCATCATGCGCCAAGCCCGCGACCTCTGCCTCCACCTCGGCACCCGGATGTGCGTTGAAGACACATGGGGCGGGGCCATCACCACGGCGGCCGTCCTGCACCTCGCCGCCGCCACGCCCTCCCGCGCAATCCTGAACTGCTGCGATCTGGCCGACTATGTGGGCCCCGCACTGGCCGACGACATACCCCAACGAAACAAGGGCCGGATCAGCCCACCCGAAGGCATCGGCCTCGGCATCACTGTCAACCAGGACGTGCTCGGCACGCCGCAACTCATTCTCGATTGAAGGAGACTGAAGATGAAAAAAATCAGCACTCAAGCCGACTGGCTCGACCGCGCAAAGGCCGTCCTGCCCGGCGGCGGTTTCGGCAATTTCGACCCCACCGTTTTCATCGCCCGCGGCGAAGGCTCCCACGTGTGGGATCATGATGGCCGCGAATACATCGACTACCTCATCGGCTCCGGGCCGATGCTTCTGGGCCACAGCCACCCCGAGGTCATGGAGGTCGTGTTCGAACAGCTTCCCAAAGG
>JBCCCZ010000202.1:0-4229 GCA_039033255.1 Pseudomonadota bacterium
GAAAACGGTGCTCAGGTGGTGCGAATGTCAGAGCGCATTCTGGCCGCGGCAAAGGACCAACTGCCTGAGGTGCATCCGGAAAATCATCCGCTTTCCCGTCTTGGGGTCCTCCTCCGGCAGCGACAGCAGCGCCTCACAGGCTGCCTCGGCCTCCTCAAAGTGGCGCAACAGCACGTCGGTGTTGGCCGCATCGAAATTGTGCCGGCTGTATTCCTCTTCCGTTTGGCGGAACACATCGCCGTAGCTCAGCGCGATCCGTGCGTCAGGGTCGTTGAACGGCATCTCCATGACGTGATCCACGCCGAGCACATACATCGCCAGACGTTCAAGCCCGTAGGTCAGCTCACCCGAGACAGGTTTGCAATCATGCCCACCCACTTGCTGAAAGTAGGTGAACTGGCTCACCTCCATCCCGTCGCACCAAACCTCCCAGCCAAGCCCCCAGGCGCCCAGCGTGGGGCTTTCCCAGTCATCTTCCACGAAGCGAATGTCGTGCATCGCCATATCAATGCCGATGGCCTTCAACGAACCGAGATAGAGATCCTGCAGGTCCGGCGGGCTGGGTTTGATCAGCACCTGGTACTGATAGTAATGCTGCAGCCGGTTGGGGTTCTCCCCATAGCGTCCATCCGTCGGACGGCGCGAGGGCTGTACATAGGCTGCGGCCCAGGCGCGCGATCCCAGTGATCGAAGTGTTGTCGCCGGGTGGAACGTCCCTGCCCCCACCTCCATGTCATAGGGTTGCATGATCGCGCAGCCTTGGCCCGCCCAATAGCTCTGCAATCTCAGAATGATCTCCTGAAATGACCGTGGTTTGCTGTCCGTCTCAGACATATCCGCTTCCCGTTTGACCCGCGCGCCTTCGCGCAAACTCCTATTGCGCATGGGTCATAGGGTCAATCGCACCCAAGGACAATTCGCTAACAACTCCGGCGCAATTTTCGGGTGCATGCCGATTTCAAACTGATACAACTGAACCCGACAAAGCTGCCACATCACGGGAAAGATGATTTTTGAATGACGCGTACAGTTTTTATGGTGCTCATCGGCCTGGGCCTGGGCCTCTTCGGAGAGAATGCAGACGCCCAGACCACCCCTCGTATTCTGGAGGCGGTGGAGCCTGAAACCATACAGGAAGAAGACCTCAATCAGGCGCGCCAGAGTGAAGCGCAGTTGAACCAGGATCAGCGCGCGGCGATCCAGCGCAAGCTGCAGGACGGTGGGTTCTACCCTGGCATCATTGATGCCTCTTTCGGCCCCGGAACGCGGGCCGGCATGCGCGCGTGGCAGACAGCAAACGGCTATCAGCCCACGGGCATTTTGACCGCCAAACAGCGCGCTGAACTGCTGGGGCAGTTTTCGGCAGACCTCGATGATCTGGAACTGCGCACCGTTCAGGATGACGAGGCTGGCATCAAAATCACGGTGCCCACGGCGGCAGTGGCTTTCGACAAGTATGAGGCCCCGTTCACATTCTTTGAAGAAACCGGCCAGGTGCCGGGGGCGCGCATGCTGCTCATCAGTCAGCCCGGCGATCGCAACAAGCTGATCGCGCTTTATGACATTCTGCAAACGCTGGAAATCGTACCCGAGGTGGGCGAACGCGCCATCGAAGGCGACGGTTTCACTTTGCGCGGAGAGAACAGCACGTTCAAATCGCACACCCAAGCCTGGCTGCGCACCGGTCAGATCAAGGGCTTTACGCTGATCTGGCCCACAGGGGATGAGGATCGACGTCGCGCTCTTCTCACAGAACTGCAGGGCAGCTTTGAACGCGTGCCCGGCGTGCTGGACCCTGCAGCAGGAGACCCCGAAGAACAGAGCGTGGATCTGATCTCCGGTCTTGATATTCGCCGCCCCAAGGCATCGCGGTCCGGTTTCTTTGTAGATCGCGCGGGTACCGTGGTGACGGCACTCGATGCGGTGCAGGGCTGTGAACGGGTCACGATTGATGAAGACTACGCCGCCAATGTGGTCGCGATTGATGACACGGTAGGCATCGCGGTGCTGCGCCCTGCCAACCCGCTGGCGCCCAATTCCGTGGCGGCATTTCAAATGGTGTCGCCCCGTCTGAAAGCCGAAATCGCCGTGGCGGGCTTCTCTTACGGTGGGGTTCTGGGATCCCCAACGCTGACATTTGGTCAGTTGGAAGATGTAAGGGGCCTCGATGGCGATGGTCAGTTGAAACGTCTTGCGCTGGCCCCGCTGGATGGGGATGCCGGTGGGCCGGTGGTTGACGGGTTCGGCGCCGTAGTGGGCATGCTTTTGCCTGATGACCCGGATGGTCGGCAACTGCCGGATGGGGTCAGCTTTGCGGCCAATTCAGATGCATTGACACGGGTGTTGCAGCAAGCAGGTGTCGCGCCGCAGGCCTCGGATACCAGCATCCCGGTGCCGCCGGAGACATTGGCAAAAGTCGCCACCGGCATCACGGTTCTGGTCAGCTGCTGGGATTAGAACCGGCGGCTCGCCGCTCCCTCACGGGCGCGTCTCGCCGGAGCTCGAATAATTAAAAACGGCGGGTCCAGGACCCGCCGTTTTTTGTTCAGAGCGCTGAAGCTTACTTGTTGTCTGCGGCCATCTTGGCTGACGCCGCATCGCCCACATTGTCCACCCCACGCTCTTCGAGCAGCGTGGTGAGCCAGTTGGGATCCATCTCAGGCACCGAACTAAGAAGCAGGTCGGTATAGGGGTGGTGCGGCGGCTTGAACATCTCGTCCTTGGGCCCCTGCTCCACCACCTTGCCGTATTGCATAACCACAACTTCATCCGCGATAGACCGCACAGTAGCCAGGTCATGGGTGATGAACATGTAGGCCAGGTCCAACTCGTTCTGCAGCCGGTCCAGCAGGCGCAGAATGCCCTCCGCCACCAGCTGATCAAGCGCTGATGTCACCTCGTCACAGACGATGAAGGTGGGTTCAGCCGCCAGCGCGCGGGCGATGCCAATGCGCTGCTTCTGACCGCCCGACAGTTCCGGCGGGTAGCGGTTGTAGAACTTCGATGGATCAAGCTCGATCAGATCCAGCAATTCATCCACGCGGTTCTTCAATGCCGCCCCCGTCAGGCCGGAATAGAACTGCGCCGGGCGGCCAATGATCTCAGAGATCTTGACCTTCGGGTTCAGCGCGGTGTCAGCCATCTGATAGATCATCTGACACTGCCGCAGCTGATCGCGGGTCCGATTGCGATAATCCGGCGGGAACGGATCGCCTTTGAACAGCACCTCGCCCTTGGACGGCGGCAACAGCCCGGTGATGCAGCGCGCCGTGGTCGATTTGCCCGACCCGGACTCACCCACGACCGCGACGGTCATGCCCGCGTAGATGTCGAAGGAGACATCATCGAGCACCTTCGCCCCGCCGGTATAGGACGCATCCACGTTCTTCACCGAAATCAGCGGCGTGCCATCCTTGGGGCGCTGCCGCTGCGGGCTGGTGAAATCACGCACCGCCCAGAGGGATTTGGTGTAATCCTCCTGCGGTTTGCTCAGCATCTCCTCGGTAGAGGCTTCTTCCACCTCTTCGCCCTTCAGCAGCACCTTGATGGTATCCGCCATCTGCGCCACGACCGCGAGGTCATGGGTGATATAGAGAGCGGCCGTATTGAACTGCTCCACAATGTCACGAATGGCGGCGAGCACCTCAATCTGGGTGGTCACGTCCAAGGCCGTTGTGGGTTCATCAAAGATGATGAGGTCCGGACGACATGACATCGCCATTGCGGTCATCGCCCGCTGCAGCTGACCACCCGACACCTGATGCGGATAGCGGAAGCCGATCTCATCGGGGTTCGGCAGACGGAGGCGGCGGTAAAGCTCAATCCCGTCTTCCTGCGCCTCGACCCGCTTCTTGATGCGGTATTGAAGCGGGGCTTCCGTGTGCTGATCAATCAGCTTATGCGCCGGGTTGAACGACGCCGCAGCCGACTGGGCCACATAGGCGATGCGGGAGCCCCGCAACGCGCGACGCTCCCCTTCCGAGGCGGTGGTCAGCTCCATCCCGTCAAACTCTATCGACGAGTCTTCCGTGATGCGCGTGCCGTCACGGGCATAGCCCATGGCGGCCGCACCGATGGTAGATTTGCCCGCCCCGGATTCCCCGATCAGGCCCATCACCTCACCCTTGTGGAGGGTCAGATCGACACCTTTGATGATGTCGATCCAGGTTTCATCCGTGTACCCTTGGATCTTAAGATCCCGGATTTTCAGTAGGACTTCTTTTTTGTCA
>JBCCCZ010000203.1:0-4218 GCA_039033255.1 Pseudomonadota bacterium
AATAAAAATAAGCTTGCGCCTGCGGGGCGTCGACGGCGGTGATGCACTGGCCCGGCGGCGCGGTCCACCACCCCTCGGATGTCCATTTGTCGCCGGCCAGATATCCAATGGCGATGGAGGCGTTCACATCCGTATCATTGCAAAAACTCAGCTCTGCTGCCGCCGGGGGGACCAGCGTCAAAACCCATCCGGCGCTCAAAACAAGCATCCAATGTCGCGTCATAGAGTTCCCCAAATATTCTGTTTTGCTCAAATTTGCATGGAGCGTAGCACATTCACAAAGCTTGGCCATGAGATTTGAACGTCTGCAGCCATGCAGCCCGTTGATTTACATGACAGGCTGCGGCAGGCTGCGAAAATCCATCGGGTATCCGGAGAGGCTTGTGATGACATACACATCCAAAACGCTGATCGCTGCATGTGTCTGTGGCGCGATGGCCCTACCCGCGCTGGCAGACCCCACCGGCACGTTTCGTTTTGCCCATGATGTGGGTTCCGGCGGTTTGTCGAGCCTTGATCCCATCGCCAATGGCCGCATCCTGACCATCACCGAAAAACTGATGAGCCGCCTTGTGCGTCCGGGCGTTGAGGGTATTCCGCAACCCGATCTGGCCACCGGATGGAGCGCCAATGAAGACGGCACGGTGTGGACCTTTGATCTGCGCGAGGGCGTAACGTTTCACGACGGCAGCACGTTTGATGCAGGCGACGTGGTCTATTCGCTGCAACGCATTCTGGATCCAGCCTCCGACAGCCCTGCGAAATCCGTGATCGCCATGGTCACGGATGTGAAGGCCACGGACGACATGACCGTCGAGCTGACGCTGGAGAGCACATTCGCCGATCTGCCCTTGCAATTGATGGATCCGCGCCTGCGCATCGTTCCGGAAGGCTCGGGCGACACGATTGCACAAACCGGTATTGGGACTGGGCCTTTCAAGGTGGAAAAATTTGACGCCGACGGTGTGACCGTGCTGACGGCCTTTGAGAACTATTATGAAGGCACGCCCAAACTGGCACGGATGGAGGTGTACGGCATACCAGATGAAAAGACGCGACTGCAGGCGTTTCTGGCCGGGCAGCTGGACATGGAGCGCGGGATCAAGCCCTTGGTGCGGCGCGCGCTCAACCGCTCGGACGCGTATGTGGTGCAGGAAATCCCGACCGGCAACTGGTCCGGGCTGGTGTTCCGCACCGATGTGGAGCCCTTTAACAATGTCCGTGTGCGGCGTGCCATGCGCATGGCGGTGGACCGTGAAGAGATGCTGAAACTTGCGCTCGATGGCGGTGGCATCTTGTCCTGCGACACGCCGGTATCCCCCGGGGACCAGTATCGCGCGGATATGCAATGCCCGCGCGACGTGGAAGGCGCCAAGGCGCTGCTGGCGGAGGCGGGCTATCCTGACGGGCTTACCATCAAGTTGCACGTGGCCGCCGTGGATGCCACGTGGGAGGCGATGGCGTTGGTGTTTCAAGATCAACTGGCGGCTGCGGGGATCACGGTGGAGATCGTGAACGCTTCGGCAGATGGCTATTGGTCCGAAGTCTGGATGAAAAAGGACGCCTTCGCCACAAGCTGGGGCGAACGGCCCGGCGATCAGGCGCTCAATGAGCCGTTTCAAAGCCAGGCCAAGTGGAATGAAAGTTATTTTCGCGATTACACCTTCGACAGCATGCTCAGAAAGGCGCGCAGCAGTCTGGATTTCTTCGAGCGGCGGAATTTCTACGTCGAGGCGCAGCGGTATCTGGGGGAACGGTCCGGCACGTTGATCCCGTTTCACCGGACGCAGTTGGTGGGCTTGTCCCCGCGCGTGAAGGGCTTGCCGGGGTTCAAGAGTGATCGGATCAGGTGGCATCAGGTGAGTGTTGAGGACGCGCCGTCTTAAGATCTAGGAAGTCAGTATGCCTGTTGGCGCGGGATCAAGGGCGTCGCCTGCCGCGCCTTCGCCTGGCCCCATCCAGGGCCTGGCGAAATGGCAATTGCAGGGCGTCGCTCGGAAGGCGTCCGGGAACCCCACGATCAAGCGCTTCTGTTCACAAGTCAGGATCACCACACCGGGTCCAGGCAAAGGCGCTCTGATGAGTTCCAATTGCGATCAGGAAACAGGTTTCTCGCGGCGAAAAGCTCAGTAATTCCCGGCCACGTATTTCGCGATGGCAGCCCCACGGCTGTTCACGTCCAGCTTCTGATAAATCGCCTTGAGGTAATATTTCACGGTATTCTCAGACAGCCCCAACCGTGCTGAGATCTGGAAATTCGTCAGCCCATCCACCAGAAGTGCGAGGATCTCATGTTCGCGCTTGGACAGGCTGTCGGTTTTCTCCGACGTCAGCTTGCGAAGGATATCCGTGGGCAGGATCGAATGCCCCTCCACCAGTTTACCGAGGATTTTGGGCAGGTTGGTCAGAATGTGGCTCATCATGCAGATCGAATTGGCGCCGGATTTGATCGCTGTACGAATGAAAGCAAGTTCGGTGTCTTCTGCGACAACAACCACCATAACTTTGGGGAAGTCCTTGCGCACCATGTCCAGCGCGGCCGTCAGATCAGCATCGTTGAGGCGCACACCCAGGATCAAGATCCCCTGCCCGTCCACCTGAGACAGCGTTTTGGCAAGCCCGGAAAGATCGGTCGCGAACTGACCCAACCGCACTTCATCTATCTGGGACACCAGGGAGCCGATCCCCTGACACACAATCAATTGGCGATCTGCCACGATCACCTCGGGTCGATCATCAATGGTCGACACCGCCATTTCTGCCGTTACTTTGAGTGCTTCCATTCCCAAGCTATACACCGAATCTACCCCCCAAGGCTTGCGCTAATTACGCGCAAAGCTGGCGCGGAAGTGGTTGAAAACAAACAAAAAGGCGGTATGCAATTGCATGCTGCAGCGGTTTTTCCGTCAAATCCCGGGGAATCGCTACCCACGCGGGTGGTTTTCCCCACCCGGATGGTTGCTTGATTTCCCACTCGTTCGTAGCAGATATCCCCTCGGGCGTAGCAAAGGGGGGCGTGCCGCGCGACAAGCACCCTCAAACAGGAAACGAAGGAGACATTCATGAACGGCTATCAGCATCTTTTTATCCCAGGACCGACCAATGTGCCGGAAAACATTCGTCAGTCGATGAACGTGCCCATGGAGGACATGCGCGCGCCCGATTTTGGCGATCTGGTCTCCGGGCTGCTGACCGACATGAAGAAGGCCTACCGTATTGAAAACGGCCGCGTCTTCATCTTCCCCTCCTCCGGCACCGGTGCTTGGGAATCGGCCATTCAGAACACGCTGCAGTCCGGCGACAAGGTTCTAATGTCCCGTTTCGGCCAGTTCTCTCTGCTCTGGGTCGACATGGCAGAGCGTCTGGGCCTCGACGTGGATTGCGTCGAGGTGGAGTGGGGCAAAGGTGTTCCGCTTGAAGAGTATGCCAAGCGCCTTGAAGCCGACAAGAACCACGAAATCAAAGCCGTCTTTGCGACTCAGAATGAAACCGCCACGGGTGTTACGTCCGACATCGCAGGCGTACGCCGCGTGCTGGATGAGACGGGCCATCCCGCAATGCTGTTTGTGGACGGTGTGTCGTCCATCGCGTCGATTGAGTTTGAAATGGAGAAGTGGGGCGTCGACCTTGCCGTGTCCGGCTCTCAGAAGGGCTTCATGCTGCCTGCAGGTCTGGGTTTTCTCGGCGTGTCGGAGAAGGCGCTTGAGGCCAACAAGGCCCTCAGCAACTCCGGAATGGCGCGCTGCTATTTCAGTTTTGAAGACATGATCAAGCTGAATGACACGGGCTATTTCCCCTACACGCCCGCCACGCAGCTTCTGCGCGGTCTGCGCTGTTCGCTGGATACGATCCTTGAGGCCGGCATGGAAAGCATCTGGGCGCGGCACAACCGCCTTGCCGAAGGTGTGCGTGCGGCTGTTGGCGCGTGGGACGGATGCGAGTTGGTGGCCCAGGGGCCGGAATGGACCTCTGACACGGTCTCGGCCATCTACGCACCCGAAGGTGTGGACGCGCGCGACGTGATCTCGGGCGCCTATTACAAGTATCAGACATCGCTGGGCTCTGGCCTCAACAAGCTGATGGGCAAGGCGTTCCGCATCGGTCACCTGGGGTCGCTGAACCCCGTAATGCTCTGCGGGGCGATTTCGGCGGCGGAAATGGCGCTGGTCGATGCCGGTGCGAAGATTGAGCCGGGCTCCGGCGTGGCGGCGGCACAGG
>JBCCCZ010000204.1:0-4206 GCA_039033255.1 Pseudomonadota bacterium
AATCCTGCTCCAGCGCGCGGGTGCCGAAATTGGCGTCGAAATAGCCATGGCCGTCCCAGTGCCATCCCTTTGCGTCAAGATCGACACTGATGCGCGCGGTGGGGGCGAAGGGCCGCCAGATATGAGTGCCTTCCGGCGTCAGCGGCACCTCTACATCCGTCACGGCAGAGGGTGTCAGCACGACGCGTCCGCGCACCGGGGCCACCATGGGCGGCGCGCCGATTTCATCGATGTCGATCACCAGTCGATCATCCTGCCAGCTCATGGCCGACGGCCCCACGGTAAACTCGTCCACGCTTTGGCTCAAGGCGCTGCGGCCCCGATCTGTCATGGTGAACCGCCCGCCCGGGCCATAGGTGGCCACGTTGATGCAGACATGGTTTTCAGGGTCCTTGCGGCCCGACCAGGCATACCAGGGCGAGAAAACCGAGCCTATGAACCCGATGATAGAGATCGCTCTGCCGCCGCCATCCGCGATGCCGTCGACATACCACCAGGCGTAGCCGTTTGGCGGGACTTTGAGGTTGAAATTCGGTCGCTCAAGATCGCCGCGGCCGCGTGCCTGGCGGAGAGGGTGGCCATCGGCACGCCCGCCCCCGGATGTGCCCCACCTCCCACCAGATAGAGACCCCGCAACCCCGTTCTTGCCGTCGGGCGACTGAGGGCTGCTGTCATTCCATGCGGGCTCTGCCCGTAAAGCGATCCGTTCGTCCCCGGGAAGAGCGCGGAGAAGCCGGCGGGCGTCGTCATTGTGGTCGGTTCCGGCGTGAGGGTCAGACCGAAGGTCTTGAGCGTCTGAACGGTACGTGTCGGGCATGGGGTCGCCTCCTGAGGGGTATCAACTGGCACGGGTGGGGCGTTCGCGATCGTTTCAAAGCGTTCCAGCGCCGGGGTGGGACCAGGTTGGCCGCGATCCATGGCGCAGAGGTAAATGGTTGGGTCTGGCAGCAACTCACCGCGGGCCAGCGCGTCGAATTCCGGTTTTGCGTGATCACGGAAGAAAACGTTGTGATGGGCGAGTTCTGGCCCGTGCGGAGTGGCTGCAAAGGCGCAGACCTCGGCCGAGAGCGACCGGGGCAGACGGCGGGTTTGGGGGGCGACGGCTGATGTGGTCTCACCCAGCAGTCCTGTGGCCAACGCGCGGGGGTCGCCGTTGAAGGCGATGATGTCGGCTTGCAAATGGCGGCCATCTGCCAGCGTCACGCCAGTGGCCTTGCCGTTTTTCGCCGTGATCTCTGAGACATGCCAGTCAAAGCTGAACTCGGCGCCGCGGGCCATGGCGACATCGCGCAAGGCGCGTGCCAGTTGATGCATGCCGCCATCGACCACCCAGACGCCACGTTCTTCGGCGTGCCAAATGAGCGACAGAAGGCCGGGGGACGCATAAGGCGAACCGCCCACATAGGTGGCGTAGCGGCCAAAGAGCTGTGCAAGACGCGGATCATCGAAGGCGCGGTCCAGAACCTGCGCCAAGGTCGACAGCGGCGCCATTTTGGGGATGAGCCAGGGTTTGGACATGACATGGCCCACCAGCGGCAGGAGCGATGGGGTGGGGGCGGTCATGACCGGGGCATCAAAGGCGTCAAAGAGGACCTTTGCGCGGGATGAAAAGGCGCGGAACTGGCGCGCGGCTTTCGAGCCTGCGAATTCAGCGATGGCCGCTTCATTGCGGTCGGGATCATCATAAAGGTCGAGCGTGCAACCATCCTGCCAGAAATGCCGCGCGATCATGGATTGGCGATGGAGGGTGACGTGATCTGAGAGGCGCTCGCCAAGGCTTTCAAAAAGCTCTTCAAAGACCCAGCGCATGGTCAAAACCGTGGGGCCTGCGTCGACCGGGCCTGCGGGTGAGGGCAGGGTGCGCATCTTGCCGCCCGGCTGCCCATGGCGTTCCAGCACATGCACCTTCAACCCCGCCTGCGCCAAGCGCGCGGCCACGGCCAGCCCGCCGATGCCGGCCCCGATCACCAGTGCTGAAGTGGTTTCCATGCCATGATTGTTGACTCGCGGCCCTGAAGTGTCCAGTATTATTTACACATTAACTGTCTGTATTTGAATACACATGTACGGGCACACACCCTAAAAGGACGTCCCATGCCGGTTACCCAACGAATTGACAGCGCGGTGATCGCGGCTTTGCAGGCCTCTCAGGGTGGGGCGGCGCCGCGTCAATTGGCGGATGCGCTGGGATATGCCTGTCTGCCCGGTGGGGCCAGGATTCGACCGACAATCCTGCTGTCGGTGGCGATGGCCTGTGGCGATGATGCGCCCATGTTGACGGATGCATCGGCGGCGGCGTTGGAATTCATTCACTGCGCATCATTGGTGCATGACGATCTGCCCTGTTTCGATGATGCGGATCTCCGACGTGGCAAGCCGTCGGTGCACAGAGCCTATTCTGAGCCGCTTGCCGTGCTGACCGGCGACAGCCTGATCATCCTGGCTTTTGAGACGCTGGCCCGCGCGATGCCCCATGGGCCTGAGCGGGTGGCGCAGCTGGTGCTGGCGCTGTCTGAAAGGTCGGGCATGCCAAACGGGATCTGCGCAGGCCAAGGCTGGGAAAGCGAGGCGGAGATTGATCTTGGCGCGTATCACCGGTCCAAGACCGGCGCGCTGTTCATTGCGGCAACGCAGATGGGGGCGATTTCGGCCGGACATGATCCTGAGCCCTGGTACGATCTTGGCGCGCTGATTGGTGAGGCGTTCCAGGTGGCCGATGATCTGCGCGATGCGCTTTTGGATGAGGCGGCGCTGGGCAAGCCTGCCGGTCAGGACGATCTGCACGGGCGGCCCAATGCGGTGGCGCAGCTTGGCGTGACAGGCGCGTTTGATCATCTGTCAAATATCCTGGGCGGTGCGATCGCATCGATCCCGTCCTGTCCGGGGGAGGCCGCGCTGGCGAAAATTGTCACGCTGCAGGCCGAGCGGATCATGCCGACCATCCCTGAAAAGTACCGCGCCTGATGGTTGCTGACACCGATCCCGGTGGGCGCGCTGCTGGCCGCCCGCGCGGGTTTGGAGGCTGGATCAACCGCCTTGTGGCGAAGCCCGCCTTTCAGGATTGGGCGCATAGGCTGCCCATTTCGCGCGGTTTTGCACGTCGCGACGGGGCCGAGATTTTCGATATTTTGCAAGGGTTTGTGGCGTCTCAGGTGTTGTCAACGCTGATTGAGCTTGGCCTGATGAAGCGCCTTTTGGACGGGCCAGAGACGGCGCGGGCCTTGGGGCATTCCCTGTCGATCCCCGAAGATCGCATGGCTGATCTGCTTCAGGCCGGTGCTGCGCTGGATTTGCTCAAGCGTCGCCGCGATGGCCGCTATGGGATTGCGCGCAAGGGGGCCGCCATTCTGGGTGTGCCGGGCCTTGAGGACATGATCCGCCACAATCGCGCCTTCTATGCGGATATGGCCGAGCCCGAAAAACTGTTGCGCGGCGAAGGGCCCACGCAGTTGGAGCAATTTTGGCCCTACGTCTTTGGCGGCAAGGACGGCATGTCATCCGAGGCAGCAGAGCGGTACTCGGACCTCATGGCGCGGAGCCAAGTTCTGGTGGCGGCGGATACGTTACGCATGGTGTCGCTGAAAGGTGTGAACACGTTGCTCGATGTGGGCGGCGGAACAGGGGCGTTTCTGACGGCTGCTTTGAAATCGCAAAAATCGCTCAAGGCCAAATGGATTGACCTGCCCGATGTGGCCCCTGCGGCGGAAGCGCATTTTGGCAAAGAAGGTCTGATGGAGCGCGTGACGCTGCATCCGGGGTCCTTCCGGGATGCCCCGCTGCCAAGAGGCGCGGACGCCATCTCGCTGATCCGGGTTCTGTATGACCATGCCGATGACACGGTGCGCGATCTTCTGGCCAAGGTGCATGACGCATTGCCCGAGGGCGGGCGGCTGATCATTTCCGAGCCGATGTCGGGTGGTGCGCGACCTGAACGGGCGGGGGATGTCTATTTCGCCTTCTATACCATGGCCATGGGCACCGGGCGGGTACGGTCGCAGGATCGGATCAGGGCGCTCGCCGAAGAGGCCGGGTTCACCGGTTTCACGGCCCCCAAGCCCCTGCGCCCCTTCGTCACCAGTGTTCTGACCTGTGTCAAGGCGTCCTGAGGCGTCCAGAGACTCTCTAAAGCTCCGTGTCCATTGCACTTTCCTGACGGGTCAAGTGTAATGTTAACTTGACACTTGCTCATGTCCATTTAGACTTACG
>JBCCCZ010000205.1:0-4177 GCA_039033255.1 Pseudomonadota bacterium
GCCCTCTTCAACCCGCCGGGCAGCAACGATGTGCAGGGCTTCAATGGATCGGGGCGCGCACCCCGTGCAATCAATGCTGACAAGATGCGTGAAGCTGGACATGATGCAGTGCCTGCCAACGGGCCCGAGGCAGTCACAATTCCAGGCGCCATGGACGGGTTTTGCCGTCTGAGTGAAACACACGGAAAACTGGGCATCGACGCGCTGCTCGCGCCCGTGATCCAGTATGCGGAAGAGGGCGTGCCCTTGGCACCGCGTGTGGCCTATGATTGGCCCATCGATTGCCAATGTCTCACCGGGCATGGCGTAACGCATTATTCCAACAGCGGTGCGCCACTTGGTGTTGGCGACGTGTTCCGAGCACCTGGCCAGGCAGAGGTGCTGCGCCGCGTGGCCAAGGGCGGGCGAGATGCCTTTTATTCAGGCGAGGTGGCGGACGACATGCTGACCGCCTTGAACCACATGGGTGGCGTGCATACCGCGGAAGATTTCGCCGCGACCGAAGGAACACCGACCGAGCCTGTGTCAGGTACCTACAAAGGTGTCGAATTGCTGGAACATCCGCCCAATGGACAGGGTGCTGCGGCGATCCTCATGCTCAACATGCTCAAACATTTCGATCTTGCAGCGATGGATCCGATGGGGGCGATGCGCGCCCATATCGAGGCGGAAGTGACCAAGCTGGCCTATGACGCCCGCAATCGGATCATTGCCGATCCGGACCATACCGCACGGGTCGAATTCATGCTGTCGCAGGACACGGCTGACAAGCTGGCCGCCCTTGTTGATCCGCAAAAGGTGCTAGAAGACCCTGCCCCGACGACAGAGGCTTTCCACAAAGACACAATCAACATCATCACCGTGGATCGCGATCGCATGGCCGTGTCGATGATCTATTCGATCTTCCACGGATTCGGGTCGGGCATCGCATCTGAGAAGTTCGGCATCCTGATGCACAATCGCGGCGCCGCGTTCAACCTCACCCCGGGCCACCCCAATGAGATCGGCCCGGGAAAACGACCGATGCACACGATCATTCCGGGAATCCTGCGCCAGAAGGGCCGCGTGATGAATGCCTTCGGCGTGATGGGCGGACAGTATCAATCCACCGGACATGCGCGGTTTGTCACCAATATGGAAGATTTCGGCATGAATCCGCAGGAAGCCATCGACACTCCGCGCTGCTTTGCCGAAAAAGGCGAACTGCAGATGGAGGAAGGCTATTCCGACGCCGTGTGCGCAGAACTTGCTGCGATAGGTCATAATGTCGTGATGCGAGAGCGCCCGTTAGGCGGAGCGCAGTCCATTTTGATCCGGGACGATGGGCTGCTCGAAGGGGCAAGTGACCCGCGCAAAGATGGCTGCGCCTTGGGATACTGAACCAATCATGTCCAGTTTCAGTTGGATCGGTTTTGCTGCCTGTCGCCATTAATATGCTTGGCGGCTCAAACGCGAAATCCGATGATTTGTATTGGAAAGAACTGGAAAGGCTTTAGTTCAGCTGGAAATGCAGCGGGTAATGGCCGTCCTCAAACGGGCCAAACAGGTCCGGGATATCCGGGTGGCCCACAGGCTCCCCTGAGTAATCCGCGATCAGGTTTTGCTCGCTGACATAAGCCACATAATAGCTCTGATCATTTTCGGCGAGCAGATGGTAAAATGGCTGCTCTTTCGATGGACGGCTTTCCTCGGGGAGGGACTCGTACCATTCCTCGGTGTTGGAAAATTCGGGATCCACGTCAAAAATCACCCCTCGGAAGGGGTGCTTCCTGTGCCGCACCACTTGGCCCAAATGATATTTTGCTCGTAAAGAAAACATAACCACACCACCTAACAACCAACTTTACTGCGATCAAGTCAGGTTTGTCCAACGCGCGGACGTTAATTTACGGAAACAGTCTGTGGACATTGCCACGACAAAAGCCGCCCAAAGAATAGTGATTTCCTAACCAGGCCAATTCGTGTAAATTAAACAAAAAAATAAGCGAGAGGCAGATGAGCAGAACTCTTCGCGCTATGATTCTGGTGTTGTTGGTTGCGTCTTGCGGTGGACGCAGCGGAGATCTTCCGTCCAAAGCACTGGATAACGCGTGCACAATCCTTGACCAAAAGCCGCATTATCACCGTGCCATGCGCCAAGCAGAGCGCAAATGGGGCGTGCCGATTCCCGTTCAGATGGCAACCATCTATCAGGAAAGCAAATTCGTGAGCGACGCGCGCACGCCCTTCCGTTGGACCCTGGGCGTGATCCCGATGGGTCGGATTTCGTCGGCCTATGGCTATTCTCAGGCGCTGGATGGCACCTGGGAAGAGTACAAGGAAGACACAAGAAGCCGCGGCGCGCGACGCAATGACATTCGCGATGCCACCGATTTCATAGGTTGGTACATGGCGGAGACCAACCAGCGGTTGGGCATCTCCATGCATGACACGCGCAATCAGTATCTGGCCTATCACGAAGGCCGCAGCGGGTATACGCGCGGGTCCTACCGCAGCAAGCCATGGCTGATGGGTGTCGCCGATAAAACGGCTGCGCGTGCGGATGATTATGCAGCGCAGTTGCGAAGCTGCCGCAGGATTTAAGAGGGGTGCGCGCTCGTCGCTTCCTTACGGACGCGCCTCGCTCTATCGATCGATCACGCGATCCTCTAACCCGGGGATGATGAAACTCTCATCATCCAGCCGCACATCTGTTTCCAGATTGCCCAAGACAACCGTCGTGCGCGCGCCAGACCCGTCATTGATCACCCATTGGCGCAGCTCCACCGGATCACCGGTAAAGACCAGTTCAATGCTGCCATATTCCGGGTTCTCAGGGTCCTGCGCTTGCACGGTCGTGGAGGTGCCATCGCTGGCATGGCCCGTCACCATACGTTCACGCGAAAAATCCACATTGCGTGCCAGAATGATCTTCAAAGGCGTGCGGCCCAGCGGATAGGCCTCAGGCCCCGTATTGGATTTGCCATCCACCACACCCACACGCGATCCATCTGCCACGACCAGCATATCCTCTGGCGGGTTGTATTCGAACCGCACCTTGCCCGGGCGTTTGAGGAAGATATTTCCGGTGCTGATCGTGCCGTCATCATTGATCTGCGTGAACTGCCCCGAGGCAGAGGAGAACCCATTCAAGTACTGGGAAATCTCCGACAGCGACAGCTTTTCTGCCGTCGCGGGCAGGGCAAACACAGCGGTGGTCAAGGCGGTGCCGATAAGGCGCGATACGTATTTCATGTCATCGACCTAGTCACTTATGGGCGGGTTTGCACCCATCTTCACGCATCCGTGCGCGGAAAAGCGCGCTTACTGTCCGCTACTGTTCGGGCACCAAAATCTCGCGCTTGCCCACATGATTGGCCGCGCTCACAACGCCCTCATCTTCCATCTGCTCCACCAGACGCGCGGCCTTGTTGTAACCGATGGCCAGCTTGCGCTGAATGTAGGAGGTCGAACACTTCCGATCCGTGATCGCGATCTGCACCGCCTGATCATAGAGCGCATCCTCGCCATCCGTGTTGCCACCCAGGCCCAGAACCGCATCGATATTGCTGACCTTGTCCTCTTCCGGCCCATCCTGCACACCGTTTACATATTCCGGCGGGCCATAGGCCTTGAGGTGGTTCACCACCTCTTCCACTTCCTCATCGGACACAAACGGACCGTGACAGCGCGTGATCTTACCGCCGCCCGCCATGTACAGCATGTCACCCATGCCCAGAAGCTGTTCGGCACCCATCTCACCCAGAATGGTCCGGCTGTCGACCTTTGAGGTCACCTGGAACGAAATCCGCGTGGGGAAGTTCGCCTTGATCGTGCCGGTGATCACATCAACCGACGGGCGCTGCGTGGCCATGATCAGATGAATGCCCGACGCCCGGGCCATCTGCGCCAGACGCTGAATGCAGGCCTCGATCTCCTTGCCTGCGACCATCATCAGGTCGGCCATCTCATCGACGACCACGACGATATAAGGCATCTTTTCAGGCGCGAATTCATCGGTTTCAAACACCGGCTCGCCCGTTTCATCGTCAAAACCGGTTTGCACGGTGCGCGAGAACATCTCGCCCTTCGACAGAGCATCCTCCACCCGGCTATTGAACCCATCAATATTGCGCACGCCCATTTTGGACATCTTGCGATAGCGTTCTTCCATTTCCGCCACGACCCATTTGAGCGC
>JBCCCZ010000206.1:0-4130 GCA_039033255.1 Pseudomonadota bacterium
ACGGCCAAAGTCTCAATTTCTCCTTCGCCACGCGCCAAAGCTGCGCCAGCCCGTGGGGCTCCATGATCAGGAAGATCACGATCAAAAGCCCGATGATCATCAACTGCAGATGCGCCACGATATCCGTGGGCCATCCCAGCCCCCCGCCAAGCAGGGCCGAGGCAAAGAAGCTGACCACCGCCACGCCACCCCAGAGGATCGCAAGGCCGCCGCCCTTGCCGATGATTTTTTGAATAAGCGACACCACCAACAAGACGAAGGACGCCACCGCGATGTAGAAGAAGATCCACGATGCCACATCCGAGGCCGTGCTGACCTCCACATTATCCGCCAGCGCCAGCTTCAGCATCACCGGCAACAGCACGAGGAACGCGGCACCGGCGAAGGAGCCAAAGATCGATCCTAGCCCCCCAATGATGATCATGAAGAGAACGAGGAAGGATTTCACGATCCCGAACACCTCGCCCACCTCAACCGCGCCCAGATAGACCGCAAAGAACAACGCGCCCGAAATGCCCACGAAGAATCCCGACACCGCAAACGCGCTCAGTTTGGCGCGCAACGGGTTCACCCCGATAATTTCGGCGGCGATATCCATATCCCGAATGGCCATCCATTTACGCCCCGCCGACCCTCGCGTCAGGTTCCGCGCAATGATCGCACTGGCCGCCGTGAACGCCAGACAGAACAGATACGCCACCCAAGGCAGCGTCTCCGGCCCCGTGACCGCATACCCAAAAATCGTCCGCTCCGGCGCGTTGATCTGGCCCGAAGCGGAATAGTTGTAAAACCAGCTGACTTTGTTGAACATCCACACAAGGAAAAACTGCGCCGCCAACGTCGCCACGGCAAGGTAAAACCCCTTGATGCGCAGGCTCGGCAGGCCAAACAGCACGCAGACAGCCGCCGTAATCCCCCCCGACAGGATGATATGAAAGAAGATATTCACCTCCGGGAACCCGGTCATCAGCTTGTAACAGGCATACGCCCCCACAGCCATGAACCCGCCCGTACCCAAAGAGACCTGCCCGCAATAACCGGTCAGAATATTCAGCCCGATGGCCGCAATGGAATAGATTAGAAACGGCAAAAAGATCGCATTGACCCAATAGTCATTCACCAAGAACGGCACCGCCAGAAACGCCACCGCCATAAGGGCGTAATACCGATACCGGTCAAACTTGATCGGAAAGGTCTGCCCATCCTGCTGATAGGTCGTCGAGAAATCCCCGGATTCACGATAGAGCATCTTCACCTCCCTTCACTTGCACAAATCGCGCAACAAGAATGCGTAAGTAAGCAATCCAGGCGACGGCAGCGAAAAGCGCAGGTACGAATACAAACCAGCTAATGCTTACCTCACCCCAGGGTGCCACCAAGCTCACAAAAAAGATTTTTGCCAAGAGTACCGCTCCAAAAAGCAAAACCAAACCGTGAAAAACAGCAGAGATCCCGCTAGGCGGACCTTGGAAACGTTTGCGATACAGGGTCTGGCCAGCGATCAGAAAGATGAAGGGATAGGCGATGTCAGCATATGCCAATGGGTTTGTCCCGACTTGCGTGCTAGACGGCCCGTTTTCGAGACTTAAGCTCGCATTCATGACCGCAAGTCTTGGAATGCTGTAAAGACAAGCCAACAGCCCGCCGATCCAAATCGCAAAGATCGTCCAACGCAAAGAAGGCGTCTGCTTTTGGGTCAATGTACCAGACCTCCGTCCGGCCTACCGGTCACACGCGTTTGATTGCCCTCACGCTGGTGCCCACCCTTTGGCTGTTCAAACCCTCTCAATGATCTTCTCCCCGAACAAACCCTGCGGTCTAAACACCAACACAATCAATGCCAGCACATAAGCAAACCAGTTCTCCGTCGCGCCCCCAACCATCGGCCCAATGGCAAATTCAAAGAGCTTCTCACCCACGCCAATGATCAATCCGCCAATGATCGCCCCGGGGATCGACGTGAACCCCCCCAGCATCAGCACCGGCAAGGCCTTCAGCGCAATCAGCGACAGTGAAAACTGAACTCCCGATTTGGTCCCCCACATGATCCCGGCCACCAAGGCCACGAACCCGGCCAGCGACCACACCATCACCCAGATGAAGTTCAGCGAAATCCCCACGGACAGCGCCGCCTGATGGTCATCCGCCACGGCCCGCATCGCGCGCCCCTGCTTGGTGTATTGCGAAAAAATCACCAGCGATGCCACCAGCGCAATCGCCACGAACGTCGCCACGATGTCCAGATTGTCGATGAAGAACCCGTAATCAAAGAGATTATAGGTGACCTCATCTATCGTATCGTTAATCCCCTGCGGCAGCCCCACATCCAGCTTCTTGATGTCCGCCCCCCACATCAGGTCCCCGAAGCCTTCCATGAAGTAGGCCAGACCAATCGTGGCCATGAACAGCAGGATCGGCTCCTGGTTCACCAAATGCCGGAAGATGAAGTGGTTCACCGCCCAGGCCAAAGCGATCATCACCAGCACCGTCACAATGATCCCCGCCAGCGCCGGCACGGTCCACCCAAAGTGATGCACCTTAGTGCCAAACACCGCGTTGATCAGATGCGCAAACGGCACCCGACCTTCCATGATCCCCACCAAGGTCATCGCCGCAAACAGCGCCATCACACCTTGGGCATAGTTGAAAATCCCCGAAGCCTTGAAGATCAGGACAAAGCCCAGCGCCACGAGCGCGTAAAGCACCCCGGCCATCAGCCCGTTCACCACCACTTCCATTCCCCAGATCAGCTGATCAGGCATGTGCTGTCTCCAAATCCAAAGTCATCTTCATGATTGCGTCTCCAGGAACGAAAGTTGAAACACCATCTGGCCGCCTTCCTGCCAGACGTCCAACGCCAAACCCTCCAGGAAGTCATCGCTCGTCAGCCATCGGCTCTCGATTTCCGGGTCGGGCGTGTACCGCCCCACCTCGATGACGGAGGCGAGCCATTCCTCGAACGCCGCCCTGGCCGCCGCGACGGGCTTCGTCATCACCAGACACTGTGTCCCCAATTCCTGAAATGGCGGACGGATCGTGATTTGCGACTGTCCGGGCAAATCAAAGGCCTGACCGACAGGATCACCATCGATCAAATCAAGCCCGAGCACGACAGGCTGTTCACCCACTTCCATGGGCACGAGACAGCGCCTTATGAACTGCTCCCACCCCCCGGCCTGGGCAGAACCGGCGCTGAACAAGGCCGCAAACAGCACCGACGTAATACCGACGTAATACCGACGTGATGCCGACGGGACATTTCCGGGGTTGGTTTCAGTCATGCGACACCCCCAGATAGGCATCGATCACCGCCTGATTTCCGCGCACCTCATCGGGTGTGCCATCGCCGATCTTCTGCCCGTAATCCATCACGACAACCCGGTCCGAAAGGTCCATCACCACGCCCATGTCATGCTCAATCAGCACAATGGTCGTGCCAAACTCATCGTTCACATCCAGCACAAAGCGCGACATGTCTTCTTTCTCTTCCACATTCATCCCGGCCATGGGTTCATCCAGCAGCAGAATGGACGGCTCCGCCGCCAGCGCCCGCGCCAGTTCCACCCGCTTCTTGAGCCCGTAAGGCAGCCGCCCCACAGGCGTCTTCCGAATGCTCTGAATTTCCAGAAAATCGATTATTTTCTCAACAAATTCGCGGTTTTCAACCTCTTCCTGCTCGGCCTTCCCTTTCCAGATCGCCTGCGCAAAAAGCCCTGCGTTCATCTGCCGAATACGCCCCGTCATGACGTTATCGAGCACCGTCATCCCCTCAAAAAGCGCAATGTTCTGAAACGTCCGCGCAATCCCCTGCCGGGCCACCTGATAGGGCTTCATCGGCGGACGGAGGCTGCCTCGATACCAAACCTCCCCCTCCTGCGGATTGTAAAAGCCCGAGATGACATTCAGCATCGACGATTTCCCAGCCCCATTCGGCCCAATAATCGCCCGGATCTCCCCCTCTCGAATGTCAAAAGAGATATCCTTGATCGCCACAACCCCCCCAAAGCGCAGGGTAATGTTCTTCATCTCCATCACCACCCCACCGATCTTGCGACCGTCCTCCGTGGTGTAGCCTTCGGATGCATCAAGCATCTGATATCCCTCTCTTTTCCATCTCGTCCCGTCGCCCT
>JBCCCZ010000207.1:0-4116 GCA_039033255.1 Pseudomonadota bacterium
GGCGGAAACCACGTGATTGGCTTGATCAGGGTCAGCACAGCAGGCGGGTGCGGAAAGCGTCGACCGGCGCGATCTTCGTAAGTGACACTCATAGTGTCAATTAAACCTTACATTTCGACTCGGCGAAAGGACTTTTTTTTGGACACCCGACACGGCACCGCTCTTCGCTCCCTTACGGGCGCGCCTCGCTCTTGTCAGGAAAACACCAGAAGGTCAGTCGTCGACAGAACTGTCGATCATCCCGTGCTTGCGCAGCTTCACGTAAAGGCTCTGTCGTGACAGGCCCAGCATTTCGGCCGCGGCGACACGGTTATTGTTGGTCAGCTTCACCGCCGTCTCAATGCACATCTTCTCGACCACGTCTGACGTGGCCGACACCAGTTCCTTCAAGGATGCCGTGCCCACCAGATCCATCACATTTCGCATGGCATCTTCGGTCATCATGCCCGGAGCAGATTCGCCATCCGTGGCCATGGGCGTCACATCGCGGATGATGAACCCAAACCCTGCGTCGCGCGACCGTTGCCGCAACTGCGCCACAGACATATCCACCGCCGCGCGATTGCCCACGACCGAGTTGATCTGTGCGCTATAGTGGCTCATCCGACCAGATTTGCCGGCCGCTTCGATCATCAACTTCAGATCGACCGCCCCGCGCACCAGGAAATCCCCCAGCGAACGGTCTTTGACATCCCGGATCTGGGCGGCATCCGTCATGATCAAAAACGCCTCATTCACATCGCGGATGACACCCTTTGCATCGGTCAGCACGATGCCGTCAGAGGATGCAGCAAAGAGCGACGACAGCGTGTGCGATGCATCGACCGTCCCATCTTGATCGGCGTTTATCGGCGCCACCCGGCACAGCAAGAACAGCTCACCCGCCGCGCGGAAGTATTCCGGCATCAGCATCAATTCCGAACCGCTGCGCCGCGCCACAACCTCCACGGAGGAACGATCCTCGGCAGCCGCGGCCGATTGCAAGGCGTCCATCAACTCTTCGCGGCGGCGCCCTTCAAAGACTTGCGCAAAGGAATTTCCGCTCAGCGTATCGGCCTTGGTGCCGAAAAGACGCGCGGCCGAGGCGTTCATATCATGCACCCGGCCCCGATCTGCATCCACCAGAACGAAGGGCGTCTCCGACGCTTCCAGCACCACGCGATAGAACGTCTCTCCGCTACGGATCTTCTGCTGGTCACGCTCCCGCGCCACCTGTTCGGCCACCAGACGCTGCTGCACTTCGGCAATGGGCTGCAAATCGCGGCCCATAAGCAGCACATCTTGCCCGCCTTCCACGATATGCAAGCTATAGCGAATGGGGAATTGCCAGGCTTCGCTGTCGATATGATTGAGCTCAAGCGGCCGGCGCGCGATGGTCGGACTATCCGCCGCCACGCGCAGACGTTCGGAAAACTTGGCCCGGCTCTCTTCGGTCAGAAAATCAAAAAACGGCCGTCCGACCCAGTGATCCAAACTGCCCAGAGAGGCGCATTCAGGATTGACAGACATCCCCTTGATGACCCCGTCTGGCCCAAGAAGCACGGCCATATCGGCCACGTGCTCTACGAAATCCTCGATCTTCGATGGATCCGGCAGATCGCCTGATTTGAAAGTCTGAAAAATGCGGCCCTGTTCCGTCACGTTTTACACCCGGTTTCTAGTTTCCCTCTCGCGTCATCAGGCATCTGCCTCAAGTCGCTCTTGGGCTGCGGCCGTTTCCAAACCGCAGCATTCAATGGCTTCCCTTACAGTGCTAACAACGAAATCGGCCCCCGTTTGCGACCTGACGACGTCCAGCCTTTCCACCACATTCCCACTCACCACGATGGGCGGAATGTTGTCCATGTTCCGGCGTATGTAATTCACGAATTTTGCAACCTGATCAACCGAGTCGCGCGACCCAATCGACAAACCCAGCATGGCAAAGTGGTTTGTCCGCAACAGTTCGCAGACTTCTTCGGCGGACATCAACAGTCCAACCCGCGCCCAAATTCCGGCGCGACGCAATTCATCAGCAGCCACAAAAGCCCCTAATGTGTGCTGCTCAAACTCTGGCACGACCATCAACGCGCTGTCACCCGAACGCGGCGACGTTTGCGTCAGCAGCGGATGCGGCTCTTCTTCGCGCATCTTGAACATCGATTGCAGCCGGGCCGATCCGATTGTCACCTCAACGAAACTGGCCTCATCGCCGACCCACATCTCACCCAGGCGACGCGCCACGGCCGGAACCAACACATGCAGCACCTCATCCGACGTGGCCCCTGACCCCATCACTTGCGAAACGGCCATCTCGTGCTTGACGTCCCCGTCAGCCAAAACCGCGTTACATAGAAAATGAACCCATTGGTCGTGGGTGTGGGGCGCATTTGCCCCGCCCTTTGCCGCCAGGGTCTTCAACGCCGCCTCTGCCAGTAACTGAAGTGCTGGTTGGTGGGCCTTGATAGGCTCTGTGGAGGGGCTGCTGTCACTTTCAGCCATGACATCCCCATGGTTCGCACCTCGCGTTCGATCGTATCTTCAGCTTGGCGCGTGTTTCGTAGCCTAATGCATGACATTTTTGGCCCTGAATGTCAATTTCTATTGACACTCACAGCCCGATCCCTCCCATAACGCACTGTTTTCACCGCTCATTAAGTTGCATCAGCGCGCAAAACGCGCGTTTTGCCTTAAAATAAAGGCCTCCAAACCCCTGCTTTAGATTGCCATTTATCAAAGTTGACACTTTTGATGTTAGCATCTGTACATTTTAGTTGACACCTCTCCTCCCCCATCCATACCCTGTGTCTAGGAAATCAGGCAATCGAGGGGATGCATGACGCCGCAAGAGCCGCATAAGGCCACGCAAGGCGTGCTTTACACCAAAGCACAGCGACAGCGTCGGGATGAGACGGTCTGGACCATCGTTCAGGGCGTTCTGGCCCCGGCGCAGTTCATCGTGTTCCTGATCTCTCTTGCCCTTGTTCTGCGCTTTCTTCTGACGGGCGAAGGCTACCTCGCCGCCACCTGGTCCATCCTTGTCAAAACGGGCTTTCTCTACCTGATCATGATCACCGGGTCGATTTGGGAAAAAATCGTTTTTGGTCAATGGCTTTTCGCACATTCTTTCTTTTGGGAAGACGTCTTCAGCTTCGCTGTGATCGCCCTGCACACCGCCTATATCTGGGCGCTCTTCTGGGGCAATCTGGGCGCGCAAGCTGAGATGATGATCGCACTGGCCGCCTACACAGCCTACGTGATCAACGCCGGTCAGTTTCTGCTCAAACTCCGCGCCGCGCGCCTCCAGTCAGAGGTGACGGCATGAACGATCTCACCCCCACCACTGGCTGCCGCAACACCCCCGTCCTTAAGGAACGCGGTCAACACGAAGTGTTTTGTGGGCTGACGGGAATCATCTGGCTCCATCGCAAGATGCAGGATGCCTTCTTCCTCGTGGTGGGCTCGCGCACCTGCGCGCATCTTCTGCAATCGGCAGCCGGCGTCATGATCTTCGCCGAACCCCGTTTCGGCACCGCGATCCTGGAAGAAACCGATCTCGCCGGCCTCGCCGATGCACAAGCCGAACTTGAACGCGAAGTGGATCGTCTGATCTCTCGCCGCCCCGACATTCGTCAGCTGTTCCTCGTGGGCTCCTGCCCTTCCGAGGTGATCAAGCTCGACCTCGCCCGCGCCGCAGAAAAGCTCAGTGTCAAACACGCCCCTCGGGTCCGTGTGCTGAACTACTCCGGCTCAGGCATTGAAACGACATTCACAGAAGGCGAAGACGCATGTCTCGCCTCCATGGTTCCGGTTTTGCCGGAAACTGATAAGCGCCAGCTTCTGCTCGTCGGGGCCCTCCCCGATGTGGTCGAAGATCAGGCGCTCGATATGCTGGGCAAGATGGGGATCGATGACATATCGGTCCTGCCCGCACGCACTGCCGATCAGCATGTGTGTGTTGGCCCAAATACCGTCTTCGCCCTCACCCAGCCGTTCCTCGGTGGCACTCTTGCCGCCCTGGAGCGGCGCGGGGCGCGCCACCTTCCCGCGCCTTTCCCGTTTGGCGAAGAGGGCACCACTGCGTGGCTTCTCGCCGTGGCCCGGGAATTCGGTGTCGATAAGGCGCGTTTCGACGCC
>JBCCCZ010000208.1:0-4072 GCA_039033255.1 Pseudomonadota bacterium
ACCGCCCGATTTGTGAGGCGGACGCGGCTGCCGACGCGATCCGTTGGCCTGTCATAGAGCCTGATCGTGACGTGCGCGGGTTCCAGACGGTGCTGGTGCAACTGGCCAACCGGCTGGGCATGGAAGGGTTCGTGAATGAGGATGGCAGCCCCAAATATGAGGACTATGCCGACTACATCACCAACCATCAGCGCAAGCCGGGCATCGGGCCGCTGGCCGGGTTCCGCAGGAATGGGAATGAGGTGAGTCACGGGCGGGGCGACCCCAACCCCGATCAAATTCAGGATTATATTGATAATGGCGGGTTTTTCGTAAGCCATATCCCGGATGAGGCGGCCTATTACAAACCATGGAACGCCGCCTATCAGGATTGGGCGGTGGAGATGGGCATTTATGACAGCCCGCAGCCCTATCTGTTTGAGCTTTATTCCGAGACGATGCGCAAATTCCAGCGCGCCGCTGAAGGTCATGGCGATCATCAACCGCCCGATCATCTGCGCGAGCGGATCAAGGAAACGATGGACCCGCTTCCCATCTGGTATGCGCCCTTTGAGGACAACCATGTGGACCCGGAGGAGTACCCGGTTCACGCGCTGACGCAGCGGCCGATGGCGATGTATCATTCGTGGGGCACGCAGAACGCTTGGTTGCGGCAGATCCATGGGCGGAACCCTCTTTATGTGCCGACCAAAATCTGGGAAGAGCACGGGTTTGAAGAGGGTGATTGGGCCAAGGTCAACTCTGCGCACGGGTCGATTGTGGTGCCGGTGGCGCATATGGCGGCGCTGAATGAAAACACGGTCTGGACGTGGAACGCGATTGGCAAACGCAAAGGCGCTTGGGCGCTTGATAGTGACGCGCCTGAGGCCACCAAGGGGTTCCTTCTGAACCACCTCATTCATGAATTGCTGCCACCCAAAGGGGATGGCCTGCGTTGGTCGAATTCAGACCCTATTACAGGGCAAGCGGCCTGGTTTGACCTGCGGGTGAAGATCGAACGCGCCGCCCCGGGGGAACAAACGCAGCCTGATTTCCCGCCGATCAAATCGCCCGTCGGCAAAGGGCCTGAGAACCTGACATGGAAGATCGGCAAATGATGTTTCTTCTGGCTGAAAATATCCCGGGGTCTGGGGCAGAGCCCCAGTCTTGGCTTGGTCAGGCGCGCAACCGATGACCGGCAAAACCATCACGCTTTTGGCTATTCTGGCCTTCGTCACACTGACCCTCGGGTCATTCATTTGGTTCATTGTGACGTGGGATCCTTCCAAGAAGAACTCCGTCACACAAACGCTGCCCCCTTTCATGGGTGAGGTGGCCGGGAAGGAACGCTTGTCATGACAATGCTACCCACCCATACCGAGAAGAAGCTCGGGCTGGTGATTGATCTTGATACCTGCGTGGGCTGTCATGCCTGCGTGGTGAGTTGCAAAGGTTGGAACACCGAAAATTACGGCGCGCCGTTGTCTGATCAGGATGCCTATGGGGCGAACCCGTCGGGCACGTTTCTGAACCGTGTGCATTCCTATGAAGTGCAGCCGGAGGAAGGGCCGGCACAGCTGATCCACTTCCCCAAATCCTGCCTGCATTGTGAGGACGCGCCCTGTGTGACCGTTTGCCCGACCGGGGCAAGCTACAAGCGGGTCGAAGATGGGATTGTGCTGGTCAATGAAAGCGACTGCATCGGGTGCGGGCTCTGCGCCTGGGCCTGTCCCTATGGCGCGCGGGAATTAGACGCGGCCGAAGGCGTGATGAAAAAGTGCACGCTCTGTGTGGACCGGATTTACAATGACAATCTGCCAGAGGTGGACCGGGTGCCCGCCTGCGTGCGCACCTGCCCGGCGGGTGCGCGGCATTTTGGCGATTTTGCCGATCCGGACAGCAACGTGTCGAAACTGACGGCCGAACGTGAAGGCATGGATTTGATGCCGGAGCTCGGCACCAAACCCGTCAATAAATACCTGCCGCCGCGACCCAAGGACGAGATGGAACAGATCGACGTTCTGGCCCCCTATCTGCAGCCCGTAGCGGAAGAGCCGAAGGGTTTCATGGGCTGGCTTGATCGCGCACTGGAGGCCATTCCGAGCAGACCCGAGATGCGGGCCTGTGAGCCTGAAACCGTTGAGGAGACGGAAAAGGCGGATAACGTCTAATGCATCCGGCACCGTCTGTTATCATTTTCACCACGCTTTCCGGTCTTGGCTTCGGCATGCTGTTCTGGCTGGGATTGGGGCTGCCTGCGGTCACCGGCTGGGTGGCGTTTTTCATGTTTGCCGTGGCCTACGGTCTGGCAGTGGGAGGGCTGATTGCCTCGACCTTCCACCTTGGCCATCCCGAGCGCGCCGTGAAGGCGTTTTCGCAGTGGCGGTCTTCGTGGCTGAGTCGCGAAGGGGTTGTGGCCGTGGCCACACTGACGGTGATGGCGCTTTACGCGGCAGGCGCGGTGTTTTTCGGGGCCCATTGGGCCATTCTGGGCTGGGTTGGGTCGGGTTTGGCTTTGCTCGCAGTGTTCTGTACCGCGATGATTTACGCCCAGTTAGACACTGTTCCGCGCTGGAAGACGCCTCTGACCCCGCTACTGTTTTTGTCCATTTCAGTGGCTGGCGGCGCGCTTCTGGCAGGCCAAGTCGTGGCGGCGATGGTGCTGTTGCCTTTGGCGGCAGTGGCGCAGGTCGTGTGGTGGCTGCGGGGCGACGGGGCCTTCAAACTGGCCGGGTCAACGGTGGAGACGGCGACAGGGCTTGGCAGCCGTGGTGCCGTGCGTCCCTTTGAGCCACCGCATACCGGGACGAACTATCTGCTGCGTGAATTTGCCTTTGAGGTCGGGCGCAAGCATGTGGAGAAGCTGCGCGTGATTGGCGTGTTGCTGGGCTTTGTGGTGCCATTTGGCATACTCTGGCTGCCGTTCAGCCATGTTCTGGTGCTGTTTGCGGTGCTGTGCCACATGGCGGGGATTGCCGCGTCACGCTGGTTGTTCTTCGCGCAGGCGGAGCATGTTGTGGGGCTGTATTACGGGAAACGGTGACAAGCCGCTTAACCCCAGCCGTCTGTCATTTCATCGTAGAATGGATCAATCCGGTTTGCGCGGAAACGTTTCCAGCGCACGCGGATCGCCCAGTAAACGGCGAAGAGCACGACCAGGATCACAATGCTCATCCACGGGATGATGCGCACATCCGGGCCTGCAACGGGCCTCACGCTGACGGCGTTGGGAAAGATCGAAAAGAACTCATTGCGCCAGCCGTAGTGCCGAACGGCGATCCATTTTGGCGCGTCGGCGGTCGATGTTTGATCGGAGGCTTCGGCCTGTAGGTTGGACGTGTCGAACTTGAAATAGGGCGGCCAGCCCCAGCCGGTATCTTCATTGCGGTAGATCATCACCCGGCCATTCGCCTTCACCGTCTGGATGAAAAACACGTCACGATTGGCCAACGTGCCGTCATTGCCTACATCCGGTTGCGCCCAAAAGAGCGCGTTTTCGCCGAAATCCACGCGCTTGGTATAGGTGTCTGTCACCCGGGCGGTGTCGTATTGCGGCAGGGTGTAGTGCAGGAAGGCGAGAACCAGCACCCAGATCGTGATGGTGAACACCCATTTGACGTATCTCATTCCGGCCGGTTCCCTGATCCTTTGCGTGACAAGAGTGACATGTAAGCCCGCGCGATTGCAATGTCAGCCCGCTGGGATACGATGTGCGCTATTGATTGGTAGGGGATTGATATGAAACATATGATTTTGGCGGGGGCCGCCGCGATGCTTTCCGTCGGAACGGCTGAGGCCGATGATATCACCGAGGCACTTCAAAGCGCGATTGAGGCTTATGAAGAAGGTGATACGCAATACGCGTTGGAAGAGTTGGACTATGCCAAGCAGTTGCTCCAGGCGCTGAAGACCGATGCGCTTGTAGAGTTTTTGCCAGAAGCGCCCGATGGATGGAGCCGTGAGGTGAACGCGGGCCTTGCCTTCATGGGCGGCAGCACCGGGGCGGAAGCCACCTATGACGGCGATGGCCAGAGCATCACGATCACGGTGATGGCGGATAACCCGATGGTGGCGGGCATGGCCGGAATGATCG
>JBCCCZ010000209.1:0-4044 GCA_039033255.1 Pseudomonadota bacterium
CCGGCATCACCGGCCCAGGGCGAGGGGCACGAACAACGCAATCCATGGCATCCAGATCGACGGTGACGATGACCTCGCCGAACCGCTGGCCATTGGCCGCTGGGTCATGGTGGGGATTGCTCATACGATGATCCCCACGGCTTTGCATTGTTCGGCCGTCACGAGCTCGAGAGCGATCAATTCGCGCGCATAGTGGGCGGAGGTTCGGACGTGAACCCAAGAGGCACCGTCTCGAATAGCCTGGGCGATCCGTTGGCGTTTGGTCTCCTCGGCAACCGCCGGATCCGCAGGCGTGGTGGCCTCCCAGGCTTTCCACCGGCCATCCCGTACCCAATTCTCGGAGTAAGCGATGTACTGACGCTGGTTGCCCTTCTGCTCTTCGGCATAACACCGTGCGCCGTGCAGGATGGCCCGAGGGTCGGCACCGGCCTCGATCGCGGCCTTCAGCTCGGCCTCGGTGGCTTCCCCATCGCCGAGACGAGGGTAGACCTGTTCAAAACTCTTCAAAAAACCATCAGGCAAATCCGGTGTGTGCGCCGGCTCGGCGCAAGGTTCTTTTCCTGGTTCTATTCCCTGGTTAGTGTCCGAATTCCGGACACGGGATCCGGCTTTTTCCGGACACGGGATCGGCGATTTTTCGGACACGGGATCCGTGTCTGAATTCCGGACACGGGCACCCGGTTTGTTCCCGGTTTGGACCTCTGAAATCCGTGTCCGGTAATCGGACACGGCATGCTCCACATCTGGTGGGTGGTCGAAATCGATCTCCAAAATGTAGAACGTCGGCATTTGCTTGGATGTCTTGGGGTGGATGCGCTGAACGCGGACCAGAAGGCCCTTGTCCTCGAGGCCTTGAAGGTGCGCATTCACCGTCGAACGCGACATCGCGCAATCGTAGGCCAGCAACGCCTGCTCGGGATCCACGCGCAGGGTGTCCTTGTTGTGGCGATCGGCCAGCATGACTAGGACCCGCCAGGGCGCGGGTTTCAGGTCGCGCTGTTCAAGCGCCCAGTTGACCGCACGATGGCTCATTTCGAGCCCTCACACCGCCAGGATTTGAAGAGGTGGGCTACGCGCGCAATTACCCCAGCGCGCACCTCGATCGGTTGCTTTGCCATGCCTGTACTCCGGTGAAAGTTAGTCTGCCAAATTGGGGGCATCGTTGGCCCCATAGGTTCGCGGTTACTCCGCGTTGAAACACGGCCGTGGCCGTAGAGAAGCTGGAAAGATGTCCGCCCTCGTTATTCCTGGCGATGCCGCCCGAGCCGCATTGACGTCGGGTCGACCGCCACCCAAGGTTGTGGGCAATCGAATCAATGCCGCGAAATTGGGGAAGGGGCGTCAAATGTCGGAAGCGATCAATTGTCCGAGTTGTGGAAACCAGGTGTCGCCCAAAGCGTTCGACTGTCCGCAATGCGGGCATCCGTTGCGAAAACCCAAACGCGGATTTTTTGGCAAGATCTTCAAATGGTCGCTGATCCTGTTCAACATACTGATGATCGTCTGGATGGTCTCGTACCTCGGAACGATCGGAAGCCACCTCGATGGCGCAACCAGTGAGGCCGAGGAAGCCGGCATGGCAATCGGTGGGACCATCGGTGTCGGCATGATCCTTGTTTTTTGGGTGTTGGGCGACATCATTTTGGGGCTTGCGACGCTCCTGACCCGCCCAAGCAGGTAAACCACCGCCAGGAAAGGATTTCCCATGAAACGAATTTTGATCGCGACCATCGCAACGCTGACATGGTCCGCCGCCACGGCCGAAGAATACCCGGAGCAAACGATCAAAGATCAATGCGCCGCCGATTTCCCTGGTGACTTCTTCTTGCAAAGCGGCTGCGTGGATCTTCAAAAAAGCAGTTTCGACACGCTGAGCGCTGGCGTCTCCGGGATTCCCGATGACATTGCCACACAGATCCTGGGAAAATGCGAGGTGGATTTTGGCCAGGATTTCTTCCTGCGAAAAGGCTGCATTGATCTGCAAGCAGATAGCTGGCGCAGCCTGAACCAATAGTCCGGCGTTTTCGCCAGCGAATAGTCCGGCGTTTTCGCCGGTCAGCGTGATATCAACGCAAGAAGGCACGACTATTCGGCCGCGATCCGCGAGCCCGGGAACAGATCCCGTGGCGCGGTGTCAGGGTTGTTGGCAACAGCGATGGCCACGTGGGCACCGTGCGCGCCGCCTTGGCCATTCCACCAGCGATAGGCTGTTCGTTCGGATACGTGGAATTCGCGCTGCACGTGCAAGGGGCTGCGGTAGTTGGCTCGTATATGTGCGGCCCACAGCTCGGGAAAGCTTTTTGCAAGCTCATACGGGTCGATGACGTTGTGACCATGATTTTGGATCGGCGGTGCCGCCGCGCGTTCGCGGGATGGCGCAACTTCTTGCGGTGGGCCACCATTCACGTAGATTACCACCGGAGAACTGCCGTTGCCAACGCTCATGCCAACCACCTTACGCCGCCCAGTTGGGCTTCCGGGGAAGGAACATCCGCGCAGGTCATGCCGCCTCGCCGCTTTGTCCGGCTTCGCGCTGGGCGATGAAGTCGCGCAGGCGCGCCTCGGTTTTGCCAGTGATGCTACGCCCGGACTTCAGCCTTGGAACAACCTCGGAGTTTCCGACCGCGATTTTGCCGAAATAACTGGCAGACATCCCGGTTTCGGCGAGAAAAGCGTCGATTTTTTCGACAAGATCAACATGGCATTCAAGGGTCATGCCCAAATGGCTACATCAACAATAGTAGATAGATCAACATCTAATATTGTGGACGTGCCATTTTCATCGCTTTTGCGGATAACGAAAATATGAGTAATATTTGGAAATGGCGTCAGCGGCTTGAAGAAGCTATTGAAAAATCCGGCAGGTCAATGACAGAGATCTCCGAGGCGGCCGGGTACAGCCATGGTTACCTTTACAGCATTTTGCGCGGCGGCAGGGATATGACCCTGACAAAGTTGCTTTCTGTTTGTACCCAGATCGGGGTCAGCCCCACCTACATAATCAGTGGAATTGAACTCTCGGATGACGACGAAGAGCTGCTGAACGAAATCAACTCAAATCCTGACGCACTGGATGCTGTTCGGGCTGTTGTGACCGCCGTAAAACGCAAAGAGCTTTAGCAACAGCCTCGCGGCGCTGTGCCTCGGTCAACCCTTCAAACAACTTCACATACTCGTCGACGGTCACAGTGTTCCCCTTTTGTGCTAAATTTGAGATGAGCACTCTTCCGATGCGCGAGTCAATCCCAATTGGAATATATCAACAATAGTAGATAAAATTATTGACGGTCTACAATAGTTGATAAATAATGCCTCCCATAAATGGAGGCACCGATGAGCACTGCACAAACTCTCAAACGATCAATTGGCGCGCCCAGCGCTCAGCTGGTCAGCAACGCCCGCCAGGTGGTGGCGAACCCCGAACAGTACTACGACCGCCCGCTCCTGCGTCGCATGGCCTGGATGACGCTTATGAGCGCGCGGGGCAGGGCGGTGGACCAGCTCCGGCTTGCGCAAATGCCGGTGGAGGTCGCGACATGATGGACGCCCTACATGTTGGCCGCCTGCGCGGTGTGATCGAGATCCTCGAAAAGCTCGACCCCAGCGCCCGTCTTGAAGCCCTGAAAAAGCTGATCACCAACAATGGCGGCACATGGGATCTGCCCAGCCAAAAGATCGGCGCCGATGGCAACCCCATCTATATGCCCGCGCTGATGTCCCTCAACCTCTTCGGCGTCTACGCTATGGCCGAGGTTCTCGAGGAGCTGCCGCGGAACTGGATGAAGGCGGCACAGAATATCCTGGACGCCAATAAGGCGGGGGAAACGCCAGAGGATGCGCGGGTATGATCGGCGCACTGTCCCAGGCAATCACTGCTCACCACTCCGGTGACCCAGAGGGCGGCGGCCAGACCCCTACTGACGCCGTCCTCATTTCCACACAGACCCAGCGCTTTCCAGAGATCGGCGAGGAGGTCGCGTTCAAACGCAGCCCCACCCATCACGAGGAATGGGGCTACGTGCGCGCCCGCAGCTTTGGCACACG
>JBCCCZ010000210.1:0-3996 GCA_039033255.1 Pseudomonadota bacterium
CTGCGCCATCGCTTCCCGCTCAATCCGCGCCTGAACCCGGCGCATGTTGAAAAACAGCGATTTCTGCGAAGAGGTGGACCCGGTGCGCACCATGGACCAGTTGCGCATCACGTAATCCTGGATCGACGCCTTGATCCACCACACAGCGTAGGTCGAAAACCGCACGCCCCGGTCGGGATCAAACTTGTCAGCAGCCTTCATCAGCCCAAGCCCGGCTTCCTGAATGAGATCATTCATCGACGCGCCGTAACGTTTGTATTTGGCCGCCATCGAAATAGCGAGCCGCATGTAAGCCGTGATCAACCGATGCAAGGCCTGTTCATCACGTTGATCCCGCCAGGCATAAGCCAGCCTCTGCTCCGTTTCGGCATCCAGAAGCTCCGCCTTCATGGCGACACGAGACATATTCATCGAATGATCACTGTCCAACGGCATGGTCATCCCCCTGTGGGCAGCGGACCTATTGGTCCGGTCTTTTGGGCGCGTGTGGATAGTGGTACGGACCATATAGCACATCGGATCATTAAAAAGGTGTTAAATTGTTGCCACCCCTCTCTCTCGTGCTAGGCGGTGCCGCTTCGGGCAAGTCCGCCTTCGCCGAAACCCTCGTTACGGGCACCGGTCGGCCGCGCGTCTATTTCGCGACCGCGCAAGCCTTTGATACTGAAATGAAAGACAAAATCACCCGTCACAAGGATTTGCGCGGCCAAGGCTGGCGCACCATCGAAGAACCTCTGGAGGTTGGGCGGACCCTCGCCGGGATCGGTGGTGATCACGCCGTGTTGATGGATTGCGCCACGATGTGGCTGTCAAATCACATGCTGGCAGAGAACGATCTGGCCGAGGCAGAGGCCGGTTTGATGGCCGGTCTTGCCCTCTGTGCGGCCCCCATCGTGATCGTCTCCAATGAGGTCGGCCATTCGGTGGTGCCCGACAACGCCCTCGCGCGCCGGTTTCAGATTGAACAGGGCCGCCTCAACCAGAAACTGGCGGCCAAAGCCGATCTGGTGGTGAACGTCATCGCGGGGCTTCCGCAAGTCCTCAAAGGCACGCTCCCGTGAGCCGCGTCTTCTGGGTCCGCCACGGGCCGACGCACGCGAAAGCCATGGTCGGCTGGTCCGACATCCCCGCCGATCTCAGCGACACCGCACGCTTGGACCGCCTGAACGCCTTCCTGCCAACCGACGCCGTGGTCGTCTCCTCCGACCTCATCCGCGCAACCGCCACGGCCGATGCCATCCAATCCTCCCGTCCCCGCCTGCCCCACGATGCCGATCTGCGCGAAATCCATTTCGGCGATTGGGAAATGCAGAATTTCGAAACGATCGAGGATCAGGAACGCCTGCGCGCCTTCTGGGATGAACCCGGCCTCGTGCGTGCGCCGAATGGCGACACATGGGATGAGGTCGTCACCCGTGTCGACCGCGGCATCGCCCGCGCCATAGCCGCCCATCCCGGTGCCGATATCATCGCCGTCGCCCATATGGGTGCCATCCTCACCCAAGTGCAGCAGGCCGAACGCATCTCAGCTTATCAGGCCTTCGCCCAACGGATCGACAACCTCTCTGTCACCGAACTGGTGCTGGAAAAAGACGGCTGGCGCGCCGTGCGGATAAATCACTGTCCGTGATGCGCCCCGTCACAAATTATCGTTGTTCCTGATGATTTCCGCCGGTCTAGGCTGCAACCCATGACCTATGACCTCTATATCGGCGATCGCACCTTCTCCAGCTGGTCCTTGCGCGGCTGGCTGATGTTCCAGAAATTCGACCTGCCCGTCCGCGTCCACCTGGTCGGGCTCTACGCCGGCACAATGGCCGAGGATCTGGCCGATCTCGCCCCCGCCCGCCTTGTTCCCGTCATGCGCGACGAAGATGGCACAGTGATTGGCGACAGCCTCGCCATGGCCGAAACTCTGGCCGAACGCCACCCCGACGCCGGTCTCTGGCCCACGGACCCCGCCGCCCGCGCCTTCGCCCGCTGGATCGTGGCAGAGATGCATTCGGGTTTCACAGAGCTGCGCGGCGATTGCCCCATGCAGCTCTCCCACCAGATGAAAGGCTTCACGCCATCGGACGCCGTGATCGCCGATCTCGCCCGAATTGAGGAACTCTGGTCCCTCGCCAAATCCCGCCACGGCGCGGATGGCCCCTGGCTCTTCGGCGCCTACAGCTTGGCAGATGTCTTCTACGCCCCGGTTGCCGCACGGGTGGCCGGCTACGAGTTGCCCATCAGCGCCTCCGCCCGGACCTACGTCAACCAACACCTCGCCGATCCCGATTTCCGCGCATGGCGTGCCGAGGGGCTCAAGATCACCTACGACCCCTTCCCGTATGATAAGGGACTCCCAAACGCGCCGTGGCCCGAGCCAAACTGAGCCAACCACCCAGCCGTTCAGCCGGATTTGAGTATTTTCAGCCAAAAAGAAGCCAAACCCCCGCTTCTTTTTGGCCTAAAATACTCCCGCCGGAGGCATAGAATCTTGAAAATGGCCTATTGCATCGCCGCCTGCGCACAGAAACAAGACGCGGCGACCACCCTGTCCGCCCGCGCCTGCGCCAAATCGAGGCGCTGTCGAATTTGCACGATCTCCACCGTTTCACCACGCGCTTTCAGGCAGTCATGCAGACCCTTCAGCGCCCAGATATTGTCCGGATGAATGCTCGCCCGAGACAACGACCCGCCAAGACCAAGGTCTTCGCGAAAAACCGCCTCAGCCTCCTCCACGCGGCCTTGCTCAAAAAGCAGCGCCCCCAGCGCATGGCGCGCGGGCTGCATCCAGCCCCATGGCTCATCGTATAAAAGCCCGTCATCCAGCGCGACCGACCGGCGCAGCGCCGCGAACGCCGCGTCATAGTCGCCTTGCCGATACAAGACTTCCCCTCGCACCATTTCTGCCCCGATGGCCAGCAAATCAGCCACGGTGTTATTGTGCACAAGCCGCGTCTCCGGCACGCGCGCCATGGCGGCAAGATAGGCTTCTTCTTCGCGCAGCGCGTCGTCGATCTCCCCCAAGGCCGCGTGACCCACGGCCCGGGCGTAATGCACATGGGCGGTCAGCGTGACGTAAAGCTCCTGATCTTCGGGCAAGGGAAATGCGATCGCCTCGCGCCACCGGCCAAAGCGGACCAGAATATGCGGTTCAAAACTCAGGTAGGATTCGTAGAAATCCGCCATCGGCGGGCTTTCGATCCGCAGCATCTCTTCAGGGCAGGTGGCCCACGCGCCTCGCACCGCGCGCAAGGCCGGTTCAATCTGGCCCAGAAACATCGCGCCATACATGACGAAATGGTAATTGTGCAGCCGGTAGCCGGAATAGACATTCATCGCGCCCTGGTCGCGCCAGTACTTCAGATCGGCCTCAATCGCGGCCTCGTTCCAATCGACCACGTTTTGATAATGCCCGCAGAGCACATCAATATGGGTCGGCATATGGATCATGTGCCCCGCATCTGGCATCATCCGCCGCAACCTGTCCCCGGCCTTCAGCGCGGCCTCGGGCGTCGGCGACATCTCCATCAAGTGGACATAGAGATGCAACAACCCGGGGTGATCCCACGCCTCGGCCTGCGTCTCCATAGCATTCTCCAGAAGCCCTTGCGCCTCCACCGTGGCCGCACCCTCTGCAGGCTGGCCGCTGGGCAAGTCCCACATTTGCCAAGGCGTGAGGTTCATCAACGCCTCAACGAACACAGTGCAGATGGTCAGATGATCGGGATGGGCCGCCTGCACCTGTCGCATGGCGTCGGCAAAGTCGGTGTTCCAGCTGTCCATCACGTCGATATCCGTGATCTCTCCCTGCGGAAACCTCAGCGGCAAGGCGCGCAACAAACCCGCCTCCCAATCAGACACATGATCGGCCAAAGCCGCCCCGTCACGGGCTGACGCAAACGCCTTGGCCAACGCCTTGGCGCGGCCGCGATCGTCAAAATGTTCCCACATCATGTTGTAATTTGGCCCCGCCGCATAGGCCCGCCCCCAATGAGCCATGGCGCA
>JBCCCZ010000211.1:0-3990 GCA_039033255.1 Pseudomonadota bacterium
CCGCTTACTATGACTGGCTGCCCATGTCGCGCATATCCCACCCGGTCTGGGTGCTCTTCCCCTGCGCCTTGATCCTCGCGCCCGTGGGGCTCGTGCTGCGCCAACCAGACCTTGGCACCTCGATCCTCCTGATCACTGCGGGGGCCATATTGATGTTTCTGGCAGGGGTCCACTGGGCCTATTTCGCGGTGGTCATCGCCGCGGTCGTGGCCCTCATCGCCGCCGTTCTTCAGAGCCGTGGCACCGATTGGCAAATGCTGGCCGACTACCAGTACCGCCGCATCGACACCTTCCTCGACCCCTCCACCGACCCCCTCGGCGCGGGCTACCACATCACCCAATCCAAAATCGCGCTGGGCTCCGGCGGCTGGACAGGCCGCGGCTTCATGCAAGGCACCCAATCGAGGCTGAACTTCCTGCCCGAAAAGCACACCGATTTCATCTTCACCACCCTGGCCGAGGAATTCGGATTCATCGGCGCCATTTCCCTTCTGGTTCTCTACGGCCTCATCATCCTTTTCTGCATCATCTCCGCCCTGGCCAACAAAGACCGCTTCGCCTCTCTGCTCACGCTGGGCATCGCCGTCACCTTCTTCCTCTTCTTCGCCGTCAACATGTCGATGGTGATGGGCCTCGCCCCCGTCGTCGGCGTCCCCCTTCCCTTGGTCAGCTTCGGCGGCTCCGCCATGCTGATCCTCATGATCGGCTTCGGCCTCGTCCAATCCGCACACATCCACAGGCCGCGCTGATGCTCAATATCCTCTACGCCGGTCGCCCCGCCCGCTGGCCCGAATTCCAGCCGCATCTTGAAAAGGAATTCAAAGCCGCCGGCCTCGACGTACACTTCTCCCAAGACATCGCGCCAGAGCACGTCGACTATATCGTCTACGCCCCCACCGGTCCGGTGCAGGATTTCAGCCCCTACACCCGCACCAAGGCTGTCCTCAGCCTCTGGGCAGGCGTCGAAAAGGTGGTGGGTAATGCAACCCTCACCCAACCGCTGTGCCGCATGGTCGACGAAGGCCTGACGCTGGGCATGGCCGAATGGGTCACCGGCCACGTCCTGCGCCACCACCTCGACATTGACAAAGACATCCACCGCGCCCCCGGCGACTGGTCCGCCCCCATCCCTCCGCTCGCCCATGAACGCCCCATCACATTCCTCGGCCTGGGCGAGCTTGGCCAAGCCTCCGCCGCCCCCCTCGTGGACCTCGGCTTCCCCGTCACCGGCTGGTCCCGCAGCCCCAAATCCATCCCCGGCATCCGCTGCCTGCACGGGTCCGACGGCTTGCGCGAGGCGCTGTCCACCGCCCAAATCCTCATCCTGCTGTTGCCCAACACCCCGTCGACGGAAAACATCCTGAACGCCGAAACCTTGGCCATGCTCCCCAAAGGTGCGGTCGTGATCAACCCGGGCCGAGGCCCCCTCATCAACGACGAAGACCTCGTCACCTCCCTCGACAGCGGCCAAATCGGCCACGCCACCTTGGATGTCTTCCGGGTGGAACCGCTGCCCAAAGATCACCCTTTTTGGGCGCATCCAAAGGTGACAATCACCCCCCACATCGCCGCCGATACCCGACCCTCAACCTCCGCCAAAGTTATCGTCGAAAACGTCCGTCGAGGGGAAGCAGGCGAACCTTTCCTGCATCTCGTAGATCGGCAATTGGGCTACTAGAGAGCGCTTTCGTCAGGCCCCGGTCTGGCGATCCAAACTTTAGTTCAGCAGCACTTTATCGCTCGGTCCCGCCGAACATCCAAACGACATCCTGCAATTGCCAATTCGCCAGGCCCTGGGTGGGGCCGGACGAAGGCGCGGCGGCCCAAGGGCCTTGATTCCGCGCCCGCGCTAATCCCCCGAAATAAAATGCGTCATCACCCACGCCCCGTCCCGCTTGGCAAAAATCGCCCGGTAATCCAGCAAGAACCGCGCAAAATCGCGATGCACGAAGCCTTCCGTGCCATCGGCCATCTCAATCTCCACAAACTGCGTCCCCGTCATCCAATTCCGAAACGTCACCACATCGTAATTGAGCCGCGTGATCACCTCCCCAAACCGAATGGGCCGATCCCGGAGCGCCACCCCGTCACCGGTGATGAACACCACTTCAAACGGATCGAGATCCTCCGGCTGCTCCGCCGCGAACGTATAGGGCGCAACAAACGTCCCATCCTCGCGGAACATGCCCCCCAAACGCAAAACCGTCTCCAACTCCGCCCAATTTCGCTCCCGCAAAGCAGGGGCTTCATGCTTCTGCTCAGGCGCAAATCCCTCCGGGTCCACTTCCAGGAACGCCCGCAAAGCCTCACGCCCCTCCGCACCCCCAAAACTGAGCATGATATCCTCTGCCGCCGCCTCCAGGATCGCATCGATATCGCGCGCCACCACCGCCGTGATCAGCGCCTCGCGATAAGCCAAGAAACTGGCGTCCTCCTCCGCCTCATCCACAGGCGGCAGGGTCGGCGATTGAGCGTAACCGGCACAGGGCAAGGCCAGCAAAAGACAAAGGACGAAAACACGCATGGGCCTACCTCAACCTCGGCGGCTTATCCGGATCCATCCCCGGCGGGCTAATCTCTTCCGTCTTCACCGGCGGCGGCTTCGGCAGGTCAAATCGTAAGCCCACCCGCGCCAGCTTCGCCGCCACCTGATCCTCCGCCCGGAAAAACGCCACATCCAGCGCCGCCGCCTCCAACCCCGAAAACTGCAACACCTCAGAGACCGCCCTTGCCAAAGCCGCCTCCGCCCCCGGCATGGCGTCAATGATTCCCAGCATGTGCCCGTCCGCGCCATTCTCATAGGTCACGCCTGCCAGATAAGCGTTCTCCGCCAACCCTTCCGCACTGGCCAACCGCGCATCAAGCCCCTGGAGCAAACTCTCCGGCAACACACCGGGTGGCCCAAATTCGCGCACCTTGCTTTCCACCTCATCAGGCCCGTTTCCGACGGTCTCAACCAGCCACGCCACGGCCTCGGGCGGCAACAAAATTTCGGATGGGGCCACACCAAGGTTGACCCCAAGCCCAAACCCTTCCGGTGCCAAAAGCCCTGCAATCGCGCGTCCAGACAGCGCGGCATAGGCAGACCCGGCACCCGCAAACTCCGCCAACCGCGCCTCGGTATCGAAGACAAGCACAAAGGAGTGCCCCTCCACCGGAAACACCTTCGGCTCAATGCTGTCACCAGTCGTCTCCCGCTCCAACAAAATGAAGAGCTCCGTGCCCACCAATTGCTGGTAAAACGCCATCCGCGTCGCCTCATCCGCTGAGGCCTCCATCGCCCCATGGGCGTGATCCAGCGCCGTCTCAACCATTCATCACCTGCCTCACCCGCGCGCGCAGTTCCGGCAAAAGCTCCGCCTCAAACCACGGGTTCTTCTTCAGCCACGCCGTGTTGCGCCAAGACGGATGCGGCAAGGTAAACACCTCCGGCGCACGTTCCCGCCACGCCTTCACCGTGTCCGTCACTGAACGCTGCGGCCCCAAATGGTACTTATGCGCATAGCCCCCAACCAGCACCCGCAACTGCACCGCGCGCAATTCCTCCATCACATCCCCATGCCACGTCTGCCCACACAGCTTCGGCGGCGTCAGGTCCGACCCCTTCGCGTCATAGCCCGGAAAACAAAACGCCATCGGCACAAAGGCCACGCGGCTGGTGTCGTAGAAGTCCTCCCGCCCCAGCCCCAACCAATCCCGCAGCCTATCGCCCGATGGATCATCAAAAGGCCGCCCAGACTGATGCACCCGCATCCCCGGCGCCTGCCCCGCAATGAGCAACCTTGCGCCGGGTTGAAACCACACCACCGGTCGCGGCGCATGGGCCGTATGCGTCTCCGCAAACCGGCTTTCACACAGCCGACAGGTTCTGATTTTCTGATGCAATCCCATGTGAGGGCTCAGATAATGCGCACCCCGGCGGCGTCCATCCCTGCCTTCGCCGCCGCCAGTGAGCCATCCAGATCAATCCCCCGGCACAGATCCTCCCGC
>JBCCCZ010000212.1:0-3951 GCA_039033255.1 Pseudomonadota bacterium
AAACCCATGGCCCGCCCCCAAGAGATAAGGATGAACCCATGTCGCGCGTGTGCGAATTGACCGGAAAAGGCCCGATGGTTGGCAACAACTCCAACAACAACAACAAGACAAAGCGCCGGTATCTGCCGAACCTGAATGACGTGACCTTGCAGTCTGAAACGCTGGGCCGTGGCATCAAGCTGCGCATCACGGCGGCGGCGCTGCGGTCTGTGGATCATCGCGGCGGGCTGGATGCGTATCTGGCGAAGGCCAAGGATGTCGAACTGTCCGCCCGCGCGCTGAAGGTCAAGAAAGAGATCGCGAAGGCGCAAGCCACCGCCTGATCCTTTCGGGTTTAGATCTGAGGCCCCGTCTGCGTCGCAGGCGGGGTTTTCTTTTGTGCGGGTGCCAAAGACGTGCATTGATTTTGGCCCGCGCGCGTTATCTGATTTCGGCATGATGTCTCGACCTTCAATCCTTGCGGCGACAGCGGCCTTGTTTTTGGGAACAGGCGCGTCGGTTGAGGCGACGGGAAGCTGCGCCACAGACGCGATGTTGGTGTTTGATGGATCGGCCTCCATGGGGGAAATCAGTTTCAACGCCCAAGCGCCCACGCGCCTGCAGGATGCGCGCCTTGCCATGCACCGAGCGATGCCCCAGATCGCGCCGTTTCGTCGGGTTGGGCTGTTGGTCTATGGACCGGGCGGCGAAGATGGGTGTACGGGCATTGATTTGCGGTTTGCGCCGGTGCCAGAGGCGGCGGAACAGGTCGTGGGTGGGATTGATCAGCTGTCGCCGAATGGCTTGACGCCCATCGCGGCCTCGGTAAGGGCCGCCGCAGAGGCGCTGGATTACGAACGCGCGCCGGGGATCGTGGTGCTGGTGACCGATGGCAATGAAACCTGCGGCGGACGGCCCTGCGCACTGGGGGAGGAACTGGCCCGGTCGGGTGCCGATCTGACGGTGCATGTGATTGGCTTCAAGGTGGTTTATGATCCGTTCAGCTGGAACAGCCCTGAGGCGCAAAGCTATGATGGCGGCAAGACGGTGGCCAAGTGCCTGGCAGATCATACCGGTGGCATGTTTGTATCGACTGAGACGGTTGATGAACTGGCGGATGCGTTGCGGGACACGTTGGGTTGTGCGTTGATCGGACAAACCCAAACTCCGGCGCGTCGTCACGGGTAAGGCTGCATGGGGGCCAGCCCCCATACCCCCGGGATACTTTTGGCCAGAAAAAGCAAAAACTCATGTTTCTTCTGGCTGAAAATATCCCCGCCGGAGGCATGGAATCTTATGAAATCTACCGCCGGATCGACAGCAAGACCGCGGCGAAGACGACCATTCCGCCGATGAAGGCTGCGGTGTTTGGGACCTCTGACAGCACAAGAAACGCCAGCAGCGGGGCGAGCGGGGTTTCCAGTGAGCTGAGCAGCGCCGTTTGCCCGGATGGAACGCGCTTGGCCCCTTCGGCAAGCGTCACGGAGGCGATGGCGAAAAGGATGCCGAAGGCCATCAGGATCGCGATCTCGAAAGGTTGGGTTTGCAATGGCTGGCCCAGAAGGAAGCTGGGCGGCAACAGGAAAAGCGACTGCAAGACCGACGGCCCTGCCCCGGGTGTTTCAGGCCGGGCGCGGTAAATGACCATAACGCCTGACATGACCACCGTCATGACAAGCGCCAGCGCGTCTCCACGCAGGCTGGATGCTCCGAAGGATCCGGCGACGATAATGGCAACCCCGATCAGCGCCATGCATGCACCCGCAATCGTCCGGCCACTGGGGCGCTCGCCGATGAACACCCAGGCCAGCACCGACGCGATCAGAGGGGAGGATGCGAATATGAGCGCGACATTGGCGATCGAGGTGAGCTTAAAGGCCGGAATGAAGCAGGCCGTACCGATCGCCCCGATCACGCCCACCGCCAGACCGCTGCGACCCATGGAAAAGAAATTCTGGCGGAATGTGCCCCGGTGGACGGTCCAGAGCGTGGTGAACAGCCCTGCAAAAAGCCCGCGCCAGAAGATCACGGCCCAGGCGCCCGCCACGACCCCTTTTGTGAAAAGACCTGCCGTGCTGAACGTCAGCGCGGACGTGAGCAGAAGTAGGATGCCCAGAGAATAGTCGGATCGGGTGGCTTGCATGGAATGGCCTGCGTTGCGCAACATGGTGGCGTCGGGTGTAGCCCGTGCCCCTGACCGTTAATGTCCCTAAGTTCCATCATCGACAAACGGGGAATTCTGACGATATAGATAAGAAAAACTATTTCATCATGCGATCACATCTGCCCCTCAATGCCTTGCGCGCTTTTGAAGCCGCCGCGCGCCATCTCAGCTTCAAGGCGGCGGCGGAAGAGCTGCATGTCACGCCTGCCGCGATCAGCCAGCAGGTGAAGGCGCTGGAAGATCAGCTGGGCGTGGCCGTCTTTGTCCGGCTGACCCGTGCGTTGCGGTTGACCGATGCGGGGCGCGAGGCGTTGCCGCTTATCACAGAAGGCCTTGACCAGTTGGCGGAGGCCACAGACCGGATCATGGCGCATGGGGGCACGCGCAGCCTGACCATCAGTGTCAGCCCGTCTTTTGGGGCGATGTGGTTGGTGCCGCGGCTCGATGGGTTCTATGCGCGGCATCCGGAGATTGAGATCAGGTTAGACGGCACGGATCGGCGCGTGGACGTGGCGCGCGGCGAGGCGGATGTGGCGATCCGCTACGGCGCGGGTGGCTATGCGGGTGTGCGAGTGGATCATCTGTTTGATCAGCGCAACACGCCGGTGTGCCACCCGGATCTGCTGACCGGGTCCAACCCCTTGCGCAAACCGGCGGATCTGAGGCATCACACGCTGCTCCACGTGAATTGGAAGGACCGGAAGGCGAGTTGGCGGATGTGGTTGTCGGCGGCTGGCGTGACGAGGGTGGATGCCACCAAAGGCCCGCAATTCAACCAGGAGAGCATGGCGGTTGAGGCAGCACTTGAGGGTCAAGGCGTGGCGCTTTTGGGGGATCGGTTGGTGGCGGATCATCTGGCGGCGGGACGGCTACAGTGCCCCTTTGGGGATGAAATGCGGCAGGGTCTGAGCTTTGCCTACTATCTTCTGAGCAAAAAGGGGTCAGAGACGGATGCGCAGGTGTCGGCCTTCCGGAGCTGGATTCTGGCGGAGGCGGGTTAGGCCTTCTCTGGCTCGAGGATCGCGTCAAAAAGTGTCTTCGTGTAGTCGCTTTGCGGCGCGCCATAGACCTGATCCACAGGGCCTGCTTCGCAGACACGACCGTTGCGCAGGACCATGACCTGATCGGACAATTGCTGCACCACCGCCAGATCATGGCCGACGAAGACATAGCTGGTCTGTTTTTCTTTCTTAAGCTCGGCCAGAAGGTCGAGCACGGAGGCCTGAACGGAGACATCCAGCGCAGAGGTGATTTCGTCGCACAGCACGATCTCCGGCTCGGCCGCGAAGGCCCGCGCGATGGCGACGCGTTGTTTTTCGCCGCCCGACATCTGGCGCGGCAAGCGGTCCAGATAGGCAGGCGTCAGGCGCACGGTTTCCAGAAGCTCGGCCGCGCGGTCGCGGGCGGCTTGGCCAGTTTTGCCGAAATAAAGCTGCAGCGGCTGGGCAAGGATTTCCGCCACGGTGTGGCGGGGGTTTAGGCTGTCATCGGGGTTTTGGAAGATCATCTGCACGCGGCGCAGCTCTTCCGGGCGGCGGCGATCGATGGAGGGTTTGAGCAGCGTGTCACCCCCCACGCGGATTTTGCCCTTTTGCGTGGGCAAAAGCCCCGCAATAGCCTTCAGGATGGTGGATTTTCCGGAACCGGATTCGCCCACCAAACCGATTGTCTTTCCCTTGCCCAGAGTGATGTTGATGCCATCCACGGTCAGATCCGCCGGTTCTGCGCCGCCAAAGGTTTTTTCCCAAAATCCGGGCTGGGAATAGCAAATGCCCACATCTTCGAGGTTCAGCGCCTCGGTGGTGGCG
>JBCCCZ010000213.1:0-3904 GCA_039033255.1 Pseudomonadota bacterium
CAAACCCTCAGTAAGGGCTTTGACAGGGCGTCCTTTCCACAGCTCCGAACGGTCGATCAGCACCAGCCCGCGCTGGCCCGGCGTCGTCGGCTTGTACGACTTGAGTGCCATGCTTTCTGTCTTCCGTCAGCTAACGGCGAACCCTTGGCTTCGCCTATGTAGAGCGGGTCTTTGACCCGCAGGATATAGGGCCCCGAAGGTCCCCGATGAATGTTCGCAAAACAGTGATACGAACAAATGCAAAGCCCCGGACGAATCCGGGGCGCTTGCGGATGGTGTCGTGTACGGAAGAGAGCCATTCAGGTCAAGGCATTTGCCCAAGAAAAATCCCCGCAGAGCCCCCGGCAAAACCCGCTGCATGGCCCGCGAAAACCAGACATAGATCAAGGACTGGCCTGTCCACCTGTAGTAAGCTGATGTCATGCATAGTCTTTGTATGGAGGTACATCATGCCCAAGGCCAGTTCGAAACCTAAAAAGACAATCGCATCAGCCGTCCCGCCCACGACGACGGACACAACCCCCGCCATGGCACAGATCTGGGCCGACATCATGCAGGAAAGCGCGCATTTCCTGTCTCAACGTCTGCAAGAGAATTTGGCAACCCAGCATGCCCTTCTCATGTGCAAAACACCGCAAGGGGTGGTGCAGGTGCACTCAGAATTCATCTTCACAGCCATGCAGCACTACGCGGATGAGGCGCAGCGGATATCTAACATCATGACGAAGGCCAGCGACGATTTCACCAAACTCGCCGGGCAATCCTCGTCCCGCGCTTATGATGATATTCCACTTTGAATGGTGGCGTAATCGTAGCTGGTGATCTCAAACCGGTTGCCCCACGGATCCATGAAGTAAATCGACCACGCCATGTCGTGATCCACCACGTCCGCCCGCGTCAGTCGCCGCCCATCCGCATGCAAGAGGCCCAAATCGTCAAGCCGATCCAGAAAACCCCGAAAATCCACATCTGACACCCGAAACGCTATCGTCGCATCCCGTGAGGCCGGTTTAGCCTCTCTGGCAAAAAGCGACAGCACCGGAAGCCCGTCTGGTGTGGCTAAGATCAACGGCCCCAAAGGATGCGCGGCCCAGTCTGCCAGCGCGTCTGCCCGAACCAACCCCAACACATCCTCAAACCAAGCCGCGGCCTTGTCCCGATCTGCGACCTCCACATGCACATGATCTATCCGCTCAATCCGCATTCCCTGCTCCCTATGCCAATACATCAAGCGCAACCCAGCGCCCTCGTCAGGCCCCGGTCTGGCGACCCGAGCATATGATCAGCAGCGTTTTATCCATCCGTTCCCGGACAACATCCGAGCGATAGCCTGCTATTGCCAATTCGCCAGGCCCTGGCGGGGGCCTGACGAAGGCGCGGCGGGCTAAAGCCCTTGATTCCGCGCCCGCCGCGCCAACCACGCCGCCCAATCTGCCTCGCTCCCGCCAAAGGCATTGAGATCAATATCCCCTGCCACACCGGGCAACCGCCCTGTCCCGCTATACTGCCAGAACCGCCAGCTTTGCCCCGGGTACACCTGATCCGGCACCTTCGCCACGGCGCGCAGCCAAAACTCCTCCCCCGTCATCTTCCGCAACTCATTGCGCGCAAAGAAATCCGGTGTGGTGTAGATGATCGGCCGCTGTCCGTAGCGTTTTTCCACCAAGCGCATAAACCGCAGCATCTCTTTGCGGACGGTTTTGGGCGGAGGCCGCCGCGTGCAGGTCGGCGAAAACGGGTTCCATTCCACATCCAGCACAGGCGGCAACGCCCCATCGCTTCGCGGCACATTCTGGATAAACCACCGCGCCTGTATCCGCGCATCCGTGCAGAAATAGTAGAAATGATAAGCCCCCCGCGCGATCCCGGCCTGCCCGGCCGCGCGCCAGTTTTCTTTGAACTTGGGATCCAGCAGATCGCCACCCTCGGTGGCCTTGATAAAGGCAAACCGGATCCCCGCCCCGCGCAACAACCGCCAGCTGATTTCCCCCTGAAAGCGCGAGACATCCACGCCGTGAACTGTGAACCGCGCGGGCGTGTAAGGCGTGAATTTCACCGGATCACTGTCGTCGAATGTGGGTCCGGGCTCTGCGCCCACTGGCAGGGCCATGACAATGCACAAAAGGGTTATTAAAATTCGCATGAAACTGGTTCTGAAAAATTGAATTTGCCCCACCTTACCCCGGAAAATCCCCCTGTCGCCAAGAACTTCGCGCGCACATACTCCAGGGCAGGCACATGCCTATGGCGAGGTGATCGCAGGCGGCCTCCGCCGCATCCCACTCACGGCATTGCCCACAATCGCGGCCAGCAAGATCGCCCCGCCCAACAGCGTATTTGCCCCCGTCACTTCTCCCAGGAACAGCCAAACCCAAAGCGGCCCCAACACCACTTCGGCCAGCGACAAAAGCGTCAGCTCCGCCGCAGGCAGGCTGCGTGACCCCAGCGTATACAGGATCAGCCCCGCCCCAACCTGAAACACCCCCATGCCGACGGCAATCCCGCCATCATTGACCGACAACACCAACGGCAACCCCGCGACCACGCAAATCACCCCCGTGATCACGATGCCAAAAATGCCCGACAGGAACACCGAAGGCAGCATCTCCCCCGATCGGCCCCACCTGAGCGCCACGGTGAACACCGCGAACCCGAAGGCGGAGCCGAGGGCCGCCAGATTTCCCAGCATCGCCCCGCTGTCGCCCTCGCCTGCGACCATCACGCCCACGCCCCCAATCGCCACCACGATGGCAAACCACGTGGCCCACCGCACGCCCTCTCGCAACACGATCCAGCCCAGAACGGCGGCCATGAACGGCGCAGAAGCAAAGAGCAGCATCGCATTGGCGACAGAGGTCGATTGAATGGCAAATATCCCGCCTGCATAGGCCGCTACCAAGGACAGCCCCGCGATAACGGCAGGCCAGCCCATGCGGTAAAGCTGCACAAAGGGCCCTTCGCCGCTACGCAACCGGATTACGATGTACAGAAACAGGCTCAACGACACCGACCGATAGAGCAGGATTTGCCAGACGACGGCGTCCTCGATCAGCCTGATGCCCAGCCCGACCGTTGACCACAGAACGCCCGCCATGAAGACGTAGATCAGACCGAGCCTGCGGTCAGCTTGGTTCAGGGCGGTGTCGGATGCGGCGGTCATGCGACGATGTTAGTTGCATATGCTCGCCAAGCTTGCCCATTTACGACCAAGCGCTCTTTTTTCGCTCTGGCGCGGAATCAAGGGCCAGCGGCCCGCCGCGCCTTCACCGGGCCCCACCCAGGGCCTGGCGAAATGGCAGTTATAGCGCGTCGCTCAAATGGAGTCCGGTACCGGATGGATAAAACGCTGCTGAACGGAGGTCAGGATCGCCAGACCGGGGCCAGACAAACGCGCGGCTCTGTCATTCCAATAAAAGACCCCGGCCACTTTCGCAGCCGGGGTCCATAAATCAATGGTGGGAGTGCAACCCCACCCTACCCGATCAAAGACCGGTCGATACGTCGATCGTGTTGCCCTCTTCGAGCGTCACATAGGCTTTCTTGACGTCTTTCCGCGTGCCCTTGATGCCGCGGAAGCGCTTGTTCTTGCCCTTCGAGATCGTCGTGTTCACCGCCTTCACCTTCACACCAAAAAGCGCCTCAACGGCTTCCTTGATCTGGGGCTTGTTGCTGTCAATCGCCACCTCAAAAACCACCGCACCGGCCTCAGAGGCCATAGTGGATTTTTCCGTGATAATCGGCTTGCGGATCACATCGTAATGTTCTGGTTTCGCGCTCATTTCAATCACCACTACCCAAGCGGGCCTCCAGTGCTTCGACACCGGCCTTCGTGAGCACGAGCGTGTCACGGCGCAGGATGTCATATACGTTTGCGCCCATGCTCGGCAGCACGTCGATCCCGTCG
>JBCCCZ010000214.1:0-3902 GCA_039033255.1 Pseudomonadota bacterium
CACGTGTTGGGTGCAGGTAACCGGGTGGCTGGGGCGGGGTCAATCCGCGCATGAACACCACGCTTCAAATGATTGGCATCATCCCCCTTGAGTGACGCCCCAAAAAGCCCGATATGCACATCCATGGACCAGACAGACACCCCCACACCCCCCAGTTTGCGCGCCCGCGTGGGTGCCATCATGGATGGGCGGTTGGTGCAGAATTTCATTCTGGCCGTGATCCTGTTCAATGCCGGCATTCTGGGGTTGGAGACGTCAAAGACGGCCATGGCGGCGGCGGGACCGCTGATCCTGCTGCTGGATAAGATCTGTCTTGGCATCTTCATTGTAGAGATCATTCTGAAGCTGTTCGCCCGGGGCGGTGCGTTTTTCCGATCGGGCTGGAACATCTTCGATTTCACAATCGTCGCGATATCGCTGGTGCCCAATGCCCAAGGCTTGTCCGTCTTGCGGGCACTGCGGATTTTGCGCCTTTTGCGCGTTGTATCGGTCGTGCCGTCCCTGCGTCGGGTGGTCGAAGGCCTGATGAACGCGATGCCCGGGATGGCGTCGGTTTTCATGCTGATGGGGCTGATTTTCTACATCGGCGCGGTGATGGCGACGAAACTGTTTGGGGCCAGCTTTGACGAATGGTTCGGCACCATCGGTCGCTCTGCCTATTCGCTCTTTCAGATTATGACGCTGGAAAGCTGGTCCATGGGGATCGTGCGGCCCGTTATGGTGGTTTATCCCTATGCATGGCTGTTCTTTGTGCCGTTCATCCTTGTCACCACCTTTGCCGTGGTGAACCTCGTGGTCGGTCTGGTGGTCAACTCCATGCAGGATGCACACGCCGTCGAAGACAACGCGCGGACGGATGATTACCGGGACGAGGTTCTCAGCCGTTTGAAAGACATCGAGGCGAAGTTGGGCGATCTTGATAAGCGGTCGTGATGCGCGGGTTGCGTGATTGCCAACAGCGACAGATCAACAAATGCCGCTGATCCGGACCAGCGGCGTTTCCGTCAGATCAGCAATCCCGGTCGTAGAGCCTGTCATAGATGTCGATCATGTCGTCGCCATTGGCCAGATAGAGATCAATATTCTTGATTTCCCACCCGGTGCGCATGCCGTTGGCCAAGCCGATCAATCGGCCGTCCCCTTCGGCGTAGGCGAACTGGACGGCGGTTTCCGAAGCGATATCAAGGCGCTGGTCAAAGCTGCTGTTTTCCTGCACCACGCCTTGGGCTTCCAGCGTATTGAGCAGGTCCGTCAGTTCGCGGGCAGCCTCATCAAGCTGTGGGCACGTTAGCCCGCCTTGGGCGGAGGCAAGCTGGGACTGTGCACCAATGGCCAATGCCGCGACCAATGCGATGGACTGAATTTTCATATGATCTCTCCAATACAAGTTTGGTCGGACCGTTTCACTTAAGCCTCTGGCGGTAAAGCTGTATTTTGAGAGGTGGTGATACTTTAGCGAGAGCGGGTCAGCTTCAGAAAAACATCCTCCAGATCGGCCTGCTCGGTGCGCATGTCGGCGATGGTGATGCCTGCCGCGCGGACTTCGGCCAAAACCGCGTCGGCCGTCATTTCCCGCGCGTGATAGGACAGCTCCAGCGAGCCATCCTCCCGGCGGGTGGTGGTCAGACCGGGGGCGTCGGGGAGCGTGTCGGGCGTGCCTTCGGGCCGGATCACAATCCGGCGGGCATCCAGTTGTCCCAGAAGCGCGCTTGTCTTGTCGCGCACCACGAGGTCGCCATGGTTGATGATCGCGATCTCGTCACACATCTCCTCAGCTTCTTCGAGGTAGTGGGTCGTCAGCACGATGGTCATGCCCTGTTCGTTCAGCATGCGCACATTTTCCCACAGCATCTGGCGCAGTTCGATATCCACGCCCGCCGTGGGTTCATCCAGCACAAGGATATGCGGGTGATGGACCAAGGCCTTTGCCAGAAGCATCCGTCGCCGCATGCCCCCCGACAGCGTGCGGGCGTAGGCATGGGCCTTATCCTCCAGACCCACCAGGGCAAGGATCTCATCGCTTTTGCGCTCGGATTTGGGTACGCCGTACATCCCTGCCTGCATTTCCAAGGCCTCACGCGGGGTGAAGAACGGGTCGAGGTTCAGCTCTTGCGGCATCACGCCAATCGCCGCGCGGGATTGGCGCGGGTTCACATCCTGATCGAAACCCCAGATTTTGACCGTGCCGGATGTCTTGCGCACCAGCCCCGCAAGAATGTTGATCAGCGTGGACTTGCCCGCCCCGTTGGGCCCCAGCAAGCCAAAGACGCATCCCGCCGGGATATCCAGATCGATGCCCTTCAGCGCCTGCTTTTCGCCGCCCTTGCCCCGGTAGGTCTTGGTCAGGCCTTTGATATCAATCGCTGTCTCTTGCATGAGCTGTCTGTAGCAAAGCATGGGCCGGATAACAGCCCGATTTACCGGATTCTTTTGCCGCCCGAATTCCTGTAGACAGTATGAAAAGCAAGGATGGGCAGCGGGACATGGGCAATCAACCTCTCAAAGGTTTGGCGCGGTTTGTCGCGGCGTATCGGAATTCCAAGGCGGGGTTTCGGGATGCCTGGAGCGATGAAGAGGCGTTTCGCTATGAGGTCGTCGCGTTGGTGTTGTCGATCCCCGTCGCATGGTTTTTCGCCGGATCGGTGTTTCAATGGGCGCTGCTTGTGGCCTCTGTGTTACTGGTCGTCATTGTCGAAGTGCTCAATTCCGCCATCGAAAACGTGGTTGATCGCATTGGTCCTGAGCGGCATGAAAATGCCCGTAAGGCCAAGGATATGGGGTCGCTCGCCGTTTTGCTGGCCTGCGGGTTTGCGGGGATCATTTGGGTGGCTGCGATTTGGCAATCTTTATGGGGCAGTTAGCTGCTCATCAGCCCTGACGGGCTGCCTCGCCGGTGTAGCCGCGCAAATTCGCAATTGACGTAAAGGCAAGCCTCCCTAATAATGAACAGGTGTTCAATAAATTTGGGAGGATGGATTGAACAACGCCTCAGCCATTCCAGGCAAGCGCGTCTTCGAGGCGATCGTCGCCCCAGAAGAGCTCTTGCCCAACGCGGAAGGACGGCGCGCCGAATATGCCGGCGCGGCCTGCCTCCTCGGTGACCAGTCTGAGGGCACGTTTGTTTTCATCCGTCTGCGCCCGGTCCAGAAGATCGGCGGGCAGTTTGGCCGCAGCGATGCAGGCGGCGATCACATCGCGGTCCGAAATATCCTGCCGCGCACCAAATTGCGCCAGGTAGACATTCTGACAAAAAGCCACCTTCGCCGCCCCATCGGGCGCCGCCAACGCCACGCGCGCGGCCAGCAGGGAATTTTGCGGGAACGGGTCGGGGCGGTGAAAGTCGAGCCCCATTTGACCCGCGCGCCGTTCCATGTCGCGCCACATGTAGATGCCCTTGGCCGCGAAGATGTTGAAGGGCGAGGTATTCCAGCCCTGTGCGGCAAAGATCGGCCCCAGAAGGAAAGGGCGCCATTTCACCGTGACACCCGCCGCCTGCGCCAAGGCGGGCAAGCGCATGGCGCTGAGATAGGAATAGGTGGAGGCAAATTCGAACCAGAATTCGATGGTTTTCGTGGTCATGGCATGCCTCCTTCACTTCCCCTATCGCCCTGCACCATGCAGGCATCACGAGGAAGGGTGTTGACGTGGCGATCAAATAAAGCACCCTGTAGCAATAATGAATCGTCGCATCAAACAGGGGTGCGTAAGGCGATGACCCGCAACAATGCGGGCGAACGGGAGGAAACATAGTGGCAAACTCGTCATCTGACGGGGGTGGGCTGACGTCCATTCCGGCGCTTTTGCAGCGTAACGCGCGCATCTATGCAGATCGCCCGGCCTACAGGGAAAAAGAGTTTGGGATCTGGCAAAGCTGGACCTGGGCAGATTGTGCCGCGGAAGTG
>JBCCCZ010000215.1:0-3722 GCA_039033255.1 Pseudomonadota bacterium
ATTGTCTGCGACCATGGCGACGCAGCGACCATTCGGCAAGCCCGAAGGCGCGCCGCGTCGCTCCTGTGATCAAGCGTGAGGAGCTCATGTCGGTACGCCTTTGTGTGATGGGAATGGCGATGTGCGCGTTGCTGGTGGCCTGCGGTCGGGGGGACCGTGAGGACGCCGCCACCGGCGCGGCCCTTTTCGCGGCGAACTGCGCAGTCTGTCATGGCGTTGACGCGCGGGGCGGGGGCGGTGGCGGCATCAAGGGGTTGAGCAAAACGCCACCGGATCTGACCGGGCTGACCATGCGAAACGGCGGGGCTTTCCCGGCGGTCGAGGTGCTGGGCGTGCTGGAAGGATACGCGGCAGGTGGTCAGCGCGGTCGCCGGATGGCTGGGTTCTCCCCGCTGCAGGACGATGACCGAAAGCGTGCGCGTCTGCCGGGGCAACGCCTCAGGACGACCCGCCCGCTTGCCGAGCTGCTGGTTTATCTGGAGAGCGTACAGGTGCCCTGATCAGCGGCAAATGCCTTCGATTTCAACACCTTCCCAGGGCAGCCCGACGGCGTATTCGCGCGCCTCGGGCAGGGGTGCGACCGGCATGGCCTGCGAGATCAGCGCGTGCAGACGTTCGGTGCGGGGAGCCGTGGGATCAAGGGCGCGACAGCAGACGAACTCCTCCATGATCGCGCCCTGCTGTTCGAAGCCGAAGTCGCTGAACTGAGGATTTGTATTGAGATCAAAGAGATAGGGGTCGCGCCCGCCGCCATGTTCAAAGGCGGCGCGCAGCGGGGTGTAACCCGTCTCGCGGCGGTTCTGCCACTGCCAGACATGCACCATCTCGTGGGCAAAGAGCATCGCGGCGACGAGGCCGATTTCGTCAGGATATTCAGGCAGATAGTCGTCGAGATACCAGTCCTTGTCAAAGAGGATGCGGTTCCAGAGGGCGACGGCCGCGGGCTTGGAGGTGATGACCTCGTCGGTGGGGGGCGGCAGGATGCGCTGGCGGCAGGTGGTGCGCGGGCGCGGCTCGCGGCGGAAGGTGACGGCGCGGGTGGGTGCGCCATCGACCAGCCGGACCTTGGAGACATCGACGGTGTCACCATGGATCGTGCGGGCGAAGGCCGTCTCCGTGGGCGTGAGCGGGCGACCACAGGCGGCGAGGACCATCAGCAGGATCAGGGCAATTCGCATGCGGTAAGTGGGCCTGAAAAACGCTTTCAGATCAAGCCCCTGACTGGGCGTTACAAGGAAAATTGAACGGACGCCTGCGGGGCGGATTTGTTACACTCCCGTCCCGTCAGGGTGATCATACGTGACAGGATTGGGGCTTTTTGTGTCAGGATGTCGCACCCATCTGAGGCTCAGATCGCGGGGCCAGACCGGTCTTGCGGCACGCACCGCAGCCCCACGCGGGCTGCCTGGAAAGGAGAGCCAAAATGGCAAAAGTTATCGTACCGACCATCCTTGGATTTGTCTCGCTGATGGGGGTCTGGGTGGTCTACGGATCGATCCACACGGTTGTGGTCTGATCCTTACCTCGACGTACGCGCAACGGGCGGGGCACCGGGTGGGGCCCCGTCCCGAGAGGGAGCGCCTTTGCTTTGATTTTATGGAAAATGTGACGTCGGTATTGCATCGGTATCACGTCGGTATTTTGTCGGTGCGCGGATCGGTTTTTCGCGCGGGCTTCCGTGTTCTTAAGCCGGTGGCAATGCCGGTTAAGCGAGTGTGAGCGCCGCGATCTGCAGTCTTGACCCTGCGTGAGATGTCACCATGCTGACTCCATTGAATGGGGGGATAGTCATGACATTTCGATTTTTGCGCTGTGCTGCAGCTTTGATGCTCGCGGGCTCCACGGCTTTTGCACAGGATGAAGCCGTTGGGATCATGGGCGAGCGGCTGCTCTTCTGCCCGACGGCCGGCGCCTTGCGTACGGTGGCGGCGAATTTCACGGTCCAGGAATTGGCCAGCGGGCGGATGACAGCGCAGAAGGTGAAAGCGGTGGTGCCGGGCTGTGGCGTGAGCACCGAGCTGGCACTGCTGGGCAAACGGAAACTGGACCGCAAGCGTGTGACCAGCAAGGATGGCCAGCCGATGTTCGTGGTGCGCGGCGTGGGCGGTCGGCGGATTATCATCATCAAGTGAGGGGGAAGCGCCGTCTTGCAAGTCCTCTGCGAGAGAGTTTGAGGGCTGAACGCCTGACTCCGCAAAGGCCTTGCCTTCGCTCTGTCAGGTGACGGTCATGCGGGGCATGACCTGAGGCGGAGCCCCGGACGTGGCGCGATAGGAACTCATTGAAACGGTTGGAACGGGGACGACTCCGCAGATGCTGCGCATCCGCTCTTTCGCCCGACGCAGGCGCTACGCGCCTACTGGGCCGCGCCCGACGTCGGGCCGGAGGCTGTCTTGCAAAAGGTCCGGGGGACCTTTTGAAGCCGGAGGGGGGCGTGAGCCCCGGGGAGCACGTATGTGCGCCCTCCCCGCGGGGGAGGTCGGACGCGGCCCGAGGCGGGGCCTCGGGCAACTTGGACTTTCAATTCAGTTTGTTTTTTAGTTAAGAAGATGATGGTTGAACAAAGCTTCTTTGAACGGAGCAATCTTAAGCCAGATTTTCAAGTCTTCTAGTACATGGGACGAAAACAGTTTGAATGGGCTTCGGCCATCTAGCCACACCGCATACTGGCCATTGACGGACCTAATCTCGTATTCTTCTCCTTCGAAGACTTCAAATTGCACCTCTTCACTGGACCGCCATTCGTGAAAGTAGTTTGGACGGTTATGTACAGTACTTTTACCCTCTGAGAGTGTTTCGTAGAGCCAAAAACGATTTAAGTGGATGTATCTATCCGCGGCTGCGCGCAGCCGCGGAGCGACTTCTCCCTGCTCCGGGTTATTGAAGGAGGCTACGTTAACCAATGTGCCTGCCTCGGTCACTGCTTCTACCAGTGGTATGAAGTCTCCGTCCGCTCCGTACAGCGTGCAAGTCTTCATAATATTTGAGAATGCAAATCTGGTGGCGTCAATCGCCAGTTTCACGTCAACTCCCTCTTGTTTTGCACCACTCCTCCTTCGAACCAGTCTACCTGTTTTGAGAATGAAGCCTTCCGTTCTCTCCAAATGTGCCAACCACGATGGTTTAGGTTTGTTCTCCGGGACGGCACAATAAACATAGCAGCGATCATGAGTTAACAGATTGAACAATCTGGAAAATTCGAAGTGTTGAAGATCATCATTCGACAAACCACAGCCGACTATTCTCTGTTCAAAGCTTTTCCAAACATTGTCTGCGTCAATGAATGCAATGTTTGGGTGGTGATGTGGAGGCAGCGTGTCCGCGACAATTCGAGCCAAGAAGTCGCGATTCCTAAACATCCAACTCCTCCACGAACTTCGCATTCTCCTGAATATACTGAAACCGCAGTTCGGGCTTTTTGCCCATCAACCGCTCAACGAGGTCTCCGGTCTCACCGGGCATGTCTTCGTCGATGCTCACGCGGATGAGCTTGCGGGTTTTGGGGTCCATGGTGGTCTCTTTGAGGTCCTTGGCGTCCATCTCGCCCAAGCCCTTGAAGCGGCTGACATCAATTTTGCCTTTGCCGCCGAGGCCCTTTTCGAGCCACATGTCCTTTTCGCCCTCGTCGAGGCAGTAGACGCGCTTGGCGCCCTGGGTCAGGCGGAAGAGGGGCGGGCAGGCGAGGTACAAATGGCCTGCGTCGATGAGCGGGCGCATCTGGG
>JBCCCZ010000216.1:0-3465 GCA_039033255.1 Pseudomonadota bacterium
ACCCATGACGCGGTGAATTGCGAAAGCCGGCAGGTGTTCAAGAAGGTCCTGCGCAACGGCGCGACGGGGGTCTTCCAAGGCAAAATTCTGGTGCAGCCCGACGCGCAGAAAACGGATGGCTATCAGATCAGCCAATCGTTGCTGCTGGATGATGACAGTCAATTCCTCGCCAAGCCGGAATTGGAAATTTACGCCGATGATGTGGCCTGTTCCCATGGCTCCACCAGTGGCGCGATTGACGAAGAGGGGCTGTTTTACCTGCGCGCGCGCGGCGTGCCCAAAGACATCGCCACCGACCTCATGACGCTGGCGTTCCTGGCGGAAGCGGTCGAGGAAATCGAGGATGACGGGTTGCGCGATGAAATCGTCTCCCGCCTTGAGGCCTGGTTGGGGCGGCGGCGCGGCTAGGGGCATTTATGGCAGTCACTCTGGATATTCTCGCCACCTACCGGCGGCCCGGGCGCGTGATCGCGCGCATCCTGGATCGCGGCGCGGATCATCGCCATGCCTTTGCGTTTCTGGCGGTGGGCTCCGTTCTGGCATTTGTCGCGCAATTGCCGAGGCTTACGCGCCTGGCGCGCGAACCGGATGCGGAGTTTGAGGCCGCGATTGTGGCGGAGGCTGGCGAGGTGCGCCAAATCGATGCCGTGCAGGTGCCCGAAGCGATGGTGGACGCCAAATTCGAGGCGTTGATGTCGGGCGCGCTGATGGGCTGGATTTTCATCATGCCGCTCATTCTTTACGCGCTGGCCTGGCTGAGCCTTTTGGCGGTGCGTTTGATCAAGGGTCGAATGACCGGGGCGCAGGCCTGCGTGGTGCTTTTTTGGGCGTTCCTGGCGGCGATCCCGGTGTTCCTGTTCCAAGGGCTGATCGCGGGGTTCGTGGGCCCGGGTCCGGCGCTGAATGTCGTATCGCTTGTGTGGTTTGCGCTGTTTTTCTGGTTCTGGTTTTCCGGCATACGGGTGGCGGCATGGGAAAAGGCAGCGTGATATGACGACCACGTTCAAATCCATCTTCGTGACAACTTTGAAAGATCCGCGTCAGGGCGGGCGGGATGTCATCGGGCTAGGCCTACCCACACAGGGGCTTTGGATTGCGCTGATGCTGATGGCGGTGGTTCTGTCGCTGCTCGTGTCGGGGTTGTTTCAAATCTCGCCCATTCCTGATGATGAGCTGGGCCAGATTATCCGCAATTCGCCCGCCTTCACATCGCCCATCGTGTTTGCCCTGATCAATTGGGGTCAATCGGTGGTCACGGTCTATGTGCTGCACTGGGTCAGCCGCATGGTCGGCGGGCAAGGGGAGCTGCGCGATATGCTGTCGGTGATGATCTGGCTGCAGGTGATGACGCTGATCCTGGCGGTGTCGTTCACGCTTGTATCGCTTCTGATCCCGGAGATTGGCGCGCTTGGCATGTTGCTGGCGTTCTTCTGGGGGCTTTGGGCGATCGTTGCCTTTGTCGATGCGGCGTCCGATTTTGACAGCATGTTCAAGGCTTTGGGCGTTTGCATCGCCGGTTTTTTGGTGTTTTCGTTCGTGATGACAACCGTGGCCTCCCTTCTGGCGGCCTTCGGCATAGGGGGTGCGCCCAATGTATGATCTGGAGACGATCCGTGCCGATTTCCCGATCCTGTCGCGCGAGGTGAATGGCAAGCCGCTCGTGTATCTCGACAATGGTGCCTCGGCGCAAAAACCGCAGGTGGTGATTGATGCGGTGACCCGCGCCTATGCACATGAATACGCCAATGTGCATCGCGGGCTGCATACCCTTTCGAACATCGCGACGGAGAAATATGAGGCCGTGCGCGGTGTTATAGCGCGCTTTCTTGGTGTGGCTGATGACAGCCAGATCGTGCTGAATTCCGGCACTACGGAAGGCATCAACATGGTCGCCCACGCCTGGGCCATGCCGCGAATGGAGGCGGGGGATGAAATTGTCCTCTCGGTGATGGAGCACCACGCCAATATCGTGCCCTGGCATTTTATGCGCGAACGCATGGGCGTTGTGTTGAGATGGGTGGATATTGAACCCGATGGATCGCTCGACGTGGAGCGGGTGATCGACGCTATTGGACCGCGCACCAAACTGCTGGCGATTTCGCATCTGTCGAACGTGTTGGGCACCCATGTGGATGTTAAAACGCTGTGCCATGCCGCGCGGGAACGGGGTGTGGTCACAATGATTGACGGGTCACAGGCGGCGGTGCACGGGCCCGTGAACCTCGATGACATTGGCTGCGATTTCTACGCCATTACAGGGCATAAGCTGTATGGGCCGTCAGGGTCCGGTGCGATTTACGTGAACAAGGATCGCTATCCGGAAATGCGCCCCTTTATCGGGGGGGGCGACATGATCAAGGAGGTGAGCCGCGACGCTGTCATTTATAACGACCCGCCCATGAAGTTTGAGGCGGGCACACCGGGGATCGTGCAAACCATCGGGTTGGGCGTGGCACTGGAATATCTGATGGAACTGGGCATGCAGAACGTAGCCGCCCACGAAAATCGCCTCAGCCACTATACGCAAGACAGGCTGGCGGGGCTCAACTGGTTGCAGGTGCAAGGCCATGCGCCGGGAAAGGCGGCGATCTTTTCTTTCACGCTCGATGGTGCGGCCCATGCCCATGACATCTCCACCATCCTCGACAAAAAAGGGGTGGCGGTGCGGGCCGGGCAGCATTGTGCCGGGCCGCTGATGGATCACTTGGGGGTCACAGCCACCTGCCGCGCGTCCTTCGGCCTCTACAATACCGAAGCTGAGGTGGACGTCTTGATAGAGGCCTTGGAACTCGCGCACGATTTACTGGGATAGTGGATAGATTCTCTCTTTCCAGCGACAAATCGTCAATTTTCAGGGCGCTAGAGGTGTATAACCCGCGCTGAAATGCGGCAAAACGGGCGGTGAATTGCCGGTCGCGCCTGACATTTTAGCGCGGAACGCACAGAATTTGTCGGATTTTCGGCCAGATTCGGGTGAAGGAGTGTTAACATAGCAACACCTTAGAGGATGTTCGCCTGCGTGTGACCTTTTCGCTCTCATATCGTGAAAAGGGTGTCGACAACGCATTTGTGTTATCTTTATATGGGTCGTGTTTATTGCGAAAGGAGCTGCCCAATGAAGGTGGTTAAAGTTCTCACTCTGGTGGTTATCGGCGTCACGATGGCTGCATGTGCTCAGCAGCAGCAGCAGCAGCAAGAAGTGATTGTGCCCGAGCCTGTCTACGACAAGCACGGCAACCCGATCTGATTTGGCGGCCTACGGGCCGTTATTTCCATCAGGTAAAAATCCAAGGGGCTATCACTTCGGTGGTGGCCCCTTAATACATTTCGGTGTCTTGGTTTTCCTGCGCCGCGCGCATTCCTGCGCAAAACCAATTGCGCCTCATGGGTGGGGCAGATATAGCCTGCCCTCAGGCACCTGTAGCTCAGCTGGATAGAGCGCTGCCCTCCGAAGGCAGAGGCCAG
>JBCCCZ010000217.1:0-3335 GCA_039033255.1 Pseudomonadota bacterium
CAGAGACCAGCTAGGCCTTGCCCCTCTCAAAGAAAAACCAACAGGACGGGCTAAGCCCCAGCGACGCCGCAAGCCCAGGAGCACACCGCGCCTTTGACACGGACCATTTGTACTAGGGCGCGCATTCTTTGAAAGAATGCGGTGCGAAATCTTTCAAAGATTTCGAGTTCCTGGCGCTGCGATAGCAATGCAAAGCAGTCTTGGGCCGTCATTGCTGCAGTTGCATCCGTGCGGAAACTTGCTAAGCAGCGAGTGACCACAAACGGAGATCCTCATGAGCCTCATCATCGACATTCATGCCCGCGAAATACTTGACAGCCGGGGCAACCCCACCGTCGAAGTTGATGTTGTGCTCGAAGATGGCACGATGGGCCGCGCCGCTGTGCCATCGGGCGCTTCAACCGGCGCGCATGAGGCCGTGGAAAAGCGCGATGGGGACAAGGCCCGCTACATGGGCAAAGGCGTGCTTGAGGCCTGTGCCTCCGTGAACGGGGAAATCGCCGAAGCGCTGGCAGGCATGGATGCGACAGAACAGGTTTCTATCGATGAGGCGATGATCGAGCTCGACGGCACACCGAACAAGGGCCGCTTGGGCGCCAACGCGATCCTCGGGGTTTCTCTGGCGACGGCCAAAGCGGCGGCGGACTACACCACGCAGCCGCTCTTTCGCTATGTCGGCGGGACGTCTGCGCGGGTGCTGCCGGTGCCCATGATGAACATCATCAATGGTGGTGAGCATGCGGACAACCCCATCGACATTCAGGAATTCATGATCATGCCGGTCAGTGCGACCAACATTCGTGACGGTGTGCGCATGGGCGCAGAAGTGTTCCATACTCTTAAAAAGGAGCTTTCTGCGGCGGGTCTTTCCACGGGCATTGGCGATGAGGGCGGCTTTGCACCCGACATCAGTTCCACCCGTGCTGCGCTGGATTTCATTCTCAGTTCGATTGAAAAGGCGGGCTACAAGCCCGGTGAGGATATCTATCTGGCGTTGGATTGTGCGGCGACGGAGTATTTCAAGAACGGCAAGTATGAGATTTCGGGCGAAGGGGTTTCGCTCAGCCCGGAAGAGAATGCCGATTACCTCAAGGCACTCGTCGATGACTATCCCATTATCTCCATCGAGGATGGGATGAGCGAGGATGATTGGGACGGTTGGGTCGCCCTGACCCAAGCGATTGGAGACAAGGTACAGCTTGTGGGCGATGATTTGTTCGTCACCAACCCTGCGCGTCTGGCCGAAGGGATCAAAAAAGGCGCGGCCAATTCGATGCTGGTGAAGGTGAACCAGATTGGCTCGCTCACGGAAACCCTGCGTGCCGTGGATATGGCGCATCGGGCGGGCATGACCAATGTGATGTCGCACCGATCCGGTGAGACGGAAGATGCCACCATCGCAGACCTCGGTGTGGCGACGAATTGCGGGCAGGTCAAAACCGGGTCGCTCGCGCGGTCCGACCGGTTGGCGAAATACAATCAACTGATCCGCATCGAAGAGGCGCTGGGCGAAACGGCGCAATACGCAGGCCGGTCTATCCTGAAGTGATGGACGCGCAGGCCATCATCGACGCGCTGGACCTGCAACCCCATCCCGAAGGTGGATTTTTCCGCGAAACATGGTGCGCGGACGGCGAAGGCCGCGCGGCGGGAACGGCGATCTACTTCCTCCTAGAAGGTGGCCAGATCAATCGCTGGCACAAGGTGGATGCCGCCGAGATCTGGCATTTCTACGCAGGCGATCCGCTGCTTTTGCGCATGTCTGAGACCGACGAAGGACCGGCAGAACGCCACCTTCTCGGCCCCGATCTTGCTAGCGGTGCGCGACCTCAGATCATTATCCCACCCGGGTGGTGGCAGCGGGCGGAATGTACAGGCGCCTTCACGCTGGTGGGCTGCACCGTGTCACCGGGATTTGAGTTCGACCGGTTCGAACTGGCGCCGGAAGGGTTTGACATTCCCGAAATGTAACCCGCCGCTTTCGGAATTTGACCGAGATCAATGACGCGCGCGTTTCCAGAATCAAAACTCCGATCCAACAGGATGAAGGAGTATTGAAATGGACGACCACATTATCACTGAAGACGCAGCCATCCCTCAATTGAACGACGAGGGTGGGATTTCCCTGCCTGCGCACGCGTCCGATCATGTCAGCGGATTTGAAACCGGCGAATACCCCTACGAGACCAGGCTGGGCCGCAAAGACTATGAACAAGAGAAAGCGGCGCTCCAAGTGGAGCTTCTCAAGGTGCAGCACTGGGTGCAGGAAACCGGACAGAAGCATGTTCTGTTGTTCGAAGGGCGCGATGCGGCCGGGAAGGGCGGCACGATCAAGCGGTTCATGGAACATCTCAACCCGCGCTCGGCGCGCGTCGTGGCGCTCAATAAGCCCACGGATCAGGAACGCGGGCAATGGTTCTTTCAGCGCTATATACAGCACTTGCCCACGGCGGGTGAAATCGTGCTCTATGACCGTTCCTGGTACAATCGCGCGGGTGTGGAACGGGTGATGAATTTCTGCGAACCCAATGACTACCTCGAATTCATGCGCCAAACGCCGGAATTCGAACGGATGCTGACCCGCATCGGCATTCGCCTGTTCAAGTTCTGGTTTTCCGTCACGCGGGACGAACAGCGCAAACGCTTTGCGTCCCGGGAATCCGATCCGTTGAAACAGTGGAAACTGTCCCCGGTGGACCGCGCCAGTTTTGACAAATGGGAGAATTATACCGAGGCCAAAGAGGCCATGTTTTTCTATACGAACACGGCAGACGCGCCTTGGACGATTGTCCGGTCAAATGACAAAAAGCGCGCGCGGATCAATTGTCTGCGTCACTACCTGGCGATGCTGGACTATCCGGATAAGGACCTATCAGTTGCCAAAGCGCCTGACCCAAAGATCGTGGGTCATGCCAGCGGCGTGGTGCAGGCCTCTGATCACATTCTGGCGTCATCGCTGCATCCGAAAACGCGGCGCCAGTAACGGGCTCTAATCCGCCGCGCTGGTTTGCACCAAGGTGATCACGGACGGGCCAAGCGCCTCGACGATCCGGGCCACGCCCGTGGCGTTGGGGTGTATCCCGTCTGCTTGAAAAAACGGTCGCAGCTCGGCCGGATCATCTGATCCTAAGCCGCTGAAAAAGCTTTCGAAAAAGAGCGTGTCGTAGATTTGCGCAAGCTCTGGGTACATGCTGTCGAACGCCTGTTTGTATTCTGGCCCGTAGTTGCCCGGGGCCTGCATGCCGACCAACAGGACGTTGACATCCTGCGCGTCGGCCACTTGCAGGATTTTTGCGATATTGGCGCGCGCCTCCGCAGGGCGGTACAGCGCCGAG
>JBCCCZ010000218.1:0-3241 GCA_039033255.1 Pseudomonadota bacterium
AGAGGCTGTGCGGGTCGAAGAGGCAGTGCTTTTGCGCGATGGGTACATCTGTGACGTTGGGACACTGGACACCCTGCGCCAAGCGGCACCGGACGCCGAGGTTCACCGATTTGACAAATATCTCATCTCGCCGGGATTTGTCGACGCGCATGTGCACTATCCACAGACTGCGATCATCGCATCCTGGGGCAAGCGGCTTTTGGATTGGTTGGAGCAGTACACTTTTCCAGAAGAGATGAAGCTCCACGATCCGGACTATGCGCGTCAGATTGCGGTTCGGTATTTTGACCTGACGCTGGCCAATGGGACAACCACGGTGGCGAGCTTTTGCACCAGCCACCCGGCCAGTGTGGAGGCGTTCTTTGCCGAGGCGCAAGCGCGTGGGCTGCGCGCCGCGGCGGGGAAAACCTGTATGGATCGCGGGGCGCCAGAGGGGCTTTGTGACACGGCGCAATCGGCCTATGACGACAGCAAAGCGCTGATTGAGCTTTGGCATGGGACAGATCGGCTGAGCTATGCGATCACGCCCCGCTTTTCGCCCACATCCACGACAGAGCAGCTCGAGGCGCTAGGGGCGCTGTGGGCCGAGCACCCGGATTGTCTCATGCAAACGCATCTATCGGAACAAAAGGAAGAAATTGAAAAGGTTGGTGCACTATTTCCGAACGCGCGGGATTATCTGGACACCTACGAGGCACATGGGCTTCTGGGCGCACGTGGGCTTTACGGCCATGCCATCCACCTGGAGCCGCGCGAGCGGGCGCGTCTGGCCGAGGTCGGAGCGTCCGTCATCCACTGCCCGACGTCCAACACATTCATCGGCTCCGGTCTCTTTGACCTCGCAGCGAGAGTGGCCGACGGCATCCCCATAGGCCTTGCCACAGACACTGGCGGCGGGTCCTCCTTCTCCATGCTCCGCACTATGGCCGCCGCCTACGAGATCGCCCAGCTCACCGGCATCGCGCTCCACCCCGCCCAAATCTGGTGGCTGGCCACAGCGGGGTCTGCGCGGGCGCTGCATATGAGCAACAAGATCGGCACCATCGCGCCGGGAATGGAGGCCGATCTGGTGGCCATTGACCTGGCCTCAACGCCGGGGATTGCCCAACGAAGTGCCCGGGCAGAAGATATCTGGGAAGCGGTGTTTCCAACGATCATGATGGGGGATGACCGGGCCGTGAAGGCGGTTTGGGTTGGGGGATATAAGGTGCTCAAGCTGAAAGCAAAGGGAAATGGATGACGCAACTTGGGCACTCTGACCAAGCAGTGGTGTTGTCAGGGCAAACCAACGCTTCTGTTGCTCCTCCACGCCGGAAAAAACGCGCCAGACAATTGTTGGCGCGCTTTTTGTTTTCTGTCCTAAGACGTTAAAGCGTTTTGCGATAAATCTGGCAGACAGATGATCGCGAACCGATTTAGCTGCGCTGGCGTCGCTTCAAAACGCCAATCCCCAACAGCCCCGACAAAAGCAACCACGCGCCTGCCGGTAGTGGCACGGGGCTGATTTGCGCGGTGAAAAGAAAATCGTTCGCTCCACCGAGGTTCGAATAAGGATCAACCCAGCCGCGACCGACGAAGGTATCACTGGGGAACTCTGAATGGCCTCCAAGACGATGACCATCATCATCCAGTTCGAAATAGTACGATCCATTCGACTTTGTACCCAGGACGAGCGACGTCATACCGAGCGAAATGCTTCCTGAACCGGAATTATTTTCGCTTCGAAACGCCCCATCGCCGAGATCAGTCAGGCCCGTAAAAGAATATACGATATCCCAAAGTTGCCCGAACATGCCGTTGCCAAGGCTTTCGCGCACGGTTCCGGAAATTGTGGCTGTTCCATCTGAGTCGTTGTAGACCAGCGTTGCGTCGCCACCGTTCTCAAATGAGAAGACGCGGTCGTAGTAATCCAGGCGCAATCCGTAGTCGAATGCCGAAAGGCCCCCATCTGGATGGTCAAATAAGTCATAGGTGAAGGTTGCTGCTTGTGAAGATGTCGCCGATAAACCCAATATCAGCGCAGCAGCCAGCTTTAATGTTTTGAACATTTTGTTGATCCCCCAATCGTTACACATCAAGCAATTTGTACAGGGCTTACTTAAAGCAAAAAACACGAAATAGCTAAAGTCCTAATGCAGAAAATACTTCATTTACAGATGCTTAGGTAGATTTATTTATAGCAAAGCCGAAACAGTAAGCTCTTCACCAAGAGCTTTGTCCCTGAAACAAGGACAATTCGCAAAATCTGGCTGACACGTTTTGTCGTCCAGTCTCGCGGAGACGAACAAGTGGATTGGTGCGGGTGAAGGGACTCGAACCCCCACGCCAAAGGCGCCAGAACCTAAATCTGGTGCGTCTACCAATTCCGCCACACCCGCATCGAGCCGCCTCTTAGCAAAGCAAGCGCCGGGATGCGAGAGAAAATCGTTTGAGCAAAAGAGGAATTTTGTCTTGCAGAAAACGCGCGACATTTACGGAATCTTGCCATAATCTTTTGCAAAAAACAGGCAAGAACAGAGCGAGTGGGCCGATGACGGCAAATATGGTCAGCCAGGCTGAGACCGAACATATATCCATTTCATTGCACCCCACCGGGATTTTGCCGGGTGCCGTTGTCCTGACGCTTGATGGCGAAACCCCTATTGAGACATTGCGCGCCGGGGCACGGGTGATCACACGCGATCAGGGGGCGGTTGTGCTGCGCGGCATCACGCGGCAGTCGGTTGAAACCTATGCGGTGCGGATCCTCGCCGGGTCGTTGGGGCACACGCGCCCCGAAAGGGATGTCATCCTACCGGCGGAGCAACCTATGCTCATTCGCGATTGGCGGGCCGAAGCGCTATTTGGGGCACCCCGCGCCATGATGCCCGCACGACGGTTGATTGATGGGGAATTTGTGACCGATCTGGGTGTACAGACCCTTACGCTCTATAGGCTAGAGTTTGACGCGCCACATGTGATCTATGCCGATGGGCTGGAGCTAGGCTGCGATCTGGTGTCAGATACGGCTCCCAAGGTCGGTTAGGGCTCAAACGCCCAGATTTCGAAACACCTTCGGCAATTCCTCCGGCAGATCCTCGGCAATGAGGCCAGGGCCAAAACTGAGCGCGCATTCCACATGCAGCCAGGTGGCAATTTCTGCCGCCTGCATCGGGGCAAGCCCGCGCGCCAGAAGTCCGGTGATGAACCCAGCCAGCACATCGCCCGACCCAGCGGTGGCAAGCCACGGCGCGGCGCGTTC
>JBCCCZ010000219.1:0-3199 GCA_039033255.1 Pseudomonadota bacterium
AGAAGATCACCAGCCCCGCCACCAACAGACCCGCGATCACGGTGGCCACGATGTCCAGATTGTCGATGAAGAACCCATAGCCGAACCAGCCGAATGTGACCTCGTCAATGGTTTCGTTGATCCCCTGCGGCAGGCCCACATCCAATGTCTTGATGTCCGAGCCCCACATCAAATCACCGACCCCTTCGAGGAAATAGGCAAGCCCGATGGTCGCCATGAACAGGATGATCGGCTCCTGCCCCACGAGGTATCGGAAGATGAACCGCTGCACCATCCAGGCCAGCAGGATCATCACCGCAATGGTCAGCAGGATCGCGGCCAAAGCGGGCACGTTCCAACCGAAATAATGTATCTCCGTGCCGAAAATCGCATTGATCAGATGGGCGAACGGCACCTGCCCATTCATGATCCCGTACAGGGTCATGGCCGCAAACAGCGCCATGACCCCCTGCGCAAAGTTGAAGATGCCGCTGGCCTTGTAGATCAGAACAAAGCCCAAAGCGACGAGCGCATAGAGCACCCCCGCCATGAGCCCGTTCAGAAACACCTCAATGGTAAAGGCCAGCTGTTCCGGCATCAGTTTGCTCCTTGCCCCAGCAGAAGCCGCGTATGCTCGCGCTCCGGCTGATACGAGACTTTGAGACGGGTCAGACCCACCTCGCTCAGGTTCCAGTTCAGGGTGATTTCCGTCACCCGCCCGTCCTCACGGGGGGCCGCCAGGAAAACGGCGGCATAAGCGCGCGGCATTTCCCGCTTCGAGACCGGCTCAAACGGGGCCGTGGCCGCAAACTGCGCCCCCTCCCCCTCGCGCCAGTCGCGATAGGCGAAGAGCAGGTCGGAATACTGCATCCCCGTCATCAAGAGCTCGCACGACGGGTTTTCATCCCCGTAGACCACGGCGACCTGCGGGTTTGGCGTGGTCAGATAGCCCAGCGTGACCTGCGTCAGCTCGCTCGCTGCGAACCGCGCTTTTGCTCCGCTGGGAATCTCGCGCAACGTCGAGCGGTCCAGCGAGGCCGGATCCTCCAGATAAGCTGCGCAATAGGATTGATAGAGATCGCAGGTTTCCTGCATCGCCGGAGTCGGTTGACCGCAGAACTGCGGTGCCGCCTCGGCCTCTGTGCCTGTGAACACGATACTTCCAAGGGCGCATGCCCCTGCTAACCACCAATTACTCATATGTACCCTCCAAACGGTATCCATTGTCCGTCTGCTCTCTGACACCGGCTGAAACGCGCCGATGCGTGCTGAAGGACAGGACCGCCGGCAGACAAAGCGGGTTCTTGCCCATTTTGCCTTGGTACCACGGAAACAATCCGCCGATGGTTAACCTTTTGTTCAAAAAATATAACAGGAGTGGAGTGTTCGTGAGGGTATGGTTGGACTTCACAAAACGAAAGCGCTGCGCCACGACGCGCGCACCAATGTTGAGCTGTTCGAGCACAACTAAACATCGGAAGCCTCCGGGTCATCCACCGGGCGGATGAACTCGCTCTGGCCAAAGCTAACCGACGTTATCCTTTGATGTTCGGGAAACCGGTGGCGAACGAACATCACAAAGAACCCCAATTCTTTGGTCGGTCGACGCCAGACAACCTGAGGGTCTCCCACACCCTCTGAGGTCGCATCATGTCGGACCAAGGCGCCGTCGTTCATCGGTGCGACATGGTCTGTGGCAAATGCCTCAACGGCGGCGAAAACTGCCGCGCTCTCTTCTGCCGTCCAAAGCGCCAAAGTGTCGCTGATGTGACACCGCCAAATACCCGAACGTTCCATGAAGCTGACGGAAACGGCGCGGTCTTCTTCGGCGAACGCAGGCGTGCCCGCCAAGGATATGGAGGTGAGCCCCGCAACGTTTAAGCTGCCATCTGTCACATAGGGCAAGCAGCGATCTTCCAGAAACTCAGCGACGACCACCGCCGGGGAAGGTGCACGACCCCATACAAGCCAACCGGCCGCAAGCCCAGCTGCCGCGGTACCCGCCAAAACGGCGAACATAGGTTTCGCCTTAATGGCCATACATCTGGCCCCGCGCCAAGCGTGAAGACAGGCTTACCCCACCGACCGCCACGCACCGACGTAATACCGACGTGAAACCGACGCAAAACCGACGCGCCACCGACGGACCCAAATCAGTCATGCGCGACCCCCAGATAGGCGTCGATCACCGCCTGATTTCCGCGCACCTCATCGGGCGTTCCGTCGCCGATTTTCTTGCCGTAGTCCATCACGACCACCCGGTCGGAGAGATCCATCACCACGCCCATGTCATGCTCGATAAGCGCAATGGTGGTGCCGAACTCGTCATTCACATCGAGGATAAAGCGGCTCATGTCCTCCTTCTCCTCCACGTTCATGCCCGCCATTGGCTCGTCCAGCAGCAAGAGCGACGGCTCCGCTGCCAGCGCCCGCGCCAGCTCCACCCGCTTTTTCAACCCATAGGGCAGCCGCGACACCGGCGTCTTCCGGATTGCCTGGATCTCCAGAAAATCAATAATCTTTTCAGCGACTTCCCGGTTTTCCGTTTCTTCTTTCTCCGACTTTCCAACCCAAAGCGCCTGGCTGAATAGCCCCGTCTTCATCTTGGTCAGCCGCCCGGTCATGACGTTGTCCAGAACGCTCATCCCCTCGAAAAGCGCGATGTTCTGAAACGTCCGTGCAATCCCCTGCTGCGCCACCTGATAGGGCTTCATCGGCGGGCGTGGCGCGCCCTTGTAGAAAACCTGCCCCTCCTGCGGCACGTAGAACCCCGAGATGACATTCAGCATCGAGGACTTCCCGGCACCATTCGGCCCGATGATCGCCCGGATCTCCCCCTCGCGAATGTCGAACGAGATGTCCTTGATCGCCTCAACCCCCCCGAATCGCAGGGTAATATTGCGCATCTCCATGACCACGCCGCCGATCTTGCGGCCGTCCTCGGTGGTGTACCCTTCGGTCTGATCAAGCATGTCTTGCCCCCACCGTCCGCCGGCTCCGCGATATATTAACCATTGTCGGTCTATGGTCGTGCGAGGAGCAGCAAAAGGAGACATCCCGATGCACAATGATTGGGAACGCACCTGCCTGATATCCATGGCCGCCAAACGCAAATCCCGTGGCCTCAGCCGCGCAGAGGCCATCCACGACATTGACGCCGCCCTGCGCGGATTTTCCACACGCTTCCACATCAGCCGCGCCGTCAGCGCCGCCTACAACG
>JBCCCZ010000220.1:0-3140 GCA_039033255.1 Pseudomonadota bacterium
CACCAATTCTGGCGCGTGAACCCGTTGGTATCGACCACGCCGGGGGTATCGGCAAACCACAGCGGATGCTCCCAACCGTAATTCAGCCCGAACACCGCGCCCATCTCGCGCTGCATTTCGTAGACAGGCCGCGTCTTCAAAGGCCGCCCCGCCGCGCGTTCCTCATTGGGATAGTGAATAGCGAAGCGATGCGTATACACATCCTCCACCTTTGCCTTCACGAAACGCTTGTCATTGGCCCAGGTGCCAAACCGCGCGATATCCCAGGGGAACATGTCATAGGCCATTTCCCCTTCAGTAATCCACTGCGCCACCATCAGGCCCATCCCCGCCGACTGGCTGAAGCCCGGAATGATACCCCCGCACATGAAGTAATTGCGCAGCTCCGGCACCGGGCCAAGGATCACATTGCTGTCGGGCGACCAGATCATCGGCCCGTTGATCACCCGCTTGATCCCCGCCGTCTCCGCCACCGGCACGCGGGTCATGGCGCGCATCACATTCTCGGAAATCCGCTCCAGGTCATCGGGGAACAGATCATGGGCAAAATCGAGCGGCGTACCACCCTCGGCCCAGAACCGCATGTCCCGCTCATAAGCGCCGATCAGCAGCCCCTTGCCCTCTTGGCGCAGATAATACTCCCCATCCCGGTCCGCGACTGACGGCAAGCGCCGCCCCACCGCCTCAATCTCCGGAATGGTCTCGGTGACGAAATACTGATGCTCCGTGGGTTGCAGCGGCACCTCAATCCCCGCCATCGCCGCCACCTCACGGCCCCAAAGCCCGGCGGCATTGATCACCCACTCGGCATGGATATTCCCCTTCGGCGTCTCCACCACCCACGTCCCATCCGGCTGCGGGCGCGTGGCGGTGACAGGGGTAAACCGCTCAATCTCCGCCCCCATCTGCCGCGCGCCGATGGCATAGGCATGGGTCACGCCCGAGGGATCCACATTCCCGCCCGACGCCTCCCACATGATGCAGCGCACCCCGTCGAAATTCACCAGCGGGTGCTTCTCCTCCGCCTCCTCGCGGCTGATCTCGTGAAAATCCATCCCGTAAAGCCGCGCCTTGGCGGCCTGCAACTTCAGCTGATGCTCGCGGTTTTCCGTCTGCGCCAGATAGAGCGAGCCGGGCTGAAACACGCCACAGCTTTGCCCCGTCTCCTCCTCCAACGCATTATAGAGGTTCATCGTATAATGCTGGATCCGGGAAATATTGGCGCTGTCATGCAACCCATGGATCCCCGCCGCCGCATGCCAGGTCGACCCGGATGTCAACTCATCCCGCTCCAGCAGCACGACATCCGTCCACCCCGCCTTGGCCAGATGATACAGGATCGAACAGCCAATCAACCCACCCCCGATGACAACCGCCTGCGCGTGGGTTTTCATAGCTGCGTCCTTTCCTTAGGGATGCCCAATCCTGCCGCCCCGCGCGGGCGCTTAAATGCCCGTTTCCGACATGTTGCGTCGCGCAAAGGCCACTTGTAGCGGCGCGCGCCTTGCGACCAGATCATATAGATGGTCACCCGACCATCCGGCTGGGCGTCGGTCTGGCAACCTGATTGCGCGATGACACTGGGTCCCCGGTCTCACCAGCCGCACCATCCATGGGAACCCTTCTACGGCTCTAAAAGAGATGATGCGCTGCGCGTTGGCGGCCGTAACCCCCGGCAGGAGTCGCTCGCCGCAGAAGGCATCTTGGACCATGGCCCAGCCGCCGTTGAGGTCGCCCTCGCCAAAGATGAAATCCCGGACGGCGTCGTTCAAACCGTGCCAACCCGTTCGCCGCTCCCTGTTGCGCTCAAACCCACATCTCGTGGCGAGCGCATTCGTGCGCCACATTCATCCCCCCGCCCGGCCCAGCCAATACAGACGCAATACCGACACCATACCGACGTGATACCGATGCCCAAATCCCTGCTTTTGCGGCCCGTTAACCAAAGAATCAGTTCGCGACACGATCTGTCGTTTCCAGACATGCCCTCGTCCGCCCGAAGGGCAGTCTCGGACATGAACCAGCAGGAAGGGAGCCGCCATGCAAACCATCACCCGAGTGGCCGTGATCGGCGGCGGTGTCGTCGGCGCCTCCGTTCTCTATCACCTGACGAAACTGGGTTGGTCTGACGTGATGCTGCTGGAACGCTCAGAGCTCACCTCCGGCTCCACCTGGCACGCCGCCGGGGGCTTTCACACGCTCAACGGCGACACCAACATGGCCGCCCTCCAAGGCTATACCATCAAGCTTTACAAGGAGTTGGAGGAGATCACCGGCCTGTCCTGCGGCCTCCACCATGTGGGCGGCGTCACCCTCGCGGACAACCAGGACCGCTTCGACATGCTGCTCGCAGAACGCGCCAAGCACCGCTACATGGGGCTGGAGACTGAAATCGTCGGCCCCGAGGAAATTCGCAAAATCGCGCCCGTCACCAACACGGATGGCATCCTCGGCGCGCTCTATGATCCGCTCGACGGCCATCTCGACCCCTCCGGCACCACCCACGCCTACGCCAAGGCCGCGCGCATGGGCGGGGCCACGATTGAAACCCACTGCAAAGTCATTGAAACAAATCAACGTGTTGACGGCACATGGGACGTGGTCACCGACAAGGGCACCATCCACGCCGAACACGTCGTCAACGCCGCCGGCCTCTGGGCGCGCGAGGTGGGCGCCATGGCGGGCGTCTACGTCCCCCTCTACCCCATGGAACACCAGTACCTCGTCACCGAAGAGGTGCCCGAAATAGCCGAAATCCTCGACGCAGGCGGCGAACACCCCCACGTCATGGACCCCGCCGGGGAAAGCTATCTCCGTCAGGAAGGCCGCGGGCTATGTATCGGTTTTTACGAACAAAACTGCAAAGCCTGGGCCATTGACGGCACCTCCTGGGAGTTCGGCCATGAACTGCTGCCCGACAATTTCGACAAGATCGAACACTCCATCACCTTCGCCTACGAACGCTTTCCCTCGCTGGAACGCGCAGGCGTCAAATCCGTGATCCACGGCCCCTTCACCTTCGCCCCCGACGGCAACCCTCTCGTCGGCCCCGTGCCGGGCTTGCGCAACTACTGGTCGGCCTGCGGTGTCATGGCCGGGTTCAGCCAGGGCGGCGGCGTCGGCCTCATGCTCGCCCAATG
>JBCCCZ010000221.1:0-3112 GCA_039033255.1 Pseudomonadota bacterium
CGCCTTGAACGCAGCCAGATCATCAGTACGAAACGCGATATGACCCCGCCTCACCTGGTTCACAACCTGCCCTGTCTCCATCCCCGCCATCACATCGCGCTGCGCCAGATGGGTCTGGATATTTCAATCCGTGGTAAAGGCCACATCGCCCGCATAGCCCTGTTCCTTTTCCAGCACAGGCAGACCATCCGTCTCACTCTCCTGCCCCATGACGCCTTGATAGAAGCGATCCATCTCCGCCACCTTAGTCGTCGTCAGATTGATATGATGCAGTTTCAGCTTCACCGCGTGTCCTCCTCTGGACGGCCACTCAACAACAGGCGTACCCTGCGGACAAGACAAATCGAAGGAACTGCCATGGCCGCGCCGATCAACCGTTTCAAATCCGATCTTCTAGCAGGCAAACAAAGCTACGGCTGCTGGGCCGGGTTCGCCGATCCTTACGCGACCGAGATCATGGGCACCGCAGGCTTCGACTGGCTGGTGATCGACGGCGAACACGCCCCCAATGATCTGCGCTCTATCACCGCGCAACTCCAAGCGCTGCAGGCCAGCGCCACCCACCCAATCGTCCGCCTGCCCATGGGTGAGGGCTGGCTGATCAAACAAGTCCTCGACGCAGGCGCCCAAACCCTGCTGATCCCCATGGTCGAAACCGCCGAGGAGGCCGAAGCGCTGGTCCGCGCCACGCGCTACCCACCCGACGGCATCCGTGGCGCCGGCGCGGCGCTGGCCCGCGCCACCATGTTCTCCGCCATCCCCGATTACACCATCACCGCCAACGCCCAGATCTGCCTTCTGGTGCAGGTGGAAACCGTCAGAGGCCTCGACAACCTCGATGGTATCCTCGCGGTAGACGGCGTCGACGGTGTCTTCATCGGCCCGTCTGATCTGGGCGCAGATATGGGCCACCCCGGCGACAGCCGCGCCGCCCCCGTCCAGGACGCCATCCGTGACGCTTTGGGCCGCATCAAGGCCGCAGGCAAAGCCCCCGGATGCCTCGCCGTCGACGACGAAACCGCCCTCACATACCGCGACTGGGGCACACAATTCCTCGCCGTCGGCATTGATGTGCTGCTCCTCGCCCAGACCGCCCGCGCACTCGCCGCCAAATGGCATGACCGCTAAACACCTCCTCATCGACCTCGGCGGAACCCAAACCCGCATCTGCTGGGGAACAGCCGACGCCATCAATCCCGCCACCACCCGCGCCTTCCAAAACCGAGACTACCCCGGCCTTGCCCCCGTCATCACCGCTTTCATCGAAGAGCAGCCCGGTGAGGTCGCAAGTCTCTGCGCCGGTGTCGCCGGCCCCGTCCAATCCGGCACCGCTCAACTCACCAATCTCGACTGGTTCATCGACAGCGAAGCCCTCAAATCCCAAACCGGCGCGCACCATGTCTTCCTGATCAACGACCTTCAAGCCCAAGGCTATGCCCTCGACAACCTCCCCGCCTCCGCCGTCACCCAGATCACACCCGCGCCCCCCCAAACCGGCCCCCGCCTCGTCCTCAACCTCGGCACCGGCTGCAACTGCACTGTGGTCCACCGCGTCAGCGACACCCTCTTCGTCCCACCCGCCGAATCCGGCCACAGCGCGCTGCCCGACACAGACACGCGGTTGCGCCCGCTCTTCGACCACCTCCGCCCCGATCACCCTCATCTGCCGATTGAGGCCATTCTTTCCGGCCCCGGCCTCTCTCGCACCCATGCCTTCCTGACGGGCACGACCCTTCCCCCCGAAGAGGTCATGGCCCAAATCACCAGTGGGCAGGCCCCCAAAACCCTCTCCCTTTTCCTCCGCACCCTCGGCGCAGTGGCAGGAAATTTCGCCCTCCACCACCTCCCCACGGGCGGCCTCTACGTCTCCGGCGGGCTGGCCGCATCCATCGCCCCCCACCTCAACCAGCCCGACTTCCTAGACCCCTTCACCGCCCGTGGCCCCTACCGCGACATCGTCGCTGCCATACCCATCTTCGCCATCGCCCATGACGGCTTCGCCCTGGAGGGCTGCCACCGCTACCTGATGCAATCAGCTGTCTAACAGAGCGCCTTCGTCAGGCCCCGGTCTGGCGATCCAAACCAGCGAAAAGCAGCGCTTTATCGTTGGGTCCCGCTGAAAACCCCAGCGATGCACCAACCCAACCCATTCGCCAGGCCTTGGAGGGGGCCAGACGAAGGCGCGGCGGGCTAAAGCCCTTGTTTCCGCGCCCCCAGAAACCCTTGCAACGCTCTTCCCCGCCGCCCCGCGCTCTGTCATAATGCCCTTCAACCACCAATAAATGAGCAGCGCGACCCATGGCAGACGACCTTCTAAAAGCCACCGCAGAGACCGACTACGACGCCTCTTCCATCGAAGTCCTCGAAGGCCTGGAACCCGTCCGCAAACGCCCCGGCATGTATATCGGCGGCACAGATGATCGCGCTTTGCACCACCTCGTCGCCGAAGTCCTCGACAACTCCATGGACGAAGCCGTCGCAGGCCACGCCACCCGGATCGAGGTCGAACTCCACGCCGACCACTCCATCACCATCCGCGACAACGGCCGTGGCATCCCCATCGACCCGCACCCTAAATTCCCCGACAAATCCGCGTTGGAGGTGATCCTCTGCACCCTCCACGCCGGCGGCAAATTCTCCGGCAAAGCCTATCAAACCTCCGGCGGCCTCCACGGCGTCGGCGCATCGGTGGTCAACGCTCTCTCCGACAGCATGATCGTGCAGGTCGCCCGCAACAAAGAGCTCTTCGAACAACGCTTCTCCCGCGGCATCCCTCAGGGCAAACTGCAAAAAATCGGCGACGTCCCCAACCGCCGCGGCACCACCGTCACCTTCCACGCCGACGAACAGATCTTCGGCCACCACCGCTTCAAACCTGCGCGCCTGTTCAAATCCATCCGCTCCAAAGCCTACCTCTTCTCCGGCGTCGAAATCCGCTGGAAATCAGAAATCGAAGACGGCGACACGCCGACCGAGGCCACCTTCCACTTCCCCGGCGGCCTCTCCGACTTCCTAGGCGAAACCCTGGGCGAGGCCTAGCCACTCGCCGCGCGCCAGTCCCAGCGCGCAGGCCCATTCCCGTTCGCCTCCCAATCACACCAAAAAAACTCCC
>JBCCCZ010000222.1:0-3048 GCA_039033255.1 Pseudomonadota bacterium
CGCATAAAATGCGGGTTCCCCCAGAACCACAACCCATTGCCCCGCCGCCTTGGCCCAGGACGTGAGCTGCCCCAGCATCCGCCGCCCGTGCCCGCGCCCCTGATGACCCGGATGCACCGCGACCGGCGCAAGGGCGAGCCAGCTTGCGGGCGCGCGCATCGCGGACAGGGCGTAGTAGCCGATGATCTCATCGCCCATCGGCAACACCATCTCACCCGCGACATCGCCCGATTGCCGCAGGGCCTGCACCAACCGGGCCTCCGCATCGCTCTCAAAGCAGGTTTCCAGAAGTGCCTGAACGTCACCCTCCTCCCCGGGCTGCATCGGGCGCAGGAATTCCGCAAACATCATGTCGCTCCTTTCAAACGGCCCTCGCGCCAAGCGAGCAACCCCGCGCCAAGCAGGATCACCGTTGCGCCCAAGATAGATACGCCATCGGGCAGGACCCCGAATATCAGCCCATCATAAAGGGCGGCAAAAACCAAGGTGGCGTAAAAGAACGGCGCCACGAAACTGGCATCTGCCCGCGCCATAGCATTGACGAAACAGGCTTGGGCCGCGGCCATCAGGAACCCGATCCCGGCAAGAGCAGCCCATTGCGGGCCTGTTGGCCAGACCCACACGAAACTGGCCGCGAAGGTGGAGATGCCAACCCCGATCACATTGTTGATCAGCAAAATCTGCGACGGGCTTTCGCGCCCTGCCAACCGCTTGATCAGGATCACCTCTGCCCCGAGCACCAGCGCCGCACCCAAAGCCAGCAAAGCGCCCAGCTCAACCGCGCCTGCACCGGGCCGGGTCAGGATCATTGCACCCAGAAGCGCAATCACCGCCGCGCTCCACCGCACCCGGCCAACCCGTTCCCCCAGCAAGGGGATGGCCAGCATCATCGCAAAGACCGGGTTGAGGAAACTGATCGCCGTGGCGTCCGAGAGCGGAATGAACACGGCTGCGGCAAACATCAATGTCACCCCGCCCCACCCAAATGCCGACCGCGCCACGTGAAGGGGTAGATTGGGCCGCTCTAACCCGGGTCGCGCGACGGCGAAAAACCCGATGATCGCCACCAGTGCAAACAGAAACCGACCTTGACTGATCTGCAACGGATGCAACGCGCCGCCCAGATCAATCCCACCCAAAGCACCCGTCCCAAGCGCTTTGGCCAACAGCGTCGTCCCCGCCACAAAGGCCGCTGCCATCAGGGTCAGCAGGGCCGCGAGGCCGGGATTTGGCGCGCGAGGGGTCATTCTCTCCCCTTGCCTTGTCAGGGGGCGGCGTGCAAGCGCCATTGGAAGATGTCACAGAACCCTCTACCAATCGGACAAAACAAGTCAGACCAATCGTATGTCCAATTCCCGCACCGACAATCTGCCCTTCGCCGTGACGGCCATCGTAATCTCTGTTCTGGGTCTTTCACTGGGGGACGCGCTGATCAAACTGACCAGCGGGTCCTTTGTGCTCTGGCAGATTTTCGTCCTGCGCTCCTTGGTCGTTTTGCCATGGCTTTTGATCTACCTCGCCCTCCGCGCGCCGGCCGCACTCCGCCACCCTGCCGCGCTGGGCTGGACGACCCTGCGGAGCATGATGCTGGTTGTGATGTGGATTGCCTATTACCTCGCCCTGCCAAATCTCAGCATTGCGGCTGCCGCGGCGTCCTTCTACACCCTGCCGATTTTCATCACGCTTTTTTCCGCCCTGTTCATCGGTGACCGCATCCGCGCGCTGGGCTGGATCGCCGTTGGGTTGGGGTTTCTCGGCGTGATCCTGATTCTGCGCCCGGGCGTGGGCGACTTCAATCTCTATGCCCTGCTGCCGCTTCTGTCGGCGGTGCTTTATGCCCTGTCCATGATCCTCACCCGTACCAAATGCCGGGAGGCTGATCCCATCTACCTCGGCATGGCCCTCAACCTGAGTTTCCTGATCGTGGGTGTCATCGCGAGCGGCGTCATCACAGTTTTCGGCCTTGGTCAGGACAACGGATATCTTTTGGGTGCCTGGTCAGAGATGACGCCAGAGAACTGGCTCTCCATGGCCCTGATGGGCGCGGCCATTCTGGTGGGCAGTGTGGGCGCTGCCATCGCCTATCAGAAGGGCCCACCCGCCATCATCGGCAGTTTCGATTTCGCCTATGTGGGCTTTGCCGTGATCTGGGGGTTGGTGTTCTTCGGCCATATTCCCGACGCCGTCACTCTTGCAGGCATTGCTCTCATTGTCCTCGCCGGGCTTTTGTCGATGCGTCAGGGACAGGCCGGTTCGGCGGCATGAGGAAATTATTCTTCCCTCGCGGCGCAAAACACTCTAAACGCGCCGCATGATCAAACGTCGCACATATGCACGCCGACTCCGACTCGCCTGACCCGCGCCTTTGATCACCTGCGCTTTGCGCATCCCCTCATGAATTGACACGACGCCCCGCCTTTGGCACCTAATGGGCTTTCTTTCAAAGGATCACCCCTATGATCGCTTCCGTCCTGCCGACGTATAACCGCGCACCGCTTTCCTTCGTCAAAGGCGAAGGCAGCTGGCTGATTGAGGCAGACGGGCGCCGATTTCTCGATCTTGGCGCGGGGATCGCGGTGAATGCTCTGGGCCATGCCCATCCGGCGCTGGTGGCGGCGCTGACGGAACAGGCGGGCGCACTCTGGCACACGTCGAACCTCTATCACATCCCCCAACAACAGGCGTTGGCCGACAAGCTGGTGGCGCACACTTTCGCCGACACGGTGTTCTTCACCAATTCTGGCACCGAAAGCTGTGAATTGGCCGTCAAGATGGTGCGCAAATACTGGCATGACAAAGGCCATCCTGAGCGGATGAACCTCATCGCTTTTGAAGGCTCCTTCCACGGCCGCTCCTCCGCAGGCATCGCCGCCGCCGGGTCCGAGAAAATGACCCAAGGTTTCGGACCGCTTCTGCCGGGTTTCACGCATGTGCCGTGGGGCGATCTGGACGCGGTAGAAGCCGCCATCACCGATGAAACAGCGGGCATCATGATCGAACCTGTCCAAGGCGAAGGCGGCATTCGCCCCGCCTCTGACCAGATGCTCA
>JBCCCZ010000223.1:0-2923 GCA_039033255.1 Pseudomonadota bacterium
AGCTGTGTCGCGGGGCGCTTCGACCTCCTCTACCGCGCCTTGTTTTACCAGCCCCTTTACAACAGAGGACGTCACCCCCGCCTGCTCAGCCAGTTCCTTCAGCGTAAAGGACAACCCGCCGTAGTCCTTCAACACCTCCAGCACTCGGCGGCGCGCATCCGTCATCCGGTCCGGTTCTGCTGCACTCAGCCGATAGACCTTCCGCATCGAGGGCGGATCCGACAGGCCTGGCGCCCGCGTCGCCAGCCGCAGCATCGCAGGCAATGGCGTCAGCGTGTAATCCCCTGCGCGGATCAGAAAATCGCGCAGCTCCTCGCGCATGGGCGGCGCGTCCAGCACGCGCAGGATCGTGCGGATCTTGGATGCGTCATACCCCCCTTCACCCGGCCCCCAGACAACACCCAGCACCTTGCGCGGCCCCAGCGGCACCTCCACAAACGCACCCAGCGCACAGCCCCCTTCGGGCGCGCGGTAATCCAGCACGCGGCCCAGGGGCTGGGTCGTCAGCACGCCCACCAACGCGCCGTCTTCAAAATTGCCGGGGGTTTCGGCCAAGGGGGCTCCTCTTGAGGGGTTTCGGCAAGCTCACTCATGGGGTAAAGCGAAATCAAGGAAACCAAAAGCCGGTTGGAGGCACGCCCATGAAGTTTTTCGTTGATACCGCCGAAGTGGACGCCATCGCAGAGCTGAATGATCTGGGCATGGTCGATGGGGTGACAACCAACCCTTCACTGATCCTGAAATCAGGCCGTGATATCCTGGAAGTCACCAAAGAGATCGCCGAGATGGTCGATGGCCCCGTCAGCGCCGAGGTTGTGGCGCTCAAGGCCGATGACATGATCGCGGAAGGTCGGAAATTAGCTAAAATTGCCGATAATATTGCCGTCAAGGTGCCGCTCACATGGGACGGGTTGAAGGCCTGCAATGTACTGACCAATGAAGGCAACATGGTCAATGTCACGCTGTGCTTTTCGGCCAATCAGGCGTTGCTCGCGGCCAAGGCGGGAGCAACCTTCATCAGCCCCTTCATCGGACGGCTGGACGACATCAATCTCGACGGGATGCAGCTGATTTCCGACATCCGGGAAATCTATGACAATTTTGACTTCCGCACGGAAATCCTCGCCGCCTCCATCCGCACGGTCAATCACGCGTTTGAGGCCGCGCGTATTGGGTCAGACGTGATGACTGCGCCGCCCGATGTGATCAAGAAAATGGCCCAGCACCCGCTGACAGATAAGGGGTTGGAGGCGTTCTTGAAGGATTGGGAGAAGACCGGGCAGAAAATTCTCTGAGACCAGCCTAGCGAGCGGGCGCGGAATCAAGGCCCTTGGGCCGCCGCGCCTTCGTCCGCTGCCCGGCAGGCGATTGCTTGCAATCGCCGAGAGGAGGGCCCCATCAAGGGCCTGGCGAAATGGCAATTGAAGAGCATTGCTCGAAGAGAGTCCGGGAACCCGACGATAAACCTCTGCTGTTCATAGGCCTGGATCGCCAGACCGGGGCCAACCGAAGGCGCTCTGTTGCGCGATTGTTGAACCTTGTCGTGTTTCCAAATTTTTCTCTGACAAAATCCCCAAACCCCGTGCTATAACCCGGCAAAATAATGAGTAGAGGCTCAACATGAGTGGTAATCCCTTGGCCATCACCGATGTGATGCGCCAGAAAATTATTTCCGAACCCGACATGATCCTTGAGGATCAGGACCTGATGCGCGCGCTGATCGCGGCCAATGAACGCGCGATGGGGGGCAATATCGTCGATCTGCGCGGCATTGCGATGGACCGGCTGGAGGCGCGTCTGGCGCGGCTCGAAGATACGCATCGAAGCGTGATCGCGGCGGCCTATGAAAACCTCTCTGGCACCAACCAGGTGCACCGCGCCATCCTGCGCATGCTCGATCCCACCGAATTTGAGGAATTCCTGCGCGATCTGGGTGGCGAAGTGGCTGTGATCCTGCGCGTCGACTGCGTGAAACTGGTGCTGGAGACGGTGCAAAATGATGAAGACCCGGCCGTGCGCCGACTGGGCGATGTGCTCTCGGTGGCGGAACCCGGTTTCATTGAAAACTATCTGACAGGCGGCCACGGCCCGACGCCCCCGCGCCAGGTCACCCTGCGTCAGGTGCATGAAGGTGACGCATCCGTCTACGGCCGTGAGGCCGAATTCATGCGGTCGGAGGCCTGCATCCTGCTCGATTTCGGCCCTGGCCGATTGCCCGGCATGCTGGCCCTTGGTGCGGAAGACCCCCATCAATTCAGCCCGCAACAGGGCTCGGATTTATTGGGCTTTTTCGGTGGGGTCTTTGAACGCGCCATGCGCCGCTGGCTGTCCTGACGCCATGATCTCCGCTGGTCTGCGCGACGCGTTGCAGGGATTTCTGGACCATGCACGCGGGCTGCGCGGGGCGTCTGACAACACGATGTCCGCCTACAATCGTGATCTGGTGGCTTTCTTGAGCTTCATGAGCGTCCATCTCGGCGGCGACGTGGGAGTTGCGGCGTTGGGCCGGATCGGCACCCGCGACATGCGCAGCTGGATGGCTTCGGAACGCGGGGCAGATAACAGCGCGCGCACGGTCGCCCGCAAACTCTCTGCCGTCAAAAGCTTCTTCCGCTGGCTGTCCGAGCGCGAAGGCTTTGACGCCACAGCCGTGCTGGCCACCCGCGCCCCGAAATTCAATGCCAAACTCCCCCGACCACTTTCTGTCGATGCCGCCAAAGACGTGATCGACCTGATGGACGTGCAATCAAGCACGCCTTGGGTCAATGCCCGCGATCAAGCGGTGGTCACCCTGCTATACGGCTGCGGTCTGCGCATCTCGGAGGCGTTGTCGCTGACTTGGGGCCAGGTCCCCCTCTCCGACACGCTGCGTATCACCGGCAAAGGCGGCAAGGAACGTATCGTCCCCGTCATTGCGGCCGCA
>JBCCCZ010000224.1:0-2792 GCA_039033255.1 Pseudomonadota bacterium
GATTGCGTTCGTCCCGGGCGCGGACCATATCGGCCTTGCGATAGGGTATGTCTTCGAAAATCCCCGGCACGCCCTCGGGCGGGATATGCGCTGGCATCCACATCCGAGCGGCTAACCGGGTGCCATCCGGCATCGGTATCCAGACATGTTCGATGCTGCGCATACCGATGGCCGGGGGGCGATGCTCATTCATGAAGCTGTCTCACGGGTGCGGATAGGTCGGGCGCGGTTCCCCACGCCCGAAAGGCCCTTTTGTCTTAGGCCATCCACCAGCGGCGCTGCAAGCGGCTGTCATCCATGCGGCGGCTGACGCCCACGGGGCCATGGGCCAGCGCGTCAGAATGTCCGATCAGGATATTGGCAAAGGCAAAGACCGATGTGCCGCTTTCCTCCCAGAAGAGGCGCTGTGCCTCGTGATACATCTCCCGGCGGTTGGCCTCATCGGGTTCGGCACGGGCGGTGACCAGCAGGTTGTCAAAGCTTGCGTTGCGGAAGGCGCTGGAGTTCCAATCGCTGTCGGACACGTAGGTGGAGCTGAGCATCCAGTCCACCGTGGGCCGCCCGTTCCAGTAGACCATGCACCACGGCACTTGCAGCCAGACCTCTGACCAGTAGCCATCAGCGGGCCGGCGATCCACGGTCACGTTCATGCCTGCCCCGGCCATTGAGGCCTGCATCAGAACGGCGGCATCCACAGCACCCCCAAAGGCGCCATCCGAGGTCGAAAGCGTCAGGTCAATGCTGTCGAGACCGGCTTCTTTGAGGTGGAACTTCGCCTTGTCGGGATCGTATTCGCGCTGTTCCAGCTGATCATTGTAGAATTGCTGGCCTTGGCTGATGGGCAGGTCATTGCCCACCGTGCCGTAGCCCGCCAGCACCTTGTCGACGATTTCCTGCCGGTTGATCCCCCATTTCACCGCGTTGCGCAGGCTTGCGCTGGTGAAGGGATCCATATCGGCGCGCATGTCGCAGGTGTAATGCTGCGTGCCTGACACCTGCACCAATTCATAGCCCGGCGCGTCGGCCAGACGCCCGGCGGTTTTGGTTTCTGGCGATCCAATGGCGTGCAGCGTGTTGGACAAAAGCCCCGACATCCGCGCCCCCGGGTCGGCGACATTGAGGATCGTCACCTCATCGAAATGGCCTTGGTCATCGCGGTAGAAATTGGCGAATTTCTTGCCGAGGAATTGCACGCCCGGCTGCCAGTCTTCCTTGACATAAGGCCCGGTGCCGTTGCCCGCGCTCCAATCTTCGGTGCCTTCTTGTCCGATGATCAGAGCGAAGGCCGACAGATGCGTGGGCAGGTCGAAATTGACCTCCTTTTGCTTGATGATCACCGTATCGGGGCCATCGGCGCGTAGCTCTTCGAAGTTCTGCACGATCTGCTGGGCCTCGGCTGCGCGGTTGTTTTCGCTCAGATGCTGGTTGAGCGACCACACCACGTCATCCGCGGTCAGCGTCTTGCCATTGTGGAATTCCACGCCCTGACGCAGCTTGATGGCCCAGGTGCCATCGGCATTGCCTTCCCAGCTTTCGGCAAGACTGGGCTGCGGTGTGCCGGTTTCGTCCACTTCGGTCAGCGTGTCATAGCTGGACAGGATCGACATCGTCGTATGATCGGCACCGTTCATTTCCAGCGGGTTGAACGTGTCGGTGGTGGCCCCGCCATCGGCCCCGGCCTTGAGTGATCCGCCTTTGTTGGGCGTCATCGCCTGCGCTTGCGACCACAGGCCCCCCGCCATCGCGACGGACAGCCCTGCCGTGGCAGCGCTTCGCATGAAATCACGGCGCGATATGCCGGATGTTGCACGGGACCTCAGCATCGCCAGTTTGCGATCTTCCATGATGTTTTCCTCTCTGTTGAGCGCGCGATTGTTTGTTTTGATGTGACCCGAGTCAGGCCGCGAGTCACTGCGCCATTCTCACCATGATTCCGACTCAATAAGAATTTAGCAATAAAATTCTTATCTTGACGAACTAAGTGCGATGTATTCCATTGAATTACAGACGATTAGACGTCACCGATACAAAGGCGCGCCTCAGAGATGGCTCAAAAATCAACCGTTCACACCTTGGCAAAAAGCCTCCTGTCAGTGGGATCGGAAATCCGCCAGCTGCGCAAGGCGCGGCAGATGACGCTGAAAACGCTCAGCCAATCCAGCGGCGTCTCACTCAGTCATCTCAGCGCCATTGAACGCGGTGCGGCGCAGCCATCCATGGATGTTCTGGGTGCTGTGGCCGATGCGCTCTCGGTCACGCCGGATTGGTTTTTTGCCCGCCGGTCGGGGGCGGGGCCGATGGAACAGGCTTGCGTGGTGCGCGGACAGAACCGGCGCAACCTCAATTCGCTGTATCAGCAGGATGTGCGGGAATTGGGTTACACGGATGCGCTGCTGTCGAGCTCCATCGGCGGGGATTTCTATATGGGGATGACGGTGTATGAGCCGGGGTCGGACAAATTCGAGGACGCCATGCTTAAACACATGGGCGAAATCCACGCGTTCCTGATTGAAGGCACGTTGCAGGTGCGCCTGGCGGACGAAGACATCACGCTCCACGCGGGCGACAGCTATAGCTGTGACGCCTCGATCCCGCACCGGGCGGTCAACCGGTCTGACAAACCCGCGCGGCTGATCTGGGCGATCTCTCCTGTCGTCATCCCGAAGGATGTGCAGGACAGCACGGGGGAGACCTCTACGAAGGTCGAAGGATGAGCCGCGATCCCCTTCTGCAACCGTATCAGATCAAGCATCTGACGCTGAAAAACCGGATCATGACGACCAGCCATGAAC
>JBCCCZ010000225.1:0-2722 GCA_039033255.1 Pseudomonadota bacterium
TGGGCTGACGTCCATTCCGGCGCTTTTGCAGCGTAACGCGCGCATCTATGCAGATCGCCCGGCCTACAGGGAAAAAGAGTTTGGGATCTGGCAAAGCTGGACCTGGGCAGATTGTGCCGCGGAAGTGGAGGCGCTGGCGCTGGGTCTTTTGACGTTGGGCGTGAAAGAGGGAGATTTCATCTCTATCGCCGGGCGCAACCGGCCTTATTTTTACTGGTCCATGGTCGCTGCCCAATCCGTGGGTGCGATCCCGGTGCCGGTTTATCAAGACGCCGCTGCGGATGAGATGGCCTATGTGCTGGATCATTGCGGCGCGCGGTTTGCGATTGTTGAGGACCAGGAACAGGTCGACAAGATCATCGACATTCAGGACGGGCTCACGAATTTCGAGCAGATGATCTACATCGATCCGAGGGGTCTGCGGAAATACGATCATTCGAAGCTGCATCAGTTCTCTGCCCTGCAGGACGCGGGTCGTGCGGCGAAGTCGGAGTTGATGGGGGAGCTGGAGGCGCGACGCGGGACGCTCGATTATGCCACCACCTGTGTCATGCTCTATACCTCGGGCACCACGGGCAAGCCCAAGGGCGTGGTGCTGAGCAATCGCAACATCATTGAAGCATCCAAATCGTCCGCCGAGTTCGACAAGCTGCGCCTGGAAGATGAGGTTCTGGCCTATCTTCCTATGGCCTGGGTCGGCGATTTCATCTTTTCCATCGGGCAGGCCTATTGGTGCGGGTTCTGTGTGAACTGCCCCGAAAGTGCAGAGACGATGCATACTGACCTGCGGGAGATTGGGCCGACATACTACTTCGCCCCTCCACGGGTGTTTGAGATGCAGCTGACCAACGTCATGATCCGGATGGAGGATGCGGGCCGTTTCAAGCAGTGGCTGTTCCATCACTTCATGGATCACGCGCGGAAGGTGGGCTCAAAGATCCTCGATGGTCAGAGCGTGAGCGCGTGGGATCGGTTGAAATACCGGATTGGCAATCTCTGCGTTTACGGACCGCTGAAAGACACGATGGGCTTTGGCCGTGTGCGGGTTGGCTACACCGCCGGGGAGGCGATCGGGCCGGAGATTTTTGAATTCTACCGCTCGCTGGGGATCAACCTGAAGCAGCTTTACGGTCAGACGGAAGCTAGTGTCTTCATCACGCTGCAGCCCGATGGCGAGGTGCGCAATGACACCGTGGGCGTGGCCGCCCCGGGGGTGGAGATCAAGATCGCGGACAGTGGTGAGGTGTTCTATCGCTCTGAAGGCGTGTTTGAGGAATACTACAAGAACCCTGACAGCACGGCGTCGACCAAGGATGCCGAAGGTTGGGTTGCCACGGGCGATGCCGGGTTCTTTGACGAAGCCAACGGCCACCTGCGGATCATCGACCGGGCCAAGGATGTGGGTAAGATGGCCGATGGCCAGATGTTCGCGCCCAAATATGTTGAAAACAAGCTGAAATTCTATCCCAACATTCTGGAGGCCGTGGTGTTCGGCAACCAGCGGGAAAAGTGCACGGCCTTCATCAATATTGACCTGACCGCCGTGGGCAACTGGGCAGAGCGGAACAACATTGGCTATGCGTCCTATCAGGAATTGGCCGGTAACCCGCAGGTTCTGGAGACGATCAAGGGCCATGTGGAAGAGGTGAACCAGTCGCTCGCCGCCGATCCGATGCTGGCCCATTGTCAGGTGCATCGCTTCCTTGTGCTGCACAAGGAACTGGATGCCGATGACGGGGAGATGACGCGGACACGGAAGGTGCGGCGCGGGGTGATTGGTGAGAAGTTCGAGGATCTGTTGGGCGCGCTTTACGATGGGTCGGAGGAGATTTCGACCAAGACCGAGGTGACTTATGAGGATGGTCGAAAGGGCTATATTTCCGCGACGCTGAAAATTGTGGAGGCGGAGGTGGTCGCCGCTGCCCCGCAAAAGGTGGCCGCGGAATGAAGCACGCCCTTGCCATCATAGGGGTGTCAGCGGGTTTGGCCTTGCCGGCCATGGCTGCGACCGGGGATTGGCAGGACTTGCAGGATCGCTGTGAGGTGGCGGTGCTGAATGGAGAAAAGCTGAACGTGAAAGGGTTGGATGATCGGCTGCCGGATATCCTGTTTGACGTTGTTGAAAGCGATCTTTTGGGGCCTCGGGTGGAGGTTGAGTTTTCGGCCCTAGGCGGGCGGACCGTACCGACGGGGGTTTGGGGTGCTGAAGACGGTGCGTTTGAGCTTTGGTTGATTGAGTATCCCACGCAGGCGGGGTTTCGGGCGATTTGTGAGGTGCGTCAGGCGCGTGGTGTGACGATGGATGATGTGGCCTTGGCCCAACTGACTGCCAGTTTTGACCAAGTGGATGCAGAAAAGATTAACGTGTCGCGCGACGGGCTGAGGGCTTTCCGGCTTTCGGATGAAAACGCGCGTGGATGTCCGGTGGTGACCAGCTTGTCGACCCATTCTAGGGTTCGGTCCTCTGTGAGTGAAGCGGCGGGTGCACCGGATTGTGGTGGTCCGTCGCTGGCCAGTGGGGTGATCACGCCGCATGGGATTTTGCCGAAGGGGGCAGGTGAAGATGGTGGGTGACGTGCGCCTGTCGGCGACACCCCACCCGCCATCCCTTTGGGGTGGTCTGCGATTGGAAAAGAGAGGGATATCAGATGCTTGATGCATCCGAAGGCTACACCACGGAGGACGGTCGGAAGATCGGTGGGGTGGTGATGGAGATGAAGAA
>JBCCCZ010000226.1:0-2627 GCA_039033255.1 Pseudomonadota bacterium
AGCAGGCTAGCGGGGAATGGCCGCTTTGCGAAGGTCAGACTTTGGTAGCGCTGACGGGCGGTGTGATGGCGCGGCGTTTGAGCACCGCCTCGCGCCAGCTGATGAAGCTGATGGAGGCCACGATGATCGACCCGCCAAGGATGACCCACGGGTCGAATGGCTCTCCGAAGAAGACGATCCCGACGGTGACGGCCCAGACCAGTTGCAGGAAGGTGACGGGTTGCGTCACAGCCAGAGGGGCCGCGCGGAAGGCCAGCGTCATGGTGTAGTGCCCGGCAGTGGCGGCGGTGGCCACGCCCATCAGGATCACCAGTTCCCACAGTGTCGGTGTGACCCAGTTGAGCGCGGCCAAAGGGGCAAGGCCGATGGTGCAGGAAATGGACAGCAATGCCACGACAATGCCCGGCGAGCATCGCTCTGACAGCATCTTGGCCATGAGGTAGGACGCACCCATCAGGATGGCGGTGAAGATCATGGCGAAATGGCCGGTGTCCAGTTCGCGAAACCCCGGGCGCAGGATAATGAGCGCGCCCAGAAGGGCCGCTAGCACGGCCAGAATGCGCCGCATGGCCAACCGTTCGCCCAGGAAAAGTGCTGCGCCCAGCGTGACATAGATGGGCGAGAGGTAATTCATCGCCGTCACATCCGCGATGGGAATGCGGGCCATGGAGTAAAACCACAGCGTCACCGCCAGCGTGTGGGCCAACCCCCGCCAGCCAAATAGCCGCCATGTGGCGCGATCCAGTTGGATGTGGCGCAGCGTGCCGAGGACGGGCAGCAGGAACACCAGCCCAAGCGCGTAGCGCAGAAAGGCGGCCTCCGGCGCGGGGATGCGGGTGCCCAGCAGCTTCACCAGTGCCGTTACGGCCACAAAGCACACGCCCGTCAGAAGCATCCAGAAGACGCCGAGAAGGGGATTTTGCTGGGTGGGTGCCATGGTGGTATTAACCGCCCCTGCCCGGCCCTTGTCGAGGGTGATTTTCGCGGCAAGCCTGCAACCCGGCTATGCGCGGCGTGGCAAGGTCAGCGCGCGTCCCACGCCAATCGCAGCCCCAGGCAGATCAGGATGCCGCCGCAGGCACGATCAATATATTTGGACGCAGCGATATAGCGCGCCCGCACAGGCCCCGTGGAAAAGCCCACAGCCAATATGCCGTGCCACGCAAGCGACATGGCCGCGATGGCACCGATCAGCACGGCCAGCACCCACAGAGGCATATCCGGCGTCAGGAAGGCGGCGAAGACGCTGGCGTAATAGGCGGCGGATTTCGGGTTGGTCAGATTGACAAGCATGCCGCGCCAAAATCCCGTGGTCAGGCTTTGGGATGTCTTTTGCGCGGCCTTGGGCTCTACTCCCTGTGACCGCAGCAATCTGATGCCGAGGTAGATCAGATAGATCACACCGACGCCCTTCAGGATCAGGCCTAGAACGGGGAAAACCTCCAGCACCGAGGCAATGCCCAGCGCTGAGGCACTCGCCCAGATCAGCGATCCCATCGCGATCCCGCAGGCGGTGGACAGCGCATGGCCGCGGGTTTGCGACACGGCGGCTGAGGTCACCAGAATGAAGTTCGGCCCGGGGCTGATCAACGCCAGCAGATCAACAAGCAAAACCGCGAGGATGAGGGCGAGGTAATCCAATCCGACGGTGCCGGGATTATTCGGCGGCCAGTTGGGCCATCACCTCATCTGAGGCTTCAAAATTGGCGGTGACGCGTTGGACATCATCGTCGTCTTCCAGGGCTTCCATCAGGCGCATAAGCTTTTGCATGCCCTCAAGCCCCAGTTCGGTCGTGGTCGTGGGTTTCCAGATCAGCTGGGTGTTTTCCGACTCGCCCAGTTCCGCCTCAAGGGCGTTCGACACATCGTTGAGATCGGTGTCAGCGCACCAGATGATATGCCCGTCTGCCGAGCTTTCCACGTCGTCGGCACCGGCCTCAAGCGCGGCCATCATCACGGTGTCTGCATCGCCCACCTCGGCCGGGTACGTCACCTCTCCGGTGCGTTCGAACATGAAGCCGACAGAACCTGTTTCGCCGAGGTTGCCACCGTTTTTGGTGAAGGTCGACCGCACGTTCGATGCGGTGCGGTTGCGGTTGTCGGTCATCGCCTCGACGATGATCGCCACGCCATCGGGGCCGTATCCTTCGTAGCGGATTTCCTCGTAATCCTCGCTGTCGCCGCCCGATGCTTTCTTGATCGCGCGGTCGATATTGTCATTGGGCATCGACTGGGATTTGGCGCTTTTGACGGCCAGACGCAGGCGGGGGTTTTTCTCCGGATCCGGGTCGCCCATCTTGGCGGCCACGGTGATTTCCTTGCTGAGCTTGGAAAAGAGTTTCGCCCGCACGGCATCCTGCCGGCCTTTGCGGTGCTGGATATTTGCCCATTTGGAATGGCCTGCCATGATGCCCGTCTCCTGATTTGCGTGGGGCTTATATAGAGCAGAGCGCGGGGCGTGTTCAATTCCCTCTCGTCGCGCGGGCGGGAGTGATTTACAAACGGCATAATGACGACCGAGCAGATCATTCTTTTCAGCCTTTTCGGCGCGGTGTTCGCGATGCTTCTTTGGGGCAAGCTGCGCTATGACGTGATCGCGTTTTCCGCGCTGCTCATTGGTGTCGTGC
>JBCCCZ010000227.1:0-2619 GCA_039033255.1 Pseudomonadota bacterium
ATTCGGTCATCCGGTCATCACTGACGAACGGTCAGCTTCCCCCGGCGGGTGCGGTGCGGATTGAGGAGATGGTGAATTACTTCCCCTATGATTACCCCGCGCCGGAAGGTGATGCCCCATTCCGCCCCACTGTGACCGTCACGGACACGCCGTGGAACCCAGATACGCAGATCCTGCACATTGCCATTCAGGGTCAGGAACCGGCGATTGAGGATCGCCCGCCGCTCAATCTGGTGTTCCTGATCGATACGTCGGGGTCGATGAATTCGCCGGATAAACTGCCCCTTCTGAAGCAAAGCCTCGCGCTGATGCTGCCGGAACTGACCGAGCAGGATCAGGTGGCTATCGTCACCTATGCAGGCAGCGCCGGTCAGGTGCTGGAGGCTACCCCCGCCACCGACCGCGCCGCGATTTTGGCGGCGATGGATAATCTGCAAGCTGGAGGTTCCACCGCAGGTCAAGCCGGGTTGCGGCAGGCCTATGCGGTGGCCGAAGGCATGGCAGAAGAGGGCGAAGTGACCCGCGTGATCCTCGCCACCGATGGGGATTTCAATGTCGGGCTCAGCGACCCCGAGGCGCTGAAAGACTTCATCGCCGATAAGCGCGACAGCGGCACGTACCTGTCGGTCATGGGTTTTGGCCGCGGCAATCTGGATGACGCCACGATGCAGGCGCTGGCTCAGAACGGCAACGGCCAGGCCTCCTATATCGACACGCTGAGCGAGGCGCAGAAAGTGCTGGTCGATCAGTTCACCGGCGCGCTTTTCCCCATCGCGAACGATGTGAAGATCCAGGTGGAATTCAACCCCGCCCAGATCGCTGAGTACCGCCTCATCGGCTACGAAACCCGCGCGCTCAACCGTGAGGATTTCAACAATGACAAGGTGGATGCCGGTGACATCGGCGCGGGCCATTCCGTGACAGCGCTCTATGAGATCACACCCGTTGGTTCGCCCGCCGTGCTGAACGATCCCCTCCGTTACGGCGAGGCGGCTGCCTCTGGCGCCAGCGAAGAGCTGGGCTTCTTCAAACTGCGTTACAAGGCGCCGGGTGAGGATCAAAGCCAGCTGATCGAGACGCCGATCACCCAAGGCGGTGAAGTCTCCGGCGACATGCGCTTTGCCATGGCCATCGCGGGCTTTGGTCAACTTCTGACCGATAGCCCATACCTCGGCGATTGGGGATACACCCAGGCCATTGATCTGGCGAACACGGCCAAGGGCGATGATGCGTTCGGCTACCGCGCGGAAGCGGTGCGCCTGATGCGTCTGGCAGAGAGCCTCGAGCAGTAAGGCTCTGCCTTGCCCCGCAGGGTCTCAGGCTTTGCGGGGCATCTTGATCCACGGGACCGCGATCAACGTCCAACCCAGCGCGCCCTGACCATGGGCTGACAGGGAATGCGGGCCGGAGAAGGTGAGAAGCTCAAACGCCGTGACCGGGCTCGGCGGCGGGAAGATCACCCACTGATCGGGCAGGAATTCAAACAGCAGGTGGAAGTATTGATAATACACCTGCGGCGACACCCAAACGAACACGTAAAACAGGATCAGCGATCCAATGGGCCGCCCCCACGCGGGCCGGTGCCGCAAGAGCCGCCAAGCCGCATAGACCGTCACGATGAAAAGCAGCCCGCTTAGGCCAGCCAGCCCCGCCTGACCCAGTGGCGACAGATCGAAAAATGAATCCTGATCGTACATGTGTTCGGCCCTCATCAGCCCATCAAAAAACCGCCCCTCGGGGCGGTTTTTCAGGTCTCATACGGTACGTCTACCGCAACGGCGCGACGGCCAGAATGACGGAGAACCGCTCACAGTAGATGTACAGTTCATCATACTGGTCCGTGTCGATCCCGGCAGGCACCGTGAAGGACGCAGCGCCCGATTTCACAGTCAGTTTTTCATGGATCTTGGACCCTTTGGCATAGCGTTCACCGCTGCCGAAGCCGATCTTGATGTCCGGTGGGTTTTTGGCAGGGTCGAAGACGTAGTTGTTGCCCAAGGACACCGTGGTTTGGCCTCCGTGGGAAGACACCTGCACGGTGCCTTTGACGTTGTATCCCTGACGCCCGGACAGTTCCCCCTGACGGGTGGATCCAGCGAAGGACGGCTTGGCGATGGCAAGGGTTGCGGCGGAGGCCAGCGTGAGGCCAGCGAATTGACGGCGGGAGAGGTTCATTTTAAAATTCCTATGCTCTGGCTGCGCGTTGAGGCCTATGTAGGCACGTGTCGCAGATGTGTAATGGGAAATGAGGTTACAGGCTGTCACTTCATCTTGACAAATTCTGTGAAGGGAGGGGTCGAAGATACTCCCTACACACCGGGTAAATCATTTGAAAACAGTGCGATAGGGAATTGTTACAAACATCAAAAAACCCCGAGGCGGTGCGCGCCCCGGGGTCGCTGTAAACGTGTTCGGAAGGGTTTAGTTAACAGCTTTCGCCTCAACCACGTCCTTTTCCACGGTGTCGCCGCTCAGGATTTCGATCCGGCGGGGCTTGAGTGCTTCAGGCACTTCACGCACCAGATCAATGTGCAGCATACCGTCCGCATGGCTTGCGCCAGAGACGCGCACATGGTCGGCCAGCTGGAATTTGCGCTCAAACGCGCGGGTGGCGATGCC
>JBCCCZ010000228.1:0-2594 GCA_039033255.1 Pseudomonadota bacterium
CACCAGATACGTTCAAGCTGGCGCAGGTTTTTACCATTTCGCGGGGGTCGCGGACGGAAGCCAAAGTGCTGACCGTGCGCGTGAGTGATGGGGGTGTGACCGGGTGGGGCGAATGTGTGCCTTATGCGCGATACGGCGAGACGCTGGAGTCTGTGGCGGCGCAGGTTGAGGGACTGCCCGGCGACGTGACGCGTGAGGCGCTCTATGATCTGCTGGAACCCGGTGCTGCACGCAATGCCGTGGATTGTGCGTTGTGGGATCTGGAGGCCAAGCAGGCCGGCAAGCGGGTTTGGGAATTGGCTGGGTTGGCCAAGCCCGGGCCTGAGATCACGGCCTATACGCTGTCGCTGGACACGCCTGAGAACATGCAGGCCGAAGCGGCGAAGAATGCGCATCGTCCTCTGCTGAAGATCAAGCTGGGCACGGCCGATGACATGCCGAGGCTGGAGGCCGTGCGGGCGGGCGCGCCGGGCGCGCGGATCATTGTCGATGCCAATGAAGGGTGGAGCGCAGAGATTTATGCCGATCTTGCCCCGCATCTGGTGCGGTTAGGCGTGGCACTGGTGGAGCAACCTATGCCTGCGGGTGAGGATGACGCGCTTTTGGGGATGGAACGCCCCCTGCCCGTGTGCGCCGATGAAAGCTGCCATGATCGTGCCAGCCTGCCCAAGCTGAAGGGCAAGTACGATGTGGTGAACATCAAGCTGGATAAGACCGGTGGGTTGACCGAGGCGCTGGCATTGCGGGATGCGGCGCGGGCTGAAGGCTATGACGTGATGGTCGGCTGCATGATCGGGTCGAGCCTCGCCATGGCGCCTGCGACATTGGTGGCGCAGGGTGCGGCAGTGACGGACCTTGATGGCCCGCTGCTTCTGGGCGAAGACCGGAAGACACCGCTTCAATTCGATGACGCCGGGGTGCATCCGCCCGCGGCAGAGCTATGGGGATGACAAACATGCGCACTGTGTATCTGAACGGCGAATACCTGAATGAAGATGAGGCCAAGGTATCGATTTTTGATCGGTCCTTCCTGATGGCCGATGGCGTTTACGAGGTGACCTCTGTCCTCGGTGGCAAGCTGATTGATTTTGAAGGCCACAAGGTGCGCCTGCTGCGGTCCCTGAATGAGTTGGACATGCAGAAGCCGGAAGAGTTTGACGATCTGCTGGATATTCATCGTGAATTGGTGCGGATCAATGAGATTGAAGACGGGCTGGTCTATCTTCAGGTGTCACGTGGTGCTGCGGATCGAGATTTCATGTATCCTGATCCCGATGAGGTGAAACCGACATTGGTTCTGTTTACGCAATCAAAGCCCGGCCTGGCGAATAGCCCTGCGTCGCAGAAGGGGATGAAAGTGATCTCCATCGACGACATTCGCTGGGGGCGGCGGGATATCAAGACGGTGCAGCTGCTGTACCCGTCGATGGGGAAGATGATGGCCAAGAAGGCCGGCTGCGATGATGCCTGGATGATCCAGGATGGGTATGTCACTGAGGGCACATCGAACAACGCCTATATCGTCAAAGACGGCAAGATCATCACGCGGCAGTTGTCGAACGACATTCTGCACGGGATCACGCGCGCCGCTGTCCTGCGCTTTGCCGAAGAAGCGCAGATGGAGGTCGTGGAACGGTCCTTCACCATTGAGGAAGCAAAAGAGGCCGATGAAGCGTTCATCACATCGGCCAGTGCGTTTGTGATGCCGGTGGTGGAGATTGACGGTGTCGCGTTGGGCGATGGAACGCCCGGGACCGTGGCAAAGCGTATGCGGGAAATTTACCTCGATGAGAGCCTGAAGAAGGCTGTTTAAGACGCTCGGGCGAGTGACACGCGATGTCGTGGTTAAGACGCAATGCGGAAGTTGTCGAAGCGCTTGCGGCGAGCGTCACGGCGCTGGTCGCGGTGGCCGCGCTTGTTGGGGTGAAGTTTCAGCTGGATGAGGCGGATCGGTTGCAGCGGGAGCAATCGGCGCGGGAGGCCTATCGCGCGCATCTGGCGCTGGCGGCGACGCAGCCGGATTTTGCAGAACCACAGGATGGCTGTGCGCTGATTGCTTCGCCCAAAGGCGGGGCTTACGTGGCTTTCGTGGATCATCTTTTGTATTCGGCGGAACAGATGCTGCCGCTTTATCCCACATGGGAAGCAAGCTTTCTGTCGGAGCTTGAGGTGCATGGGGATTTGATGTGTTCGGCTTATGCTCCGATCGGCGAAATCCCTGAGACGGAGCAGTTGATCACAACCTTCCAGACCCAGACGTGCGAGGCCACGCCGCGCTGTCAGTAGCAGGTGTGAGGAAAGACTCACGCCCCACGGTCGTCCTGTGATAGGCGCGGATTATGGCAGAGACATCCGCCCAACCCCATTGGACATCGCGCATCCCTGTATCCATCGCGGCCGCAGGTGTGCTGATTTCGTCCATCGGGTTCGGGTTGGTCCCCTTTTTCAGCCGCGAATTGACGGATAACGGGATGGCGCCGCACGCGGTGGCCTTTTATCGCTTCACGCTGGCGGCGGTGCTGCTGTCGCCCTTTTTCCTGCGCAATTTGCGGCACTGGCGGGAGATCCTCTGGGGCCTTGCCACGGGTATTGCG
>JBCCCZ010000229.1:0-2544 GCA_039033255.1 Pseudomonadota bacterium
GATATTTGCCAAACAGATCAAGCGACCACATGGCGCAACAGCTGCCCTTTCCACGCTGGGCGAAACACTGTATGCGCGCGCTATCTGAGACGTGGCGCTTCAGGACCCCGGCGCCGTGCAAGAGGATCAGGGGTCGGTGGCAATGGGGCCACCTTTCCAACGGGAGACCTGGCAGGGGCCAGGAGCGCTCCTACAGAAGGACGAACGATGTTCACTGAAACCAAGAAATCCATGCAGTGGGGCGAAGAAACGCTGACACTGGAAACCGGCAAAGTCGCCCGTCAAGCAGACGGGTCGGTGATTGCCACATTGGGCGAGACAAGCGTGATGGCCAACGTCACCTTTGCCAAACAGCCCAAACCCGGTCAGGACTTTTTCCCCCTGACCGTGCATTACCAAGAGAAATACTACGCTGCAGGCAAAGTGCCTGGCGGCTTTTTCAAGCGTGAGGCGCGCCCCACGGAAAAGGAAACCCTGACCGCGCGTCTGATCGACCGTCCGATCCGCCCGCTGTTTGTGTCCGGCTTCAAGCATGAAGTGCTGGTGATGTGCACGGTGTTGTCGCACGATCTGGTCAATGACCCAGACATGGTCGCGATGATCGCAGCCTCTGCCGCGTTGACCATTTCTGGCGCGCCATTCATGGGCCCGATTGCCGGTGCCCGCGTTGGGTTTGAAGACGGCGAATACGTCTTGAACCCAACCGTCGATGACATGCAGGACCTGCGTCAGAACCCCGATCAACGGCTTGATCTGGTGGTCGCAGGCACCAAAGACGCTGTGATGATGGTCGAATCCGAGGCCTACGAGCTGACCGAGGCAGAAATGCTCGGCGCGGTGAAATTCGCGCATGAGCAAATCCAGCCGGTCATCGACCTGATCATCAGCCTTGCCGAAGAAGCCGCGAAAGAGCCGTTTGACTTCCAGCCGCCGGACTATTCCGACCTGTACGAGGCCGTGAAATCCGCTGGCGAAGCGCAGATGAAAGAGGCCTATGCCATTCTGGACAAGCAAGAGCGCACAAGCGCTGTTGCCGCAGCCAAGCAAGCCATCATTGATGGGCTGAGCGAAGAGCAGCAAACAGATGGCAACTTGGGCTCCGCGCTCAAAAAGCTGGAATCGTCCATCTTGCGCGGCTCTGTCGTGAAAGAGGGCAAGCGCATTGATGGCCGTGCCCTGGACAAGGTGCGCGATATCGTGTGTGAAACCGGCCTGCTGCCACGGACCCACGGCTCCGCGCTGTTCACGCGTGGTGAGACGCAAGGCTTGGTGGTGACAACGCTGGGCACCGGCGATGACGAACAGTTCATCGACGCGCTGCATGGCAACTTCAAATCGAACTTCCTGCTGCACTACAACTTCCCCCCCTATTCGGTGGGCGAAGCGGGCCGCGTGGGCCCTCCGGGTCGGCGCGAGATTGGTCACGGCAAGCTGGCGTGGCGCGCGTTGCAAGCGGTTCTGCCTGCGGCAACGGACTTCCCCTACACGGTACGTGTGGTGTCTGAGATCACGGAATCCAATGGCTCGTCTTCGATGGCATCAGTCTGCGGTGGATCGTTGTCGATGATGGACGCGGGCGTTCCGCTCAAGTCGGCTGTGGCCGGTGTCGCGATGGGTCTGATCCTGGAAGATGACGGCAGCTATGCCATTCTGACGGACATCCTGGGCGATGAAGATCACCTGGGCGACATGGACTTCAAAGTGGCTGGGACCGAAAACGGCATCACCTCGCTGCAGATGGACATCAAGGTTGCTGGCATCACGCCGGAAATCATGGAGAAAGCCCTGGCGCAGGCCAAAGAGGGCCGGATGCATATCCTGGGCGAGATGGGCAAATCCATCACTGGCGCGGGCGAATTTTCTGTCCACGCGCCGCGCATTGAGACGATGCAGGTGCCCACGGACAAGATCCGCGAAGTGATCGGGTCCGGCGGCAAGGTCATCCGCGAGATTGTGGAAGTCTCTGGCGCCAAGGTCGACATCAACGATGACGGCGTGATCAAGATCGCCTCGCCAAACGGTGAAGCCATCCAAAAGGCGTATGACATGATCCATTCGATTGTGGCAGAGCCAGAGGAAGGGGCGATCTACACCGGGACCGTCGTCAAGATCGTGGATTTCGGCGCCTTCGTGAACTTCTTTGGCAAGCGCGACGGGCTGGTGCACGTGTCCCAGATCGAAAACCGCCGCTTGAACCATCCTTCGGACGTGCTGAAAGAAGGCCAAGAGGTGAAGGTCAAGCTGCTGGGCTTTGACGACCGCGGCAAAGTCCGCCTGTCGATGAAAGTGGTTGATCAAGAAACCGGCGAAGAGATCAAGAAAGAGAAAGCCGAAGCGGAGGAGTGACCCCTTCCCCTAGGTTGAATTTTGGGAAAGCCCCTCCTAGCCTGCGAGGGGCTTTTTCTTTGGATCATTTCCCATGAAACTTATTCGTCGCCGTAATCCATTTGGCCCCTCAGACGCAGCGCGGCCAGAGATGTTTGGCGGGCGCGTTGCCGAAATGACCGCGGTTGCCCGGATGCTCAGCGCCGCCTTTCATTCTGA
>JBCCCZ010000230.1:0-2509 GCA_039033255.1 Pseudomonadota bacterium
AACCCTTCCCGCGCGGCCAGCTGCACGTCCGACACCTTTACGTCATTCTGGAAATCCAGCCAGGACTTCATGCGCAGCTTGATGTCCGCGCCCTGCGGCATCATCCAAACCGGCTCCATCGGGGCCTGCTCCACCTCGCTCGCCTGAGGCGCCTTGGCGCGAGACGCTTTGCCCCCCGTAGCCTTGCCAGCCGCCTTCCCGCACGCATCCGCATCGGCCAAAACCGCGCTCAGCGACATCTCTCCATTGGCCGCCCCGGCAGCGGAGACGAACGCTTCCCCAACGTCACCCAGCGGCGCATTATCCACTTCCGGCCGGAAATGCGCCTGAGCCTCATCCCAGATGAGCTTGCCACCGCAGTGGGACCACAGATGCACCACCGGCGACCAGCCGCCCGACATGGCAACCGCATCGCACGGGATCTCTTCCAAAACCGCGCCTTGGCCCGCCTGCGCGCAGATCGCCACGCCCGTGACGCGCTTGCCGCCTTTGACCTTGGCAACCGCTTTGCCATTTTCCACGCGAATGCCAAGCCCGCGGGCCTCATCGGCCAGCGCGCCACCTCCGCCCGCGCGGGCATCCAGAATGGCAGGCACCTCAAGCCCTTGGTTTTTCAAGGCAATCGCGGTCAGATAGGCATCATCATTGTTGGTCACAACCACAGTCCGATCCCCGATTGACACCCCGAAATTCACCACGTAATCGCGAATGGCCGAGGCCAGCATCACACCGGGGATGTCATTCCCGGCAAAACTCAGCGGGCGTTCAATGGCCCCCGTGGCCGTCACAACCTGCCCTGCCCGGATCCGCCAAAGCCTGTGGCGCGGGCCACTCGCATCCGGCTGATGGTCATTTACGCGCTCATAACCAAGCACATAACCATGGTCGTAAACACCCGCCCCCATCATACGCGTGTGCATGGTGACATTGTCCATCGCCTCCAGCTCCGCGACGGTTTCGGCCACGAACAAATCCACAGAGTTTTCGTTGACAGTTGAATCGTCAACCGCGCCATCCACCACGGCGCGTCCACCCCATTGGGCCGTCTGCTCCACGATCATGACTTTGACGCCCGTTTTGGCCGCCGCCAGCGCAGCCTGCAGCCCCGCGACGCCGCCACCGATCACCAGAACGTCCACGAAGGCATAGAAATGTTCGTACTTGTCGTCATCGCCCCGCTTGGGCGCTTTGCCCAGACCCGCGGATTGGCGGATGAACGGCTCATAGACATGCTTCCAGAAGGACCGCGGGTGGATGAACATCTTGTAGTAGAACCCCGCCGGCAGGAACCGGGCGAGCTTGTTGTTCACAGCGCCGATGTCATATTCCAGCGTGGGCCAGTGGTTCTGGCTTTCCATCCGCATGCCATCGAAAAGCTCTGTCGTCGTGCCGCGCTGGTTGGGCTCGAACGCCGCGCCTTCGCCCATGTTGAAAATGCCATTGGGCTCTTCCGCGCCGGAGGCCACGAAGCCGCGCGGACGGTGATACTTGAACGACCGCCCCACCAGCATCTGGTCATTGGCCAAGAGCGCCGAGGCCAGCGTATCGCCTTCATGACCGGAATAGTACTTGTCATTGAAGCGGAATTTCAGGGTCTTCGCGCGGTCAATCAGCCGCCCGCCCTGCGCAAGGCGTGTGCTCATTTTTTACCTCCCGCGAATTCTCGCCACGTCCATCCGGGGCGCTTGGCGGTGATCTTGTCTTTCACCCATTGCGGCGGCTCCAGCGTTTGCGCGGGATACGTGCCGTAAACCTCCAACGTCACCGTGTCGCGGGCCGCAATGAACCATTTGCCGCTGCCATAGCTGTGCCGCCAGCGCTCAAAATGGACGCCCTTGGGGTTCTCCTTGGAAAACAGATAGTCGTGGAAATCCTCATCACTGGACCCGGGGCCATAGCGCTTCAGATGCGCCTCCCCGCCCGGGGTGAATTCGGTCTCTTCACCGGTGATACCGGTATAGGGGCAAGTGAGCTTCAGCATGGGATGCTCCGGTTGGTTGCGCACGGCAAAAGGGCGGGCACCGCGAGGTGCCCGCCCAAAAGACGTTTGGTGAGGATGGTGTTGTTATTCGGCGACAGTGCCTGTCGCTGCGCCGGTTGTCGCAGATTCAGGCTCCGCCGGTGTGATGGCAGGCGCTGACTCAGCAGCAGCAGGCTCTGCGCTTGTGCCGATATCGCCCGAGACGGTCGCACTGCCCAACGCCATGATGAGGATGAGCGCGCCAAGCGCGACAACGACGACAAGCACCCAGAAAGCGCTCGCGCCGCCCGTGTCGACAGCTGTAGGGCGTGGGTAGCGGGATTGTTCATAGTCAGACATGGTATTCCCTCCTTTGCATGTGCAGCAGAGGATGGGAGTGCCTGAGACGTCTGAGAAGACTGAGCGGAAATCCCCGGGTGTTTTGGGCCATTCCCCGCGATTTGGGCGGTGTCTGGTCGGCCAAAATCGGCTGTCAGCGGTTTTGAGCGCATGCACCCACGGGGGCGCTGCCCCCAACGTCGAAGCCAT
>JBCCCZ010000231.1:0-2386 GCA_039033255.1 Pseudomonadota bacterium
CCGATCAGGTCGATCCGGCTGATATGGCTGTCGAGATTGACGCGCACAGCAGGCCAGTTGAGCCTTGCTGCCACCTGTTCGATATGGGTGGATTTGCCGGTGCCGTGATAGCCCTGGATCATCACCCGGCGGTTGGCGGAAAACCCGGCCAGGATCGCCAGCGTTGTGTCGGGGTCGAACTTGTAGGTGTGATCCACCTCGGGCACGCGATCCGTCGGCTCCGCAAAGCCTTTGACGACCATGTCCGTGTCGATGCCGAACACGTCCCGGACAGAGATTTCTTCTGTGGGTTTGACGCTTGTGTCGGTCATTCCATCCGCCATGGTCCGGGTCCTTCGATTTTGGGTGGGCTCAATTGCGCCACGTCGTGCAACATAACGCGAAGAAGGGCAAGGGGTAGGGCCAGAAATTCGGGAAGACGGGGCTAGTCTGGTCTGGCCGCGGCGATCTGCGCCCGAACAGTCCGCGGCGCATGCCCGAACTGGCCGGAAAAGGCGCGCGATAGGGCCTCGGGTGATCCATAGGCGTAGCGCGCGGCCACACGTGCGATCCGGTCGCCGCGTTCAATATCCTGCTTGGCCAGAACCAGGCGCCAGTGGCGCAGATAGCTGAGCGGCGTTTGGCCCACGCGCGTGCGGAATAGGTGGGCAAACCGGCTGGTGGAAAGACCGGCTTCCTCGGCAAGCTCATCGAGGCGCCACGGATGGCCGGGACGATCATGGATCGCGACGACAGCGCGGCTGAGGCGGGGGTCCGACAGGGCCGCGAGGATACCCACGCGCACGCCACCTTGTTCGATCTGCGCCCGCATCAGGCGTACGATTAGCACTTCGCCCAAGCGGTTCAGCACCGAGGCCACACCACAGCGCGCGGCCTGCATTTCCGAGATGAAAAGCCGGGCGATGGTTTGCATGTCGGGATCATTCGACAGGTCGTGGCGGATCTCGGACGGCAGCGCTGTCAGAAGCGGGTTGTCAGCTCCGCCCCAGCTGACGCGGGCATGGGCCAGAGCGGTCGGCGCGTTGAAGGGTGTCGCGGTCATGCAAAGGCAAGATGGCGCGTCATCTGTGCCCAGAATGCAGAAATTGGCTTGCTCTGGCGGGCAGGGGGCAACGGTCAACTCGAAGCGGGCCATCAGGGCGGAGAGGCGATCTGGGCGGGACAAATAGTGATCTCAATCATGTATTTGATGTTTTCATGATCCATTATTGTGATAGCTCATCGGGCGTCAACCACCCTGAAAGGAATTCTGCCATGTTGATCCCCCGTCAGAAAACGCCTGATCTGAGCCTGCCCACGCTGGACCACGGCGCCTTTGATCTGAGCGCCGAGACCGCTGAACGCGGCACGGTGATCTGTTTTTATCGCGGGCTGCATTGCCCGATCTGCGCCAATTACCTCACAGAGCTGGAAAAGCGGGTGGATGATTTTGCCGAGCGCGGGGTGGCCACCATTGCCGTCAGTTCCGATGGCGAAGACCGCACGCGGCAGATGGCCGAGAAGATCTCCGCCACCAAGCTGCGCTTTGGGTATGACCTGTCGCTGCCCAAGGCGAAGGAATGGGGGCTTTACATCTCCACTTCGCGCGGCAAGACGTCCATTGGGATTGAGGAGCCCGCGCTGTTTTCCGAGCCCGGCCTCTTCATGGTGACGCCGCAGCAGACGCTGTATTACGGATCGGTCCAGACCATGCCGTTCGTGCGCCCGCATTTCTCGGAATTGGTGGCCGCGCTCGATTTCGCGATTGCGAATGAATACCCGGCGCGTGGGGAGTATACCGGTGCGGTCTGACCTCCGCCGATCACTTGGATGAGTATTTTCGGCCAAAAAGAAGCAACAAGCCGCGCTTCTTTTTGGCCATAAATACTCCCAGCCCGAAGATCCGCTGTGGCAAGAGATCTCTTACTTGAAGTTGCGGCTGTCTTTGATCTGGTCCCAGGCCCAGACGACCTGTTGCAGCTGCTCTTCCTGACTGCGATCACCGCCGTTGATGTCGGGGTGCAGCACTTTGATCAGCGCTTTGTAGGCCTTGCGGATTTCCTGCTTGGTCCAGTTGTCCTCGGCCTCCAGGATTTCCATGGCGCGCCGTTCGGTCGGAGGCAGTTTGCGTTTTATACCGCCGCCCCGGCCGGGGTTTTGGGTGGCGTTGCCGCCCAGCACCTGATGCGGGTCTTCGATGCCGAGCCGGGCCCAGGCACGGGCTTCGGGGTCGGATATGGGGCGGGTCTGGCGTTCCCAGACCTTATCCTTGGACATCTGCGCGTTCATTTCCGCCTCGGTCGTGCCGTCGAAGAAATTCCACTTGGCGTTGTATTCGCGCGCGCAGTCCTTGCAGAACCAGAAAAAATCATCCAGCACGTCCGGCGCTTTGGGCGCGCGGTAGAGG
>JBCCCZ010000232.1:0-2346 GCA_039033255.1 Pseudomonadota bacterium
GGAGGTTTACAACCATGGCTGCGCAGTGGGGTGTGATCGGGCGCACGGGTTTTACACGGCTGATCAGTTGCTTTCCGAGGGGCGGCAATTGACTCTTTGCGCCACCGATGACGCGCATTTTTATGAACCGGATCACTTTGGCGGCTGGGTGATGGTGAAGGCGGAAGAAAACGACCCGGACGCCTTGGTGGAGGCGTTGAAGGATGGGGCCTATTATGCCTCGACGGGGCCGGAAATTCACGGGGTCCATTGGGAAGACAAGGCGGTCGTGGTGGAAACGAGCGCGGTGGTGGCTGTGATTGTGCAGGGATATGGTGCGGCGGCGCATGCGGTGCATGGGGCGTCCATGACGCGCACGCGGGTGGCATTTGACGCGCGGGTGGCGCGGTCGGCGTGGATACGGGTCACCGTCGTTGACGCCGCAGGCCGCCGGGCGTGGAGCCAGCCTCTGCATCGGTGACGGGTCGCTCATCGCTCCCTTACGGGCGCGCCTCGCCGTTACTCGGCGGCGATCGCCTCTTCGGCGGGTTCCACGCGGACGGCGGAGAACTTGAATTCCGGGATCTTGCCATAGGGGTCGATGGCCGGGTTTGTCAGGATGTTGGCCGCCGCTTCCACATAGGCAAAGGGCAGGAAGACCATATCCGGGGAAACCGCACGGTCAGCCCGGGCCATGATCTCAATGGAGCCGCGTTTCGTGGTGAGACGGATCATGCCGCCCGGCGCCACGCCCATTTTGCGGAGGGTAGATGGGTGCAGCGAACAGTTGGCTTCGGGTTCCACGGCATCGAGCACGGATGCGCGGCGCGTCATGGAGCCGGTGTGCCAGTGTTCCAGCTGACGCCCCGTCGTCAGAACCATCGGATACTCGGCATCGGGCAGGTCGTCGGGCGGGACCACGCTGGCAGGCGTGAATTTCGCACGGCCCTCGGCGCGGGGGAAGGCATCGCCGAACACCACGGATTGGCCGGGATCTTCGGGGCTGAGCGACGGGTAGGTCACGGCAGATCCTTCGAGACGCTCCCATGTGATGTTGTCGAGGCTGCGCATGTTGAGGGCCATTTCATTGTAGACCTGGCTTGGATGCGTGTACGTCCAGTTGAGGCCACAACGCTTGGCCAGTTCCACCTCGATCCACCAGTCTTCCTGCGCCTCACCGGGCGGCGGCACCGCTTGGCGCAGCATTTGCACGGTGCGGTTGGTGTTGGAGACCGTGCCGGATTTTTCGTAAAGCGCGGAGGCCGGCAGGATCACATCGGCGTAGTTCGCCGTTTCCGTGATAAAGATGTCCTGCACCACGAGGTGATCGAGTTTCGCCAGCGCATCGCGGGCGTGTTCCACATCCGGGTCGGACATGGCGGGGTTTTCGCCCAAGATGTACATCGCCTTGATCTGGTCCGCATGGACCGCATCCATGATTTCGGTGACGGTGAGACCCTTTTCGTTTGAAAAATCACCGGAATCCCACACGTCTGTGAAGGCCGAGCGCACGCCATCATCGGTAACCGTCTGATAATCGGGCAGGAACATCGGGATAAGGCCCGCGTCAGAGGCGCCCTGCACATTGTTCTGACCCCTGAGCGGGTGCAGCCCCGTGCCCGGACGGCCCACATGGCCGCACATCAGGGCGAGGCTGATGAGGCAGCGCGAATTATCGGTGCCGTGGATATGCTGGCTGACGCCCATGCCCCAGAAGATCATGCCTGCCTGTGCGGTCGCGAAATCGCGGGCCACGGCGCGCAAGGTTTCGGCCGGGATACCACAGAGCTTTTCCATCTTCTCTGGCGGGAACTGCTTGAGGTGTTCTTTCTCGGCTTCCCAGTTCTCGGTGAAGGCCTCGATGTATTGCTGGTCGTAAAGCCCTTCTTCGACAATCACATGCATGATGCCGTTGAGCATTGACACATCCGAGCCCGGCTTGAAGGGCAGCATGTGGGTGGCGAAGCGTTTGAGGCCCTGTTCGCGGGGGTCCATCACGATGAGCTTGCCGCCGCGCTTGGTGAATTGTTTGAAATAGGTGGCCGCGACAGGGTGGTTTTCCAGCGGGTTGCAGCCAATCATGATCGCAACGTCGGCGTTTTCAATCTCATTGAATGTGGCCGTGACAGCACCCGAACCGACGTTTTCGATCAATGCGGACACCGAGGAGGCGTGGCACAGCCGTGTGCAGTGGTCCACGTTGTTGTGGCCAAAGCCCTGGCGGATGAATTTCTGGAAGAGATAGGCCTCTTCATTGGTGCATTTGGCCGAACCAAAGCCAGCGACTTCGCGGCCGCGGCCCTTGAGGCCACCCGCGGCGAAATCGAGGGCTTCGTCCCAAGTGGCTTCGCGGAAAAACTCGTCCCA
>JBCCCZ010000233.1:0-2268 GCA_039033255.1 Pseudomonadota bacterium
GGCTGTGGCTGCGGCTGCGGCTGGGGCTACGGCCAGGGACGTCGCGGAGATGGCGCGCGGCGACGGCGCTGTCGACGAAGCGGGTGGCACCGGCACCGTTGCCGAGGAATCTGTCGTTGTCGTTGACGAGGTTGCTCGCAACCGCAGAGCTCGAGAGGCACCTGAGGAGAGAACTCCGAGTTCGCTTGCGACTGACCGCCAGAGCGCACCATCTGCGTGACCATGGAACGCGCCATGCCAAAGGCCGCCGCTCGGCCAAGATCTTCGGCCACGATGGCCAGCGCCATGTCGATGCCTGCCGTGATCCCGGCAGAGGTCCAGACATGGCCATCCTTGATATAGATCGGGTCCATTTCGACGCGAACCTTGGGAAAGCACGCCGCCAGTGTTTCGCAATCATCCCAATGGGTGACGGCCCGACGCCCGTCGAGCACCCCTGTCGCCGCCATGACCAGAGCCCCCGAGCACACGGAGGCCACGCGGTGTGCATCGCGCGTCAGCATCTGGATCTGGGCAATCAGTGCGTCATCCAACATCGCCGTGTTGGCGCCGTCCCCGCCGATGATCACGACGGTATGGATGTCCAGATCCGCAACGCTCTCGATCGGTCGGCTGGGACTGGGCAGCACCGTGTTTGTCTCGGTCATCGCGCCCGAGGCAGACACCACATGGCAGGCATAGCCCGGCGCACCGGTGTCGGGATCAAGCGCATGGGAAAACACCTGAAGCGGCCCGACGAGATCCAGCAAGACAATGTCGGGGTAGATGACAAAGACAACGTTGCGCGTTTTGGCAGGATTTGAGGTCATACTGTCATTTATGCCAAAGCGGATTTCGGTAGTCTAGCCTCATCGACACGCACGACCTACGATCCGACAGCCCGCATGAAAGAACAACCATGGACCTCACGCATATTCTGAACTGGCGGCGATTGACGCCCCGCCTAACCACCTCGGGCCAGCCCAGTGAAACCGAACTGGCGGAGCTGAAAGACATGGGCGTCACGCGCATTGTCAATCTCGGGCCGCATGACAACAAAGGCGCATTGGTGGATGAGCCCGGTAAGGTGACGGGGCTGGGGATGGTCTATGACTACATCCCCGTGGATTTCGAGCACCCGACGGACGCGGATTTCGAGAGGTTTCGCGGTGTTCTGGACCGCCATCCGGACGAGAAAATCCACGTGCATTGCATCTACAACGCCCGTGTCAGCGCATTCTTTTACCGCCTTGCCAAGGAGGCGGGTGCGCTTTCCGAGGCCGAGGCGAAAGCCAATATGGAAAGCATCTGGCGCCCGGGCGATGATTGGGCGGCGTTCGTGGGGATCGATGACGCCAAAGGGCGACCCAACCGGTACAAAGGCGAGGATTACTGACGCGCCTGCGGCCCGGGCCCCATTGTCTTGCCGGGAGCCGCCAAAGTTGGGGGCTCTGCCCCGTCGCGCGTGGCGCGACTCCCCGGGATATTTTCAGCCAGAAGAAGCAACAGGTGTGCGCCACATGTGTCTTTTGGCCTCAAATATCCCGGCAGCAATGCAGGGTGAGGCAAGACGGGTTCTAGTGCGGCGTTTGCAGAAAGAAACCCCGGAAAAGTGCAATTCACGGGGCAGTTTTTTAGAGGTTCTGATGGCGCCGAGGCGCGATCAGTAATGGACGGACAAGGCGTCGAGCGGCGTCTTTTTGGGTGGCGCGAACTTGGTCAGTTTGATCCCTTCCACGGCCGCTTTGTATTCTTCCATGCTGGGCGTCCGGCCAAGGATCGCAGAGAGCACCACCACCGGCGTGGAGGCGAGAAGGGATTCACCCTTTTTCTCTGCGCTGTCTTCGACAACACGGCCCGCAAAGAGGCGCGTGGAGGTGGCGAGAACTGTGTCACCCTTCTCCGCCTTTTCCTGGTTACCCATGCAGAGGTTGCAGCCTGGCCGCTCAAGATAGAGCTGGTTTTCATACTCTTTGCGCGGCGTGGCTTTGGGCATGAAGTCATCGAACTCAAAGCCTGAGTACCGTTGCAGCACTTCCCAATCGCCCTCTTCTTTGAGCTCATCAATGATGTTGTAGGTCGGTGCGGCCACCACGAGCGGCGCTTTGAACTTGATCTCCTGCCCGCTCTTTTCGAGGTTGCGCAGCATTTGCACCACGATCTTCAGATCGCCCTTATGCACCATGCAGGATCCGACGAAGTTCAGGCAAGTGCGATCGCCAAACACATCCCCTACGTAATTGGAATGAATCAAGAGATTGGCGATAAAGCCGCAATAAAATTTGCAAC
>JBCCCZ010000234.1:0-2208 GCA_039033255.1 Pseudomonadota bacterium
ATGACCGAAAGCGAAAGCGTGGTGTACCGCGTGGTGCCCAAATGCGCGTGTTCGACCATCGGGCAGATCATGTATTACTCCGATCACGGGGCCTTCTTTGACGGCGATATCCATGATGCCACCGATGGGTTGCACAAATGGGCCCGTGAAGAAAGCCATGACGCCATCGCCGCCAATGTGACCGGGCATAGCTCCTACGCTTTCACCTGCGTGCGCAATCCCTACACGCGCATCCTGTCCAGCTTTTTCGACAAGATCTGCGGCATCCAACGCAACGGCGTGCGCTATCGCGGCAAGCTGGTGCCTCTCTTGGTGCAAAAATACGGCGTGGAAGTGGGCGGCGATGACGGCAAGCAGGAGTTTGACCAGATCGCCAGTTTCCGACGCTTCTTGCTCTTTGCACGCGATACGATCCGCTGGCGCCGCCCGATGGAGCCGGACATTCACTGGTCCGCCATGTCGGGCCATGTGTCCACCTTCATCGTGAATGGCGGGCGCTATGACAAAATCTTCTGGACCGAAAGCTTCAATGACGGGATGGCCGACGTTCTGAAAGCGATCAAGACGCCCAAAAAAGTCGATCTGAAGAAAATCCCCCGCTTCAACGAAAGCGAAGGCCACGGCCCCAAACGGGCGCACCCTGTGGAGGATTATTTCGACGATCTGTCGATGCATCTGGTCTATGAGATCTACAAACGCGACTTCGAGCTTTTCAAATACGATTTCGAAAACCCGGCCAACAAGATGCCGGTGGGCGAGATAGATTTGGATGAGGTCCACGCCAAACTTGGTGAGTGACACGCCCTTTGATCGCATAGCCGGCATTCCCAATCAGGACTTAAGCCATCCTCAAGAACAACAAACCTTGCCAGTACCTGCTGAGGAGCGGCGCACCATGCTTGCCTACAGTCTTGATTGCTCGGATTCAGACAGGCCGCTTGTGATTTACCTGCACGGGTTGGGAATGGCTGGTTGGTGCTGGCAACCCGTTGCAGATCAGCTGAACGGATACGGTGCATTGATACCGGATATGCCTGGCCATGGTGGCAGCGCGGGCATTGAATGGCGGTCCCTGACAGACAGCGCGCAACAGGTGGCGCGTGTGGTGGATAGCATGGCGCCTGACCGGAAGATTTTCCTCACCGGCCATTCCCTTGGGGCCTATGTTGGGTTCATCTTGCTCAGTTTGCGGCCCAATCGGTTCGAGGGCGCGATGCTGTCGGGATTTCATGTGGGTCACTTGAAGGCACCGCTTCTTTGGAAAACGGCCTATATGGTCAACAGCGTGCTGATGCGAATGCCGCTGATGACGCGGTTGATGAAAGGAAGGTTTGCGACGCCGGATATGGCGCTGAAGTTTCAAACCGGGATCGCCCAGATCCGTGCCCGTACAATACGACAGGGCGGCTTTGACGTGATCGCCTTTCGGCCCCCGGAGATCGATCAGGTGTCATGCCCCATCCTGGCTGTTGCAGCAGATCGCGAGCCGAAAGCGATACGGCGCATGCCCGAAACTCTTGCAGCCCGATACCCTGTCGTCAGGGGCCTCGTCCTCAAGGGTCGCGATCATCTGTGGCCCTTGGAAGACCCGGATCACTACGTCCATTTCTTGCGCCACTTGATTGAGGCAACAGATGACAGCATTGCCGCACTGGACCGATGAAATAGATTGGTTTTAAAGTATGGCGAACGGGGTTCGAACAATGCTGCAAGACAAACGCAAGGATCTCGATGGCGAACGGCAAAAGCGGCTTTTGCAGAAGCTGGTTTCGGATCTGAGCCATGAAGACCCAAACGTCTATTACATGCCCACCGCCGGGATTGCCGCGCTTCTACATGACACGATCAAGACTGGAGGGCGGCTGTCTGCCGAGGATCGCGAATTGCTGCAACGCTTGACCCTGCGCGACATCGAAGTGCTGCTGAGCCTGCACTAAGGGACTTCACGACATCATGGATCACTTGTGACCCGCGCGTCTGTGAACCGAGTTTATTGGCGTTTCGTCGGACAAGGCGGCAGACCTGTCGGGGCAGCGCACGCTGCAAGAACCGACCCGAAACGCGCAATAATTCCATGAGGAGCATCCCATGATCTTGAAGACCCTTCGCACTGGTGCGGCCATCGCCGCCATCACTGTCGCCTCCATGAGCACGGCTTTTGCCGCCGATGAATTCTTTCTGAAAGACGCCGAAAAGAACATCGCCATC
>JBCCCZ010000235.1:0-2162 GCA_039033255.1 Pseudomonadota bacterium
AAGCTGGAGGCGCTGACCAATGCGCGCGGCGGGGCCATTCCGGCCTGGCTCATGAGCCACCCCAAAACCGCTGAGCGCATCGCGGCCATCGAAAAGTTAGAGGCCCGCTGGAACGCGCAACAGCTGCCAAGCCAGTAACATCAGAGCGCCTTCGTCGGGCCGTGGCATGGCGATCCAACCACTGCATCGACAGCACTTTATCTCAAAAGCCCGCTGAACCGTTGATCGGCCGCCTAAAACGCCACGTTCGCCAGGCCCCGGGACGGCCTGACCAAGGTGCGGCGGTGCTAGGGCCTTGATTCCGCGCGAAGGTGCCAACCCAACACTGGCACACCAGATAACCTTACGCTAAACCGCCCAAACACCACGCCCCAAGGAAGACACCCATGGCCCGCCATCTGATCACGTCCGCGATCCCGTATATCAACGGCATCAAGCATCTGGGCAATCTCGTCGGAAGTCAGCTTCCCGCCGATCTCTATGCCCGCTACCTGCGCGCGCGCGGCCATGAGGTGATGTTTCTTTGCGCCACCGATGAACACGGTACGCCCGCAGAACTGGCCGCCGCCAAAGCGGGCAAGCCTGTGGCCGACTACTGCGCCGAGATGTGGCAGACGCAAAAGGACCTCTCAGATGGGTTCGGCCTGAGCTTTGACCATTTCGGTCGCTCCTCCTCCCCGCAAAACCACGCCCTCACCCAGCATTTCGCCGGAAAACTGGCCGAGGCGGGTCTCATCGAAGAGGTCGACGAGTCTCAGGTCTATTCCCACGCTGATGCTCGCTTCCTCCCCGACCGCTACATCGAGGGCACCTGCCCCAATTGCGGCTATGAAAACGCGCGCGGCGATCAATGCGAAAACTGCACCAAACAGCTCGATCCCACCGACCTCATCAACCCCCGCTCGGCCATCTCCGGCTCGACCGATCTGGAGGTCCGCGCGACCAAACACCTCTACCTGCGCCAATCCACCATGCGCGACCGCCTGAACGACTGGATCGACAGCAAGAAAGACTGGCCCATCCTCACCACGTCCATCGCCAAGAAATGGCTCAACGATGGCGATGGCTTGCAGGACCGCGGCATCACCCGCGATCTGGATTGGGGCATCCCCGTCAAACGCGGGGATGAGGTCTGGCCCGGTATGGAGGGCAAGGTGTTCTACGTCTGGTTCGACGCCCCCATCGAATACATCGCCTGCGCGGGCGAATGGGCGGCGGCCACAGGTCGGGACGATGCCGAGTGGGAACGCTGGTGGCGCACCGACAAGGGCGCGGGTGACGTGACCTACACCCAGTTCATGGGCAAGGATAACGTGCCCTTCCACACGCTCAGCTTCCCTTCGACCATCTTGGGATCCGGCGAGCCGTGGAAGCTCGTCGATTACATCAAATCCTTCAACTATCTGAACTACGATGGCGGACAATTCTCCACCTCGCAGGGGCGCGGCGTGTTCATGGATCAGGCGCTGTCGATCCTGCCTGCCGATTACTGGCGCTGGTGGCTGCTCTCCCATGTGCCGGAAAATTCCGACAGCGAATTCACATGGGAGAATTTCCAGACTTCGGTGAACAAGGACCTCGCCGATGTCCTGGGCAATTTCATCAGCCGCGTGACCAAATTCTGCCGCTCCAAATTCGGCGAAGAAATCCCCGCAGGCGGCAGCTTTGGCCCGAATGAAACCGCCCTGATCGAAGAGCTCACCACCCGTATCCGCGCGTATGAGGCGCATATGGACGCCATCGAGCTGCGCAAGGCCAGCCAAGAACTGCGCGCCATCTGGGTTGCGGGCAATGAATACCTGCAAGAGGCCGCACCGTGGTCCACTTTCAAGGAAAATCCTGAGGCCGCCGCCGCCCAGATCCGCCTCGCGCTAAACCTCATCCGCCTCTACGCCGTTCTGTCCGCGCCTTTCATCCCAGACGCCGCCGCGCGGATGCTGTCGGCCATGAACACGCTCGACACCGACTGGCCGGATGATGTCTCGGACGCGCTGAATGCCCTGCCTGAGGGGCACGCCTTCACCGTGCCCGATGTCCTCTTCGCCAAGATCACCGATGATCAGCGCGAGGATTGGGCCGCCCGCTTCGCAGGTAAACGGGACTAAAGCTCAGCTTACATATCAGCACGCGAATTGCCGTGCCTGACATGCCGGGTCGCGCTA
>JBCCCZ010000236.1:0-1966 GCA_039033255.1 Pseudomonadota bacterium
ACCGGTCTTTGGGTTCAAGTTGGTCCGCGTTTCCAGCTGCAACAAAAAAACGAAGGGCCGCGGAGTTCCCCGGCCCTGCTCTTTTCTTGTCACGGTCTGCTTAGCCGCTTTGACAGGTGGGCGTATATGACAGCCCTGCTTTATTGGCAAGAGGTGCAACATAAAACCATGGCAAACCAGCGCCGGTCCAAGTGAGGTGGCAAAGGTGTTGACAGGATGCAATTTATGTAAATATGTAATTACATGTTTACCAATGATGACATGGATCGCGTCTTTACCGCTTTGTCGCACACGTCCCGTCGCAAGATGCTAGATCACCTACAGGACGTGCCGGGCATGACGGTGGGCGATCTGGCCAGCCAGTTCGATGTCACGCGCATCGCTGTGATGAACCACCTTAAAGTTCTGGAAGAGGCGCACTTGGTCATCAGTGAAAAACAGGGCCGGTCGCGCAAGCTCTACCTCAACGCGGCCCCCATTCAGATGATTTACGATCGTTGGACAGACACGTTTTCGACCCATTGGCTGGACCGCATGAGCCTGATCAAACAGGTCGCCGAAGCCGTGGAAAAAAAGAGAAAGTAAGACAATGACGACTGACACAACGCACATCAACCGTGTGTTTATTCAAGCCTCACGCGAAACCGTTTGGAACACGCTGGTGAAAACGGATGAGGCGCTTCCCTTCTTCTTCGGGTCAATCTGCGAAACAAAGGATGGGATGGCCGAGGGCGTGCAATACCGCATGGTCAGCGCCAATCGCAAAGTCGCCATGGTGGTGGGCAAAGTCCTGCGGTTTGACCCACCCAATGTCTACGCGCACACGTTTTCGATGACCAATATCGACGAACCGCCCGTCACGGTCACCTACACCCTAACCGAAAAAGACGGCGGGACGGAATTTGAACTGCGCATCGACGATCTGGTACCAGGCAGCAAGCTGGCCAAGGAAATGGTCGGCGGCCAATCTTTCATCGCGGGCAATCTTAAATCCATCTGCGAAACCGGAAAGCCTGCGTTCACCGGGCGCATGGTGGGCTTATTGGGTCCAATTTTCGCGCGCTTTGCCAAGAAATCCCAAGCCGTCGGAAACTGGCCTCTTTAAGGACGGCACGAACGGCCGGCACGGCGGGTGCCTCACGCAGGCTACAGCTCTTCACCCTTCTTCAGCAGCTCATCAATCAACTGGCGTTGAATGCCGGGGCTGTCCCCGCCGTTGAACTGCATCAGCCCGCCGGAATAGAGCGTGCCATAGGTCTTGGCCGCATTCACCACCTGCCCCAGCCCAGAGATCAGTTGATCCCGCTCCAAGGGCGACAGCGGATGAATGAAGGTCGACCACAGCGTGTCATTGGCAATGGCATAACGGGCATCCAGCGCGGTATCAAAATTCGCCTGCATCATGCGGAAAAGGTCATTGGGTGTCAGCCCCGACACCTCCGACACCGGCACCATCGCCCGCATCCGATCAGAATTGGGATCAACCACCACAAGCACCCTCACTTCGGCGATGGTCAGCACGAAACCGGGGCCTTGCGGCTGCGCCTCCGGGTCCAGCGCAAAAATGATCCGCCCAAGCTTTTCATACGTCATCGGGCCTTCGCCAAGCGGTGCCTCTGCCTGCGGGCTTTCGGTCTCCGGCGCCTCAGTCTCTTGCGCGGCCACGGGCACGACAAGCAGGGCCATTAGAACGAATGAAAGAAAGCGGGTCATCGAAAGAACCTCCGGTCAGCACTTAATGGATACTTTAGCCCAAGACGCCCCACATGCGACACACAAGCCGGTTACCGGATGTCAGCCGCCCACCGGATCTGTCCCCGATTGAACCGAGACGATCCGGATCCGTTCAATCATCGCCCGCAAGCCATTGGATCGCTGCGCCGACAGATGATCATTGAGCCCCAGTCGCGCCAGTTCTCCACCGGCATCGACGCCCGGTACGTCGGCCACGGGCAGATCGTTGTAA
>JBCCCZ010000237.1:0-1871 GCA_039033255.1 Pseudomonadota bacterium
ATGAGTTACAAGAACGCGATGGCCGGGCTCTCGCTGGGCGGCGGCAAAGCCGTGATCCTGGCGCCTGAAGACCGACAGCTCACCGACCCCTTGCTCGCGTCGTTCGGGCAGTTCGTCGGGCGGGCATGAACGTCGAGGAGAAGGAGGACATGAGCCGCTTTATCCTTGATGTGAATGACGAGTTCGGCACGACCATTGCGCTGATTGAACATGACATGGGTGTGGTCATGGACCTGAGCGACCGGGTCGTCGTGATGGACTACGGCAAGAAAATCGGCGACGGAACGCCGGACGAGGTGCGCGGAAACCAGGCGGTGATCGACGCCTATCTGGGGGTCGCGCATGACTGATTTCGGCCCGTCGGTGGCGTGTCGGTTTTGCGTCGGTTTCACGTCGGTATTACGTCGGTGCGTGGCGGTCGGTGTGTTTGGAGGATGTTTACTTCCAAACGTTGGCTTGGCTGAGTACACCGGAGGTGACATGATCCGCGCTGCCTTCGAGAACTGTGTTCCGAAAGTTGAAAGCACGGCTGTCGTTGGAGTGGACAAATACTGGCGTTTTGATGCGCTCAAGGTTCATCACCCCGAAAACCGCCAGCTATCGGCAGGTGACCGGGTTTGGGTGGGTGATACGGATGACTGGTATCTGTACCAGCGCAGACCACTCAGTTGGAGTCTGGAGTGCGAGGTTTTGTCGTACAGCTTCATCGTCGAGGAGTTGGCCACGAGCTGGAATGCATATTTGACGAACAATGAAGGTGGTTTCGAGCTCGAGAGACTCGCAACCATCAGTCGTGACGAATGGGGCATGCGGGCGTGCGGGCGCGCTGTCCGGGATGTCGAGGATGGAACCACCGAAGTGATATTCTGTGCCGTCAACGACGTCGATGAGGCGCCCTGGGCGACTGTCGGCGTCCGCTGGATGTGGTCTGACAGGAACGATTTCATGGAACGTTTCTGTGAGAACTGGCCCGAGGAGTGCGTCTGATGTTGCGCGGGGTCGCAATGATGGGCGCTATGCGGCGCGATTGGTCAGGGCTGCTCGCCCTTTGGGCACGTCAACCATACCCTCACGAACCTTCTCTTTCTGTTATATTTTTTGAACAAAAGGTTAACCATCGGCGGATTGTTTCCGTGGTACCAAGGCAGAATGGGCAAGAACCCGCTTTGTCTGCCGGCGATCCTGTCCTTCATGCCATGCCGGCCCGCTTGGGCCGGTGTCACAGAGCAGACGGACAATGGATACCGTTTGGAGGGTACATATGAGTAATTGGTGGTTAATGGGCGCTCTCGCCCTTGGAAGTGTTGTGTTCACAGGCACAGAGGCCGAGGCGGCGCCGCAGTTCTGCGGTCAACCGACCCCGGCGATGCAGGAAACCTGCGATCTCTATCAATCCTATTGCGCGGCCTATCTGGAGGATCCGGCCTCGCTGGACCGCTCGACGCTGCGCGAAATTCCCAGTGGGGCGAAGGCACGGTTTGCGGCGAGCGAGCTGACGCAGGTCACGCTGGGCTATCTGACCACGCCGAACCCGCAGGTCGCTGTGGTCTACGGGGACGAAAACCCGTCGTGCGAGCTCTTGATGACGGGGATGCAGTATTCCGACCTGCTCTTCGCCTATCGCGACTGGCGCGAGGGGGAGGGGGCGCAGTTTGCGGCCACGGCCCCGTTCGAGCCGGTCTCGAAGCGGGAGATGCCGCGCGCTTATGCCGCCGTTTTCCTGGCGGCACCCCGTGAGGACGGGCGGGTGACCGAGATCACCCTGAACTGGAACCTGAGCGAGGTGGGTCTGACCCGTCTCAAAGTCTCGTATCAGCCGGAGCGCGAGCATACGCGGCTTCTGCTGGGGCAAGGAGCAAACTGATGCCGGA
>JBCCCZ010000238.1:0-1690 GCA_039033255.1 Pseudomonadota bacterium
GGTCCATTGAATAATCATTCAATCGGCAATCCGTGGGTGACGTCGTCTGCTTTTGAGGCAATAGTGGCCGAAAATGAGGGAGCCAGGGATGGAGTTTACGAGGGCTGGTCTGTCGGATCGCGCGCTGGAGATTGCGGATCGTGTGGAGACGTTTGTCCGCGAGAGTGTCGTGCCGTTCGAGGGGGACGCGCGTGTGGGCTTTCATGGGCCGTCAGATGAGATGGCGCTGGAGCTGAAGGCGCTGGCACGGGAGGCGGGCGTGCTGACACCGCATATACTAGAAGATGGATCGCATCTGACGCAGCGGGAGACAGCCTGCGTGCTGATGCGCTCGGGGCTGTCGATCCTGGGGCCGCTGGCGTGCAATACGGCGGCACCGGATGAAGGCAATATGCTGCTCATTGGCAAGGTCGGCAGCGAAGAGATGAAAGAGCGGTTTCTGGCGCCGATTGTCCGGGGCGAAAAACGCTCTGCCTTCTTCATGACGGAACCGGCGGTGGATGGTGGAGCCGGGTCTGATCCGACGATGCTGCAGACAACCTGCGTGCCCGACGGCAATCACTGGGTGATCAATGGGCGCAAGGCCTTCATCACAGGTGCCGATGGCGCGGGCGTTGGGATCGTGATGGCCAAATCCGAGGACGGCGCCTGCATGTTTCTTGTCGATCTGCCGCATCCGGCTATCAAGATAGAGAGAGTGCTCGATACGATCGACAATGGGATGCCGGGCGGGCATTCGGTGATCTCGATCGAGGATCTGCGCCTGCGCGCCGATCAGATGCTGGGTGCCTCAGGTGAAGGTTTCAAATACGCGCAGGTTCGGTTGGGGCCCGCGCGGCTCTCACATTGCATGCGGTGGCTGGGGGCTTGCGTGCGCGCCCAAGAGTTTGCCACGGACTATGCCAACCGGCGGCAGGCCTTTGGCAAGCACTTGATCGACCATGAGGGCGTGGGCTTCATGCTGGCCGAGAACCTGATCGATCTGCGCGCGGCGGAGCAGATGACCTATTGGTGCGCCGATATTCTGGATGCGGGCGCGAGGGGCACATCGGAAAGCTCCATGACCAAAGTGCATGTCTCTGAGGCGCTGATGCGGGTCGCCGATCGCTGTGTTCAGTGTATGGGCGGGACCGGTGTCACGCAGGACACGATGGTCGAGCAGGTCTTCCGCGAGTTGCGCGCCTTTCGGATTTATGACGGGCCCACGGAAGTGCACAAATGGAGCCTCGCCAAGAAGATCAAGCGCGACTGGGATCGCGGTCAGTCCTGAGACTTTTGCCTCCGACAAGGATGTTTGAGGCAAGAAGAAACTCTGGGGAACGCCTTATGCTTCTTCTGGGTGAAAGTATCCCGGGGGAGGCGTCGAAGCCACCGGCTTCGACGTTGGGGGCTGGCGCCCACTGCCGCGTTTGCGGCTATTTCAGGCCCAGGCCTGTCAGGATGCCCGAGATCTTTTTCTTCAACCCGAAAAAGCCGCGCGTGGCATGGGGCCAGGTGAGCGTGTCATAGTCGCGGCGGATCTGTGTTAGGGTCAGGCCCGCGGCCTCGAGATTTGGTTTTGCCGCAGAGATGGCCTCGGCCGCAGGACCGATAGGTGTGTAGGGGGTGACCACATGGGTGACGCCGGCCTTTTCCGCCGCCTCCGTGATGGCGTGCGCCCAATCGCCCTGCGCTAGATGGCCTTCGATAC
>JBCCCZ010000239.1:0-1553 GCA_039033255.1 Pseudomonadota bacterium
ACAATACTCAAATATGACGCACAGGCCTTCCGGCGGTGAATTGCTGCAAATTTTCACGATTTTCGCGCAAGCGATCACAGGTCGGTTAGGTGCCTATCTTTCCGCGCCCCGCCGCGCCATATCGAGCGCATCATATTCTAGTAGGAGCACATCCATGAAATCTCTTCTCACTTCCGCCGCCGCATTTGCCATGCTGACCGGGGCTGCTTTTGCAGGCCCGCAATACATTGATGAAACCGGTTATGCCGTGTCCGGCTACGACGTGGTCGCGTATTTCAGCCTCGAACAAAACCCCATTGGTCAGGCCCAGCCCGAAGCCGTGAAAGGCAATTCCGACATCACCGCCGACTACAATGGCGCGACCTTCGCGTTTTCGTCTGAGGCCAACCGCGATGCCTTCCTCGCCGATCCGGCCCGCTATGCACCCCAGTATGACGGTCACTGCGCCTATGGCGTGTCCAAAGGCGGCAAGGTGCCTGCCAACCCCAACCTGTGGCGCATCGTGGATGACAAGCTCTACCTCAACATCACCAAGAATGTGGTGGGCTTCTGGGAAGAAGACGTGCCCGGCAACATCACGCTGGCCGAAGGCAACTGGGGCGGCATTGAGAGCGATGACGCGTCCACCAACACCATCCCCAAGTTCACATCCGCAGCCCCGCTCACAAACTGATCCGGGCTCAACTGACGTGAGCGCCAATGAAAGGCCCGCCATGCCAAACCGCATGGCGGGCCTTGTTCATGTATCGTTTAATGCGTGCGTCCTATCGGGCACAGTTACTGCTTGTCTTTGGGCTTCCACGTATCCAGCCAGGCCCTGATACGCCCGCGCCGCGCCGCCACCGCATGACCGGCGGCATCAAACCCCTCGCCGATGTCGTCCACCATAGGATCAATCCGAATGGTGCGGAACCGGCGCCACATTGCGCGCAGCAGCGCCACCACCACCAGAAAGCTCACGATGATCAGGATATTGACCCATGGCACGGCTTTGGGTGCATCCGGCCCGACAACGGCCCAAACGGCAATGGCATTGGGAAAGATCGAAAAGAACTCATTGCGCCAGCCATAGTGCTTGATCGCCACCCATTTCGGCACCTCGACGGTTGATTTCAGGTCGGAGGCCTCCGCCTGCAGGTTCGAGGTGTCAAACTTGAAATAGGGCGGCCAGCCCCAGCCGGTGTCTTCGTTTCGGTAAACCATCACGCGCCCATTGGGCAGCACGGTCTGAATGAAGAACACATCGCGATTGGCCAGCGTGCCGTCATTGCCCACATCGGGTGCGGCCCAGAAGATCGAGTTCTCCCCGAAATCGATCCTCTTTTCATAGGTGTCCGTCACCCGCGCGATATCGGTCTGCGGCAGGGTGTAGTGAAACACCGCCACGGTCAGCAGCACCAAAAGGACCCGGATCACCCATTTGACGTATATCATCACGCACCCGTTTTAACGCTGACGAACAGCCATAAAAGGATAATGGCAAAAAGTGGATTGAGGAAAACAGCCGCAACCTGCCAAAGAATTCGGTCTTGTCCACGACGTTCCGGCATATC